>JBAWXD010000046.1:0-20378 GCA_037144275.1 Paludibacter sp. | reverse complement strand
ATTTTTTAAAAAAAGGACAAAATAAATTTGGATATTAAGATAGTATCTTTTCTTTAAGCATGACGAAGCGGGACGCTTCGCCAAACATTTGGTCAATAAATGTACGCTACGGCGAACCTGAGCTGCGTTGAAATACTAATCAGTAATTTTATAAATAGAAAAAGGGGAAACTTTAATTAGTTTCCCCTTTTATTTGGATTGAAAATGAAAAAGTCTTATTCTATTATACGGATTTCAGAAGTAACTTCAATAGCTTTTCGATACAATGCTCCAACTCCACAATAGGTTTCTTCCGACATCTTTACTGCTTTTTCAAGCTTATCCAGGGGCAGGTTTTTACCTTTAAATTCGTAGATGACGTGCATGTTGGTATAATGTTTTGGATGCTCATCAGCTACATTGCCTTGTACTTCAATGCTGCAACTTTCGATATCCACCCGCATTTTTGCCAGAATAGTCACTATATCCATCCCCGTACAACCACTCAGTGCTACTAATTGAAGTTTCTTCGGACTTGGTCCTGAGTTTTGACCACCACCTTCAACAGGCGCATCCATAATTACTTTGTGACCATTTACGTCGGCTTCGAAAGCCAGACCCCCTTTCCATTCGGTTCTTATACTGTGTTTATCTGCCATATTCTTTATCGTTTTCTATTTTAAACGTACAAGGGTCTGACTTTGTTTTTATTCGCCAAAAAATAAGTACTTTTGACTTCCATTTCTTTAAAACGTACAATCATGAAACAATTTATCTTAGCTGCTGCATTTGCGGGTTTTGCTCTTTTTTCTACTATCTCAGCTCAAACCTACCATCTGATGGTTGGAACCTATACCAACACGGGTAAAAGCGAAGGGATTTATAGCTATTCTGTTGATATGCAGAAAAACACAATTAGTCAAAGCTCTTTAGCCAAAGGAGTTTTAAATCCCAGTTTTTTGGCATTAACTCCCGATAAAAAGTTTGTTTATTCGGTGAATCAGAATGACAAAAACAGTACCGTGAGTGCCTTTGACTTTGATAAGGGGAAACTCACTTTTCTGAATAAAGAGGATGCAAATGGAGCAGGACCTTGTTATATTTCGGTAACTGATAAACATGTTTTTACCGCCAATTATTCCGATGGAAGTTTGTGCGTTTTTGCTAGAAACACGGACGGTTCAATGACTGAAGTTTTGCAAAAGATTCAACATATTGGTAAAAGCAGTAATACCGAACGTCAGAATGAGCCGCATGTGCATCAGGTTATAATCTCACCAGATAAAAAGTATGTAGTTGCAAATGATTTAGGAACCGATAAAGTTACTGTTTACAACTATAATTCAGACGCCAAAACAAACATTTTAGTTCCTTTTGATACCTTGACTGTAAAGTTGGGAAGTGGACCCCGTCATGCTGCGTTCAGCTCTAATGGCAAAAGACTGTATCTGGTTCAGGAAATTGACGGAACAGTTTCGGTGATAGACATGAAAAATGGAAAATTGAAGCTTATTCAGGAAGCCACCGTAATCAGATCGAATGGAGTGGTTGCAAGGGCTGCCGATATTCATCTTTCACCCGATGAGAAATTTCTGTATGTAACTAATCGGGGAATTGCCAATGATATCAGTTCATTTTCAGTAGGTAAAAATGGAATGTTGAGCTTTGTGGAACAAGTCTCAACCAAAGGTGACGGACCACGTAACTTTGCCATAAGTCCCGATGGACTCTTTGTATTTGTAGCCCATCAGTTTACGGATAATATAAGCATTTTCAAACGCGATATACATACAGGGAAACTTACAGATAGCGGTCAACAAATCAAGGTAGGAGCACCGGTATGTTTGCTGTTTTATTGATCAAAAAAAGCCGGAGTTGAATCCGGCTTTTTTTTTAGTTTCTCGAAAGATCTTTTATTTTAGGTTTGCCAATTACAATACTACCACCGAAAATTAAATTCATATTCACGTGGTCAATTGGTATAAACTGTTTGTTCACCTTTGGAGCGATAAAGTCAGAGGCAATATATAAATTGATCCTTCTTGGCGATATCTTTAGTGCTACTCCATAACGGTTGAAATCCTGATTCAACAGACTACAAGTTCCAGATAGAGTGAACCACGAAAGCGGTTTAAGAGTCAGTGCAGCTACCAACTCATTTACGCTGTATGATTTCGAATTATAACTATGGAAAAGTACTCCAACTAAAATATCGTGTTTGTCGTTGCCAAAGATACTGTATTCAGCAGAAGCCTTGATATTATAAGGTATACTTTCCGAAATATCATTTACAGTTGCAGCTTGTTTAAATTTTGCAATATTTGTCAGACCGTTCACCAAGGTATCTATCTGACCTTGTAGGTTTACATTACTCACATCCACATTACTAAAACCATTAAAAACAACATCACTCGAAGCAAGTCCGCGTGTAATAGAACTTGCATTCCATTTCATATACCCTAAATCATTTATTCCTACTGCAAGAGTTAAATTTTTAATTGGCTTATAAGTTACACCCAAATCGATAGCCAAACCAATGCCGGCAGGTTGTATGTTGGCAATGTTAATGTTTGGCTTCGTCATATCATAATAACTATTCGGATCAGTTGGCAGTGACAGGAAACCAGCAGCAATTTGTGATTCACCAACAGCATTTATTTCAAACTTGCTTTGTGATAATGATATGTCAAACTTACTGTAGTTTATTCGTTCAGTTGATAATCCAACCAGCATTTTGGCATTTACCCCGATTCTGAATTGAGAATTAATATCTCTTGAATAACCCAGTGCAATCTGAGCAATATTGGTTTGTTCAATTCCCAGATTCTTCAGATCATAGTTATTACTTGTCGGACTGGCCATACCTAATTTCATAAACCGGAACAAATCAATGGGCAAATTCACGTTCAAATTCTCTTTCATTGTAATATCAAACGACCAAAAGCTATTCTGTTTGGTGTAAAAGCCAAATGAAAGTAAATTCAATTCTAAGGATTGTCTCATAAAGTTATCCGGTTTTAAACCATTGATAAAGGTCTGAGCATCAACACTGGGGTGCATAAATGTTACAAACTCATTTTGATAGGGGAAAATAAAGTTATTAAGTCCCATATTGGTGTTGACACTTAAATCAATCCCACCCAGCACCGGCAATGAAAAATAACCATATTCGGGTGCAAAAGCAGCATTTAAAGTATGTCTCTGACTCCACTCATTCAAAAAATAAACTGAATGTACAGCTTGCGAATATACACTTGAAAGCGTTACTAAAAGTATGCTGATTGAAATTATTATTCTTTTCATAAGTATATTTTTTATAATGAATTATCGTTTTATTTACTATGATATTTTTCTTTATTTAATCTGTTCTAAATAAAACATTTTATTTTTTTCGAGGAGCAGCTGCCGGGGTTGTTGATATAGTGATGCCCTTTGGAATCTGTACTTTTAATTCCAACTTAACATACTGATCAGCATTGAGCTGAATTCCGGCAACAGTACTGTTATTCTTAGCCGAAACGGTCAGAATCAGTTTATCCAGAAGTTTAATCGCATCGGTTGTTGTTTCTTTCAGGCTGATTCTAATTGTACTGATTTGAGCAGTGCCATCAGCATTACCTGATTTTATTTTATCGACTGAACTAACTGTAACTCCACTGATTATTCCATTAGTAGAATTCAAAGCTGTTGCAATTAATGATAATTCAAGAGGTATTGAATTTTCAACAACTGCAATAATATCAATCGAATGAGTCATTTTCAGAATATCAGCCATTGATTTCTGTAAATCAGGTATTGTGTCAATATATTGTAATTGGAAATCTTTTCCAAAACTCAACGGAACATTAACTGCAAATTTAAGATTCACACTATTGTTAGTCGAACTCAGGTCTACCGTTTGTTTTAAGCCTGTAATTGAAGGTGTTGCACTTATTTCTACCTGATCAGGAACTGAACGTAAAAGTTTTTGGAGTGCCACATTAATAGTATCGAAACCGGCCGAATAACCCTTGCAGTAGTTTGATATCCAGTATCTGCTCCATGTCGTCTGACCTAAAATTGCTGCTGGGGCTATGGCAATGGTTGTATTTATTGTTCCATTAGCTACAGCCACTCCATTCTTCTTTGGAATAAGGCTTAAATCAATACTCATTGGAATTCCGAGGCTGTTACCAATTTCAAGTGACAAAACAGGATTTACGATATCCAATATGCTATTGCCACCTGAAAGGAAGGAAGGTAAATTCAAAGCCAGATTTTGAGAAACTGGTTGAATAGCCGTAGAAATTTGTGCTTCAATTAATCCAACAGTCATACTTCCAACACTTACACTCGGACTAATCGTAATACCGGCAACATCACTTGAATTTACACTGGAACTCTTAACGTAGGCACTTCCTTTCATTGTAACTGCTTCGTTCAGCACAAAATTACCATTAGTCAAGTCTAATCCATTTGAACCAAAATCAATCTTTTCTATGGATATAGTCTTTTTAAATCCAGTCTTCACTTTGAATCCCTGATTCATTACCAATTGATTCGACCCATTCAAATCTCCTGTTTTACATTTAATAAACGATGGGAATTGTATCGTGTAATCTTTGAAGAAAATTGAGTCAATACCTGCAGGCATATTGCTCACATTCAAATCAATTTCTAATGTTGATGGAGTTTTAAGTGCCAGACTGTAAATCTTCTTCAAATCATTGGATATGAATTGATTTACAGCAATACTTGTATTTACATCCGGTATGGAAATATCTATCCTATTGGTTAGCACCGAAGCATTCGAAATAGTGAGACTACTTATAGTTCCGGTAACATTAATTTTTTTGCCGGTCATACCATTTATGGCATTTACCATTACTGCCTGAGAACCAACTTTCACTCCATTAATGCTGTACGATAGATTATCACTTAGTGAAATAGATCCGGAACCAGGTGTGACATTTTGATTAATATTGATGCCCGAAATACCGATTGTTTTAATTCCAAACAACTGATTGTAAGGAATTGTCAGGGTATTTGTTGTTAAGTCTAATCCTGGACTTGCTTTGAAAATGAATTTTTGTGGTAATTGAATCACACAATTTCCTGCACTTAACGAAAATGGGGAAATAGAAGGATTAGCAATATTTAATTGTAAGGTAGCACCATCCTGGAAAGTTATAGAATTTACTTTGGATATTTCGGACGGAATTGTAATGCTTTGGTTAATCGGATTTGAACCACTTGGAACAGTTACTCCAAATTCGTTTGTTTGAATATCCATATCATTAATTGCAGGTCCCGATGTTAATGAAACGATAACATTTACTTTGCTTAAAAGTAATAACGGATTGTTAGTTTCACCAATAAAACTGTAATCTATGCTATATGTTATGTCTTTTGTATAATTCATTATGGTTGGAGGAGGTGATTGATAATAATTGCTGTAATCAATCTTATCAATCTTGAATGTGGCAACATAAATCCCCAGAGTTTTAGACAAAACTGCATTATTAATTATAAATGAGTTGCCCGAAATACTTGTACCTTGGCCTGTTGGAGAAGATAAAACATACTCAGCCGGAAAATCAAGTTTGAAGTGAGTTATGGTATCATTTTGTGTCTGAAATCCCAAATTATTTATGTCGGATTTATTAAAAGTAAGAGTAACTGTATTGTTTTTCAGGAAAATACTGTTTATTTTTTGAAGTTGATCAGGATAAACATATGAAAGTGCCTGATTAATTGTTTTTGAATCATGAAAAGTTATTAATCCTGTACTCTGTAATGCTAAATCAGATTTAGATTTATTCAATCCGCTTGGTTTTACTTGTCTTCTCACATTATTTGGCTTTGATAAGTCAAACAACTTTGTATAACTTTCGTTTATTGAAGGCAGTGCGATAGAACTTATATCAATTGTTGGAAATGGTAAGGCTGAAGATAAATTAATCGGATTAATATTGAATGAAGGAATATTAATTGAAGCAAGGTTCGTATTAATTGGTGCAATTGAAATAGGAGCAATAGAGAAACTTACCGGATTCAATGCATTAACTGACACGCCTGTAGAATCTTTTATTTGTAAAGAATATCCTCCACTGGATGATTTTTTGAGAATATCCAAACTGATTGGGTCAACTATTGACCCTAACAGGATTTTATTTGTTTTGGCAATTGTAAGAGTTAAAGAGTCTCCACCAACGGCAATATCCGTATTTAACCCCTTGTTCAGATCGTAATCGTCTGTTACACATGCTGTAAATCCCAAAATGAATAAAAGCATCAGAATGGATTTCATTTTCAATTTTTTAAAACTTGTCATGGCTAAAGTATTTTAAATGAATAATAATTGTACTTGAATATGTAAATTTATATGAATTTTATTTGCAATAACTAATTTTTATAACAACAAAGGTATTGATTTGTTTGAAAAATAAAACACATATCTAATATTTAACATTAATAATGTTGTTGATAGTTGACTTATTGTAGCATTTTCGTGTACAAAAATAAAAAAGTGCTCCCCGATTTTTACTCAAGGAACACTTATTAAAAGATTATAATGATTTTGTCATTGAATATTTTCTGTAATACTTCCGTAACGATGGTACTCAAAACTTATGCTTTGTTCTTTTAAATAATGCAACAATTCAAGCCTACCCTCAATCAACGGTTTTGCAGTGGCAATATACTTTCCTTTTTTTGCTGCCTCATGGAAATAAGCTTCGGGAATATTTTTGCTACATGTTCGGATTCGGTCGAAGTCATTCAGTATGTTAATGAATTCAGCTTCTGATTGAATAATCAGTTTTGACTCTTTATCTATAGCTTTTTTAATTTCATCCAATTTTAAATCAGTTGATTGAATGCTTATAGTAAGTTGAGTCGCGGCTGTTTTAGTCGCAAGTATAATCATAAACACATCAATCAATAAATCTTCAGGCAAAACTCTCAAAATCAAATTTTTAAGTGGAAGATAACGGAAGGTGTTTCGCTCGCCAAACAACTGATGTATGTCGTTTTCTTGCGAAAATTCATTTTTCATATTTTCAGTATAGCTTTCAACGGCATTCAGAAAGCGGATTTTATCGTTTTTGTCCAGTAAATTACTCATTGATTTGAATTCATTCATTTCATTTATATCTGCCTTATAAGATTCCTTTTCGGTGATATTTACAAAACACGAAACATAATTTCGTCCACCGGCTTTAATACCTCCACCAAATGCTGAAAGTTTCATTCCGCCAAAAGGCTGCCGATTGACAATTGCACCGGTAATTCCACGGTTTATATAAAGATTTCCTGCTTCAATGCTGTTTTTCCAAAGGAGTTGTTCCGCTTCATCCAGACTTTGCAGACCGGATGTAAGACCATAATCAGATGAATTTAGCAAACTGATTCCGTGTTCAAGATTATCAATACATACTACGGACAGTAAGGGGGCAAACAGTTCATTTTTAAATGTAAAGCTATCTGGTTTTACGCCCCATTTTACAGTAGGTTTTAGAATAAAATGTTTCTCATCAACGAATTCAGGTTTTACCAGCCACCATTCACCTTCTTCCAGATTTTCGATGGCATGTATTAATTTATCATTATTATTTGTAATCATTGGACCTACAATATTGCCCCCATTCCACACACTACCAGTTTTCATACTGGTCACTGCATCAATCAGTTTGGTTTTGAATCCTGGATCATTATAGACTTCCTTCTCCAATAAAAGTAAGGAACAAGAGGAACATTTCTGGCCGGCATTGCTGAATGCTGAAGTGACAATATTTTGAATGGCATGGTCACGGTCGCCACTTGCGGTGAGAATGATGGCATTTTTTCCACCCGTTTCGGCTGAAAGCGGACAGCTTGGATTATTTTCTAATAAACGGAAAGCAGTATCAGTACCTCCGGTTAATATTATATGTTTGATGGAAGTATGTGCAGTGAGATAGTTTAATGGTTCACGACCATCAGTACAAACTACCTGAAGAGCATCTTTTGGCACTCCGGCATCCCAGAAACATTTTGCAAATTCATAGGCTACCGGTAATGCTACCGATGCCGGTTTCAGAATCACGGTATTTCCTCCTGTGAGTGCAGCGGTCACACCACCAACAGGGATGGCTAACGGAAAATTCCAGGGCGGAATAACCAATACAATTCCTTTCGGTGTCATTGTGACTGATTTTAAATCTGCCAGTGTTCTCATAGAGATAGGGTAGAAGCGACAGAAATCAATAGCTTCCGAAACTTCCACATCGCCTTCTCCAAAAGTTTTTCCAGTAATGGCCGACATGCAACCAATTAAATGGCCTCGACTTTGACTTAACTTTTCGGCCACGCTGTGAAGAATTATGTTTCGTTCATCTAAACTTGTTTTGCGCCAATTTGATGCATCTGTTTCGGCAACCGTGATTATTTCTTTTATTTGATCCAGATTCGATAAACTTGCCTCACAAACGCAGATTTCATCCGTTTGAGAATGATCGGGGAACGACAGTTTTTTTGTTGATGACAACTCTTTTTCTCCGATTTGTATTGGAATCTGATAGGGTTTATCGCTTGCTGATTTTTTCCAGGCATTCCGAATGCTATCAGCCCAAAAACGGTTCGGACGTAAATCAAAATTGGTATCGGGTTCGTTTTTAAACGTCTCAAGTTTCGTGTTTCGTGTTTCGTGTTGAGTCCCTACTGCTTGCTGCCGACTGCCGACTGTCTCTTCCTTTCTGTTTTGTGTCCGGTACGCTTTAGCTTCAATATTGTCTTTCAGTTTATATGCTTCAAGAAATTGGTCTTTTAGAAAAATCCATTGCTTGCTATCGTAAGTGAGACCAAATGAATAGCTCAGGAAATTATCTTTCCCGGTGTTTTCGTCGAGTCGGCGAACCAGATAGGAAACTGCATTCAGAAAGTTCACATTTTTTACTACCGGTGTATACAGTATGATTTGTTTTCCGAGACTTCGCATTACGCGTGGCAGGTGATTAGCCATTCCTTCCAGCATTTCGAATGTAACCTGTTCCTCCACTGCATTTTTCTTACTCAGTAAATAGGCATAACCCAAACTGAAAAAATTATGTGATGCCACGCCAATATGCATAACGGAGGCATTTTCAGGTTCCAATGCTCGGTCGAGAATATGTAAGTAATTCGCATCCACTTCCACTTTCGTGTGTAAAATCGGATTTTCCCAGCCTTTAAGAGATGAAACAATGGATTCCATTTGCAGATTTGCACCTTTTACGAGGCGCATTTTAAGTGGAGCACCACCATCAGCTACTCGTTTATGTGCAAATTCCAATAACTCAGTCTGAAAATTCCAGGCATCCGGTAAATATGCCTGCACCACAATTCCAGCCGAATAATTCTTAAATTGTGGTAGGCTCAAAACAGTCATAAATACGTCCAGAGTGAGTTCAGCATCTTTATATTCCTCCATATCGAGGTTTACAAACTTGGAATGAGCAGCACCATTTTCGTCGATAAACGGATTATCAATGGATTGTTGATAGATTTTAGTCAGTCGTTCGCACAATTCTACTTTATTGATATCGTAATTTAAGGGATTTATTTGGGCGTAAATGCCTGAAATTTTGATAGATATATAGTTGATTCTGGGATACTTCAGCGCTTCCAGATAATGTGTATAGCGGTGATTGGCTTCAGCATCGCCCAATACTACTTCGCCTAACAGGTTTACGTTTTGTCCTATTTGTTGCTTACGTCGTACACTCAAATGTTGATTGAGCAGGGAGGCCTTTTCATTGATGATTACTTTGGAAGTATCTGAACGAAGGCGGTTCTTGAAAATCGGCACAGAAATAAAATCGAACCAATAGCCAAATGAAGTAAATAATTTAAGAAGAAATGCATCCCTGGAACTGAAAAATTCCGGAACTCCATAATGCTCAATAAGTAGTTTCATTCGGCGAGCCAGCTTTTTGTTATCGTGAATCTGAGACGACTCATCTAACATCTTTGAAAGCAAAGTTTTATCATTCGGATTCTGTATCAGAATGGCGTATTTCTTTTGCTCTTTCAGTTCGTCGGCTGTAATTTCCTTTTCCGATTTCGATAGAAAATCTTTTGCCCAATCAAGGACTTCTGTACTGCTTATTCTTTCCATAATATTTTTTTTTAATCCCTAAAAGAGGGAAAATTTTTGTGATTAGTTTGATTTTTCGGGAGAAATATTTCCGAAAGATAAAGCAAAAGAATGAATTTCGGAATAAATATTTGGAAAATATTTAAATAAAATATTAACCGGTTTCGGTATAGTATTTTAAACTCTTATTGTAAATGAAATTTTAAATAGTCAGGCTTATTTTGTTACAAATTGTTTGAATTTAACTATAATTATTTTCAATCAAAAATGGCGTAGATTTTCATAAAATCTACGCCATTAAATATAAAAAGGAAGTGATTAGTTCTTTGCGAGTTTTTCCACTTCGGTCCAATTCACTACATTCCAGAATGCTTTGACATAGGCAGGCCTTTTGTTCTGATATTTCAGATAGTAGGCATGTTCCCATACATCGAGGGTTAATATAGGTTTCCCCTTCACATCAGCCGTAGACATCAGCGAATTGTCCTGATTGGCAGTTGAAATAATGCGCAGTTTGCCCGACGGTTCTTTGATAAGCCAGGCCCAACCAGACCCAAATTGATTGATGGCTGCTTTTTCGAATTCGGCTTTAAAAGCATCTACACTTCCGAAATTGTCAGTCAGTAATTTTGTCAAGGCCGGAGACATCGGAGCAGATCCGGGTGCTGCCATTATTTTCCAGAAAAAGCTGTGATTATAGACACCACCGCCATTATTCCGTACCGTTTTTTGAATATAAACCGGCAATTCGTTGATATTCTGAATCAGTTCCAACAAATCTTTTTTATATAAGTCGGGATATTTTACAAGAGCTTCATTCAGATTACTAACATACTTTGCGTGATGCAAATCGTGATGAATATGCATGGTGGTACTGTCAATGTAGGGTTCTAATGCATTGTATTTATACGGTAAATCAGGCAATTTAAATTGTCCTAAACTTAATACAATCATACCGAAAAGCATTACTAGCAAGGAATTGAGTCGTTTCATGATGTCTTGATGTTTTATTGATAAAAATTTGGATTTATTTCAAATTATAACACGCTGATTGTTTGATTTGTTTACATTATTGCTAATTTTTTTTATAAACTAACCCATTAAAAAATCATTATATTACTGTAAGGCGAAAGTATTTTGCGCTAGTGTATAAAAAAATGTATCTTTGACATGATAAACATCAACTTTATCTTCATCTCAAATTTCTGTATTATGACTCATCAATCCATCATTCAACAAACCGTCGAATTTGTAAAACAAACGCTCGTTGATGCCGAAGGCGGACACGATTGGTGGCATATTTGGCGGGTGTGGCAATTGTCTAAAAAGATTGCCGAGACAGAGGAAGCATCACTTTTTGTGGTGGAATTGGCTGCATTGCTTCATGATATTGCCGATTCTAAGTTTCATAACGGAAATGAAGAACTTGGTCCACAAAAGGCAAGGGAGTTTTTACAGTCAATAGGAGTGGAGGACGCATATATTCTACAGGTAGAAAATATTATTAATCATATTTCGTTTAAAGGCGGTAACGAGGCTCAAGATTTCAAGTCACTTGAGATGAACATTGTGCAGGATGCTGACCGACTCGATGCGATGGGAGCTATTGGTATTGCCCGCACGTTTAATTACGGTGGTTTCAAAAATAGAGAAATCTATAACCCTGATATTAAACCAAATCTGAACATGACAAAAGCCGAATATAAACAAAGCACAGCCCCCACACTCAATCATTTTTACGAAAAACTGTTGCTGCTTAAGGACAGAATGAACACTAAGACCGGGAAGCTTCTGGCCGAACAACGTCACCGGTTTATGCTAACATATCTTGAAGAATTTTATCGGGAATGGAACGGTGAATGCTGATTTCGATATTTCGACTTATTCCCGATTTTTTCTCAGTATTTTCCTACCAGATTTGTACTAATTATTAAAATTTATCGTTATTGATTTTGCAATTTAGTTTTAAACTCCTGAATTGTGAAAATTCGTTTTGTCAGAACTTGGAATTTCTGTATATTTGCAAGTTAAAAACAAAACTCAACTTTTCAAACAAAAATTAATGATAGACTATATTAAAGCTGAAGTAACCGAACTTACACCGTCTTACGTGGTACTCGAAACTGCCGGAATTGGTTATTTTGTGAATATTACCTTGCCTACTTATTCGTTTCTGGGTGATCAGAAATCAACAAAACTTTTTGTTTATGAGGCCATACGTGAAGATGCTCACGTACTTTACGGCTTTTTGTCACAAAGTGAGCGACATCTTTTTCTATTATTGATTTCGGTTTCGGGAATTGGTGCCAATACCGCTCGAATGATTATGTCATCGTATTCAGCACAGGAAATCCAGGAAATGATTGTTTCAGGAAATGTCACAGCGTTGAATGCTATTAAGGGAATTGGCACCAAAACGGCTCAACGTATCATTATTGACTTGAAAGACAAAATAGTGAAGGGAACTGGAAGTAATGAAATACCCGGGTTTGCTACTCCTAATAGTGCTGAGAAGGAAGAAGCCATTTCAGCTTTGGTTATGCTTGGTTTTGCAGCCGCAGCTTCGCAAAAAGCTGTAGAGAAAATACAGAAAGAACAACCCGGCCTTAGAGTGGAACAACTGATAAAAATTGCGTTGAAAATGCTGTAAGACCCCTAAATCCCCTAAAGGGGACTTTAGAAGAACGCTGAAACTAACTATACTAAGGTAATTTTACATCCCCTTTAGGGGCTTGGGGTACATTAATTATTGAACATGAATTTTTCAAATAAAAATATTCTTATAATTCTTTTATTCGGTCTGATAATCGGTTCGGCTTATGCTATTGTAAGTAAAACCACCCTTTTTGAGCCCGGAAACGCTACTGTTGCTGAATCTGAAGCAGCACCTGACAAACCGAATACAACAGCAATCACTTCAACTCCTGCCGATACCTCCAAAACTGTCACTACACGTTTTCCAATTAAGAAATTCACTCAGAATACCTATGATGAACTGAATGCAAAATATCCATTGGATGCTCCAAAGCCTAGTAATGTGAAATCGGTAGTACAATATGATGTAAAAACCGGTAATTATGTGTTGCGTACTTTTGTGGGAGAGAATGAAATTGCAACACCTTTTTTGATGACTGAGCAGGAATATAAAAATTTCTCAGCCAAAAAGGAAATGCAAAGCTATTGGCAGGAAAAAAGCAAAAAAAATCAAAAGAACAATGAAGATAAGTTTTCCATTTCGGATATGAAATTCAATATCGGTGCTGCCGATAAAGTTTTTGGTCCCGGTGGTGTGCAGATTAAAACGCAGGGTTCGGCTGAATTGATTTTTGGTTTTAAGAACAATACCATCGATAATCCTTCACTTACTGAACGAATGCGGACATCGAATATTTTCGACTTTAACGAAAAGATTCAGATGAATGTGACCGGAAACGTAGGCGATAAGGTGAATTTCGGATTGAATTACAATACTGAATCGAGCTTTGACTTCGACCAGAAGATGGTGAAACTGGCTTACAAAGGGAAAGAAGACGACATCATTAAAAATATAGAAGCCGGTAATGTAAGTTTGCCCCTAAGCAGCTCTCTTATAACGGGAAGTACTGCCTTGTTTGGGATTAAAACAGAACTACAGTTTGGCAAACTGAATGTAGTAGCTATTGCATCGCAACAGGAATCGCAAACCCAAACTGTTAGCTCCAAAGGTGGAGCACAAACTACCAAATTCGATATTGGCATTGATAATTACGACGATAACCGACATTTCTTCTTAGCTCATTATTTCCGTGACAATTATGAAAATGCGATGAGCAAGCTTCCCTATATTTCGTCGGGAATTACCATTAACCGCATGGAGGTGTGGATAACCAATAAACGTGCTAACTATGATCAGTCACGTAATATTGTGGCATTTATGGATTTGGCTGAAACCGATCAGATTGATAATCCACATTGGAAAGTGAGCGTTGCCGGACAAAAATTACCAACTAACAGAGCCAATAATCTTTATTCTGAAATTAGCGGAATATCCGGAATACGTGATATTCAGCTTACTAATTCGAAATTATCAGAGAATTATAGTACTTTACCCAATAGCTTTGCCGGTGGCGAGGATTATGAAAAAATAGAAAGTGCCCGGAAACTCGATCCATCAGAATATAGCTTGATTCCAACGCTGGGTATTATTTCGCTTCGTAATTCGCTGAACCCCGATGAGGTTCTTGGTGTGTCGTACGAATATACTTTTGCAGGCCAGGTGTACCAGGTTGGTGAGTTCTCCACTGATGCAGTAACAGCCCCTCAAGCTTTGATAATCAAATTACTGAAAGGAACTTCGCCATCCCCTCAACTTAAATCCTGGTCATTGATGATGAAAAATGTGTACAGTTTAGGTGCACTTCAGATACAACCCGATAAGTTTAAGTTGAATATCGTTTACCGGAATGATTCTATTGGAACTGATTTACAATATCTTACCGAAGGAAATATAAAAAATAAGTTATTGCTCAAAGTAATGAATCTTGATAATCTGGATACGAAAAATGCTCCGAATCCGGATGGTAAATTTGATTACGTGGAAGGCTATACAGCTTTCTCGAACACCGGTCGCATTATTTTTCCGGTACTCGAACCTTTCGGTTCTCACCTGAAAGCTGTTATCGGAAACGATCAACTTGCCAAAAAGTATATTTATCAGGAATTATATGATTCAACTTTAGTAATAGCGCAGGAATTTAGCGAAAAGAATAAATTCCGTTTGGTGGGTGAATATAAAGCTTCGTCGGGTTCGGAAATAAAACTGAATGCCATGAATGTACCGCGTGGATCGGTAACGGTTACAGCCGGTGGTGTCACTTTGGTTGAAAATAAAGACTATACGGTGGATTACACGATGGGAACCGTAACGATTATTAATACCGGAATAATTGAATCGGGACAAAAAATAGATGTGAAACTGGAAAATCAGTCCATGTTCAGTATGCAACGTAAAACGCTCTTAGGAACGCATCTGGAATATAAATTTGATAAGGATTTCAGTTTGGGTGGTACCATTATGCATTTATCGGAAATGCCGCTTACTACCAAGGTAAATACTGGAAATGAGCCAATATCAAACACCATTTGGGGATTGAATACTTCGTGGAGAACCGAGTCGCAATGGTTGACTAACGTTATTAATAAAATTCCGTTTGTCAATGCTACCAAACCATCTACCATTGCTCTGAATGCTGAGTTTGCTCAACTAATTCCCGGACATTCCAGCGTGGTAAGTTCTGCCGGATTGGCATATATCGACGATTTTGAATCGACACAAACTTCAATAGACATTCATTATCCGGTGAATTGGTATCTTGCTTCAACACCATTTAATTCTAGTTCTAGTTCACTTTTCCCCGAAGCTGTATTGAGTAATGATCTGAATTATGGAAAAAACAGGGCATTGCTTTCCTGGTATTATGTTGATCCCGTGTTGAACGGTGATACCCGTACCACGCCTGATTATTTACGAAACGATTTAGATGCAAAATCCAATCATTTAACCCGTGATGTGCTGGTTCCTGAAATTTTTCCAAACAAACAAACACTGGCAACTCAAACTTCACGAATGACAATTATGAACTTGTCATTTTACCCCACAGAGCGTGGACCTTACAACTTAGATGTAACAGGAATGAACATTGATGGGACGCTTGCAAATCCAACTAAGCGTTGGGGTGGTATTATGCGAAAATTGGACGCTACCGATTTTGAAACATCCAATATCGAGTATATTGAGTTTTGGATGATGGACCCTTATATCAACGGTGGTATGAAGAGCGATAAAAGCGGTGATTTGTATTTCAATTTGGGTGATTTAAGTGAAGATATTTTGAAGGACGGAAAGAAATTCTTTGAAAACGGTTTGCCTGCAGATGGTGATCCAACCAAGTCTGAAACCACAATTTGGGGACGTGTGCCTAAAACACAATCCACTGTACCGGCTTTTGATAATACTGCCGGAGCAAGAAAGAATCAGGATGTCGGACTGGATGGTCTTTCGAACACAGATGAATTTTTATTTCCTACATACAGCGATTATGTGAATGCTGTAAAAGCAAAAGTGTCTTCTGATGAAATTCAAAAGATGCAAACTGACCAGTTTTCTCCACTAAAAGACCCGGCTGGTGATGATTACCATTTCTACAGAGGAACTGATTATGATACCCAAAAACTAGATATTCTATCAAGATACAAACACTATAATGGGGTAGAAGGAAACTCGCCCGATGCCAGCACCGTTGTGGAAAGTTATCCAACATCGGCTACCTCATTACCCGATGGTGAAGATATTAACGGGGATAATACGATGAATGAATATGAAAAATATTATCAGTATCATGTTCGTATTGATCCTAACTCAATGAAGGTCGGTTCAAACTATATTTCCGATCAAATCACATCAAATGTTGAACTTAAAAATGGAAAAGTAGAACCGGTTACCTGGTATCAGTTTAAAATTCCAATTCGTGAGTATGACGAAAAAATTGGAAGTATCCGCAATTTTAAATCCATTCGGTTTATCCGAATGTTTATGACAAATTTCCAGCAAGCTGCCACGCTGCGTCTAGCTACACTTGATTTAGTACGAGGTGAATGGCGTGGATTTAATAAACCACTTTATACCAGCATTACTGCACCGGCCAGTACCGGAAAAATTGACGTTCAGGCAGTTAATATTGAAGAAAATGCAAGCAAATCGCCGGTTAATTATGTTTTACCTCCCGGAGTTTCACGCGAAACAGATCCGGGACAACCGCAATTACTGCAACAAAATGAACAGGCTATGGTGTTACGGGTAAACGATTTGGCGCAGGGTGATGCTCGTGGTGTTTATAAAAATACAGCTTTCGATATGCGTCAGTACAAACGCCTTCAAATGTATGTACATGCTGAGCAAATGACTGGTGACCCGTATAACCTGAAGGATTATGAGATGACTTGTTTTATTCGGGTTGGTTCGGACATGGTGAATAACTATTATGAGTATGAAATTCCATTACGATTGACTCCCGCTGGTCTATATGTCAGTGATGTTAACGGAGTTGAATCATCTGATAGGAAAATCGTTTGGTATCCCGAAAATATGTTCGATTTTTCTTTTGATGCTTTGACAAAAGCAAAATTGAAACGAAATCAGGCTAAACAAAGTGGTTCTGCCAATGTCTCAAATTTATTGCCCTACACGATTTACGACCCAGACAAACCCTTGAATAAGATTTCGATTGTCGGAAATCCTTCTGTTTCGGATGTTGAAAATATAATGATTGGGGTGCGAAACGCATCCAATAGTACCAAATCGGCTGAGGTTTGGGTGAATGAATTACGTATGTCACAATTTGACGAATCGGGAGGTTGGGCTGCCATGGGTAATCTGGCTGTTGGTCTGTCGGATTTGGGAACGGTGAATTTTTCAGGAAGAATTGAAACTGCCGGATACGGTGGTATTGAAAGTAATGTGATGACTCGCCGTATGGACGATTTGTACCAGATGAATTTTTCAACAGCACTGGAGTTGGGACGTTTTTTGCCTTCCGAAGCTAAGTTGAAAATTCCGGCTTATTTCTCTTATACCAACGAAACACTTTCACCGAAATATAACCCAATGGATCAGGATGTATTGCTTTCTGATGCTATAACCAATGCCAATACGCAAGGTCAGCGTGATTCGTTGAAAATGGTTTCACAAACTGTTAATTCTACCAAGAGTTTCAATATATCTGGTGCAAAAGTCAATATAAGAAGTAAAACACCACAATTTTATGACCCAGCTAACCTCACGTTTACATACGCTTACAATGAAACAAATCAACATAGTTCAGAAATTCAACAAAATCTGGTGAAAGATGAGAAAGCATCGATTGACTATAGTTTCTCCTTCAACCCAAAACCATTTGAACCTTTCAAAAATGTGAAAGCATTGGATAATCCATTATTTAAAATTATCAAGGATTTTAATTTTAACTATTTGCCAACTTCGTTGAGTTTCAATACCAATCTGAATCGTCAGTATTCACAAGTTAAATTGCGTGATTTGAATGCTATTACAACCGGAATAGGCTCTAGTCCACTGGATATGACTTCCAGTAAGGATTTCAGATGGAATCGTCAGTTTGATATCAAATACGATTTAAGCAAAGGAATCAAATTAAGTCTTCAAACAGCTATGAATGCAAATATTGCTGAACCTTATTATACCCCGGAAATTGGACAGCAGTATTACGAATCATGGCGTGACTCGGTGTGGTTGAATATCCGTAAACTGGGAACACCATACACATACCAGCAGGTATTCTCTGCTACATGGAATGTTCCGGTTAATAAATTACCATTTTTAGACTGGGTGAATGCCAACGCTGCCTATAATTCAACTTACAACTGGAACCGTATGGCAAATGTGCCCAGCATTGTCAATCCCGCTAATCAACCCGGAAATATTGCCACATCTATGGGTGCCTGGTCATTTGATGGACAGTTGAATTTTGAAACATTGTACAATAAATCGAAATACCTGAAATCTCTAAACCAACAATCCAGTCAACAATCCAGTCAGGTTAAAACAAAATTCCAATCTAAAACATACAAACAAAAAGTTAAGTTAGAGAAGGACAAAACGATAACCATTAGTCATAAACTTGGTGCCGATAATCTTAAACTAACAGCAATAGATAATAGAGGGAAAACGATAAATCTGCCTTTTAAAGTTAAAACTCCGATTTCAATAGAAATAACACCTGCAATAAACACCGATAGCATTCAACTTACAATCGTTACAGTTGATCAGACTGATAAGAATCCGGCACAAAAAGCCGTTGATATTGCTGTTCGTGCATTAATGTTGGTTCGTAAAGCGTCGATTACATATCGAGAATCCAATAGTATGGTATTACCCGGTTTTCAGAAACAACCCGCCTTTTTAGGGCAGGAAATAACCGATACTGGTGCTGCTCCCGGTTATGGATTTACTTTTGGAATTATCGATAAAAATATAATTCAAACAGCTATGGATAATGGATGGTTATCGAAAAATGATTCTATTGTAACGCCAGCTACCACTGCTTACACTTCCGATTTGGATATAAAAGCAACTCTAGAGCCCTTTGCAGGATTTAAGATTGATTTGAATGCCAAACGAACAGTAGCTTCCAATACAAGCATTCAGTATAAATTTGAAGGAATGCCTAAAAACTTTACAGGAACGTATAATATTACGCTTATGGCTTTGGCAACAGCTTTCAAACCAATTGGAACGGCACAGCAAAACTATAATTCCGAACCTTTCAATGCTTTATTGAGCAACCGTCAGGTAATTTCTGACCGGTTAAACTCGAAATTATCAGGAACCAAATATCCAAATGTTGGTTTCTTAAAGGGAACTGCACTTGCAAACAACGATTATAATGCCGGAAACGGAGCTTATGGTCTGAATTCGGCCGATGTGTTAATACCAGCTTTTGTAGCTGCTTATACCGGCCGTGATGTAAATTCTGTTGATACCAATCCGTTTCTTTCCATTCTTAGTCTGCTACCAAACTGGCGTATTAGCTATGACGGACTTTCGAACATTGGTTGGTTTAAGGATAATTTCAAATCGGTGAGTTTGACACATGCCTACACTTGCCGCTACAGCATTGGTTCGTACACTTCATATTCAACCTGGGTGGGCATGGGAAATGATGACAGCGCATTGGGTTATGTCCGAGATGTTCAGAGCGGTAATCCAATTCCTTCTTCACCGTATGACATTAGTGATGTCTCTATCAACGAGCAATTTAGTCCATTGATAGGTGTAAATGTAGCGATGAAAAATAGTATGACCGGTAAACTTGAATACCGAAAACAACGCAATATGGCACTTAATTTATCCAGTACGCAGTTAATTGAATCGGCCTCCGACGAGTTTGTAGTTGGGCTTGGATATGTGTTGAAGGATTTTGATGTGATTCTGAAATTGAAATCGGACAAACAAACGAAAGTAAAAAACGATTTGAAACTGAGTGCCGATTTGTCTTACAAAGACATTAAAACACTGTTACGAAAGGTAGAGGAAAACCTTACTCAGGCATCGAGTGGAAATAAAATGTTTACGTTGAAAATCATTGCCGATTATGTGTTTAGTTCGAAGGTAAACATTCAGTTATTCTACGATAAGCAGATGAGCACACCACTTATTTCGTCATCCTATCCGGTTTCTTCTTCTAACTTTGGAGTAAGCTTCAAGTTTATGCTGACGAGGTAAAACTTTTTATAGATTTTGCTGTTAGATTGC
>JBAWXD010000045.1:0-20476 GCA_037144275.1 Paludibacter sp. | reverse complement strand
AGAGCCTTGCCTTTAGCTTCGACATAGCGAAAGACGCTATGCCGAACACAAGCACTTTTTTACGCTACGCCGAACAAGGGTAGAAGTTTTATTTTTACGAACCATTGCAGGGGCTGATGTATTATAGCTTGGAGGAGCAACGTACAAACTGCCATTGTATTCGCCAGAACGATTAATAGTGTTGGCTACAAATTTCTTATTACCAATACTACTAGCACTAAACCCCGGCATTAACTTCACTTGTTTATGGGCTGTATAAGTAACATTTGAGCCTAATACTGAGCAACCGGCATTAATTAAGCCTCCTCGTTGCGAATTTGTTCTAGTGCTGACATCATCGCAGGTATTTATTGTTTTAATATCTTCTTTTCGGAATGCAATGTAATACAAATTATGCAACATCATATAATCCAATCCATTAAAAACTGCATAAGCTTCGTCTGTTGTTATATTATTATAATCTGCTACCCAATCTCGTTTTTTTTAAGCATAAAATAATAAGTAATCCGATGACTATAAATCATCGGATTACTCTTTTTATTTACTTAGCAAATTATACACCCTGCCATCTTTATACTCATAGCGAATAATGCCGTTTGCAAAAGTATAATATACTTTGTTTGGTATTGTGTCTGGTAAAGTATCTATATTTACATATAATAATTTTACAGAGGGATATGTTTTTCCATTAATTGTGGAATTGATTAATTCATATAAAACTAATCTTCTACTCTCATTTTCAAAAAGAATATTATATATATTATTATAACCACCATACATCCAAGTTGTTGAAACTCTGTAGATTAAAAAAACCTTTCGATTCAAGAAATTATAATAAATATCAATATGTTCTAAGGATCCATTTTCCCCTGTAATCTGCCTATAGTTCCTAACATCTAACCGAAATGTATCAATCTTACTACTTGCACTATCCTGAAAATAAACAATATCATTATTCTGCAATAAAGGTATTTTATCTTTTGGTAAGTCATAATTGGTATATTTATCACAGGAACTTAATAAGGAGCAGACTGAAATTAAAAATAATATTTTTTTCATTTTTTGTAAATGATTTAAAATTTAATTTAAAGATCCTGATTTATATAAGTACTAATTTTTTAGATTTAGTTTTATCTTTCAAAAACAAATTTATAAAATATAAACCTTTTGGTTGAAAAGGTATACCTACCATTTGCCCATTTGACATAATCTGTCCTTTTTTCACTATTAAACCATTCGAATTGACTATTGAATAATCAATAGGAAAATGATTATAACTTAATGATATTACAAACTTGCCCCGGCATGGATTAGGATAAATTTCAATACGATCAGAATTGTCAATTGATAATTGATCATCTTTGGTGTTTACATTCGATTGATTATCGGTAGTAACATTTTTTTTGTGAACCATTGAAGGTGCTGATGTATTATAGCTTGCGGGTGCAAGGTATAAACTGCCATTGTATTCGCCAGAACGATTAATAGTATTAGCCACAAATGCTTTACCACCGGCACTGCTTGCACTGAAACCCGGTAGTAATTTCACCTGCTTATGAGCAGTATAAGTAACATTTGTACCTAATATTGAGCATCCGGCATTAATAGTGCCTCCTCGTTGTGAATTTGTTCTAGTGCTGACATCGTCACAGGTATTGATTGTTTTAATATCTTCTTTTCGGAATGCTATATAATATAAATTATGCAACATCATATAATCCAAGCCACTAAAAGATATATAAGCGTTTGCTGTTGTATTTATTACATCACCCGTATAATGATCAGCGTTAACGCTTATACTTTTGTCTAAAAGATTAGGCCAAAGACAGCGTGATTTTGATGTCCAATCAACTATACCACAGTTTGTAGCAGGACCGCTCGAAGGAGCAGTATTCAGTAATCCTTTCATCTGATTAGAATCAAAAGTATAGTCAACATCACCGATATCTACAAGTTGATAATCGGAGTCGAACAAAGTAAGCCAAACTAACGGAAGATGTTCATATATGGTTGTATTACTTGGTGCGCCATCCAAGTAATATGTATCCCGAATTGTTCTTAATATTCTGTATGTATCACTACCTGAAATATTACCGATACAAGAGATATTGAAAACCTTATCTTCTTTGCTAATTCCTTGCCAAAACCCATATCTAAATTCAGCATCTGTAATCATACTTCTATATTTTCTTAAATTCTCTCCTGTAATAGCTTGCCCTGCCATAATAATACCGGGGCTGATTAGATCAACTCCCAAATCTTTCCCTGCTCCTTCTGAAACACAAGCACCAGATACGGGGTTGACTAATATCCAATGAGTACAAATATTGGTTCCGGTGCAAAATACATCAGCATCATATTGCATATAGTTAATGTATCTTTTAACTATGTCTTTTGCCCATAATGAAAAGTTGACATGGGAATCGGAACTTACAATTCCTTTATTCGTTAGATAACTAGAAATATGACTATCAATACCAGTACATGGAATACTCACTACCGATTCGGTTCCCACCAATTTACTTACTAATGCCAATCCTAACATTATATGTTCTATTACATCATGACTGTTTTCTTCCTTAAACCAACAGTTACCACCATTTATCAAGAAACCATCACACAATCCTACATCAAACTTATTGTTATTTTTATGTCTGTTCCAAAAGTCGGTAGTAACATCATCGCGAAGCGAAAACCCGTTTATATCGCCGCTCTGCCAGTTATTTATTATTCCCGTACTTTCTAAAAAATCAGGATTCGATTGCAAGTTGAAGTACCTTAAATTTGCTTCGGAGAAATTATCTAATCGTTCAAGTGCCAGCATGGCATAATAGAGTTCTGTAAGAGTTTGCTTATAATTCTGTCCATTGTTCTTCAGAATCCATAATTCGGTGGCAAGTACCGAGAGGTATTGACACATATTTCCATTTTCATCTCCCCAGCTAATTCTGTTTACTGCAGAATTAGCTGGATTATTATAGAATATTTCGGCTGCCGGAATATTTGTTCCGTATTCCATCACATTTTCACTTACTACCATAAACTTATCTTTTAACCGTTGGCGGTAGCTCCAGTATTTATCCAGATTTAGTTGCTGCTGGGTTTGGCAATAAAAAGGGATTGCCAAAAGTAGCAAAAATAATCCTATTATTATTTTTCTCATACTATTTTCATTTTTAGTAAATGCACTAAATGATTGTTATTTCAAGCCTTGTTTAAGCTGATTAATCTGCTTTTGTTGCTCTATAATATAGAGGGTTAGTTCTTCTACTTTTTGCAGCAGTTTGTTTTGCATTTCACCCACGCTTAGTCCTTTTTCTGTTATCTCGGATGCCGAAGGTATTTCGGGCAAATGACTGTTGGCGTTAACGTATTGTTCCACTTTGTGCAATGGCATAAGTTTATAAGTAGGCTTAAATACATAGTCGGCAGGTATATCTACTGTTACAACCACTTCTTTGGCATATATAGAACCATTTACGGTTAGCATTGCATTGGAAGTAGTTGTTCCAATACCCACTTTATTAGCACTAATTGCCATTACAGCATTTCCATCTGTATTCCCAAACAATAATTTTCCTCCGATATTTCGGTAACAAATATCTCCCGCACTCGAATTTGTAAACCATTGTTGTGCTAAACCAGCATACGCAACCCATGCATTTGCTCCTACTCCACCGGAACCTATCCCTGATGCCTTTCCAGTTACAACAGGGATGTCTATCCAGGAACCCTGATTAGTCCAATCCATAAGTTTTATTTTATTGGTCGTTCCGGCCATTACTGTTCCTGCCAGATCAATTGTTCCATCTGTACCTACTGTTAACTTATCTACCGAGTTAATAGCTACTTTAAAGTTTCTGATAGATGATCCTACATTGATTTTATATCCGGTATTATCTATTGTGTTTGCAATTTCATATCCGGATGTGCAGCCAGTACCCGAAAAAGTAAATCGGGAAGTACTTGCATCCCAAAATTCTACTTTTTTGGTCGTTGTTGAATTACCAACTCCCAGTCTACCCGTTATAAATGAGTTTCCACCAATATTCAAATCGCTACTTGTAACAATAGAATTGTCCGCACAATACTGAATATCTATATTTTTCATTCCGCTTGTGTAACAATAAAGTGTAATTTGAGCTTTACCAGTCTTGGTTGCTGTTATATAAGTTCCCGAACAATATCCGGATGGATAAAATGTCGGACTATTTGTTGTACCCGATGTGTTTATGTCATAGAAAGTCACATTGTCAGAATTTAAAACCACATCAATGGCATAGCTTATTCTAACAGCTTTCGCTTCTTTTACATCTATTGTCCAGGTCTGTAAACTACCGGCAGTCATGGTAGCATGAAACGAAATGTTTCCTGCTTGCCCGTAAGCAGTAGCTATAAGTAATAAATTGAGAAACAGGCTGTATATAATCTTTTTCATAATTTTTTATTTTTTATTTGATTTTTTGTATTGATTGTCAATTTGATCTTTTATTTTCTTTGCTCTTTGTGCTTTCTGATCAGATGTCAATGTCCTCTCAATCATTGCCTGATACTCTTGTGTAACTAAACTCATAAAAGCGTATGAATCTTCTTTGTTACTCATTGATTTCGCCTTTAACAGATTAGCTGCATATTCATCGGTTTTCTTTTTGATAGTTTCCAATTGTATGCTTGTAAGGGAAACTGTAGTTTGTAATGCATCCAACATGGGTGATGTTATTTCATCCAATTGTTGTTGGCTCGCTAATGATACAGTGTTTGAACTTTGAACTAAAGTAGTGCTATCCGTTTTCTGTTTGGTGGATATCAGGTTTGTTGAACTGTCATTAGTTGCAACATTTGCATTAGCAGCAAATGCTATACAAAATGAAGATAAGAATACAGCTATTGCTGTAAAAAATAATCGGGTTGTTTTCATAATTTCTTTAATTAACTTATTTATTATTGTTTGTTATTTTATAATTTTTGAAGGTTTTTTTTATACTCTCTGGCTTGTTACTTTTTTCGTAATTACATGTTTAAAATTATTTTCCCCGCTGCCACACGATGCAATTCGTGTGTCAGCATGGGGAAAATAATAATTCATAATTTTTGTTTTTCTTATTTTTGATATTTCTATTTCGTGAAGTCTTTAACTCCCACACGAATTCTATCGTGTGGGAGCAGAGGTAATATTTATTATTTTAAATATAAATCCTTGAAAAATTTTAAATAAAAATATGGATTGTAAAGTTTAACAAAATCTTTTGGTTTAATCAATTTTTTTTGATATAGCCTCAATCCATCTGTTATGGGTCTAAATATTAAACTATAAAATAATAAAACGTAAACACCTATGTTGCTTTGTACATTATTCATTAAATAATAAATTGGAAGCAAAGGACATATGATTATAATATAGAATATTGTTAAATTTTTCATAGAAATAAATATGTTATAATTATGTTATCGTGTACTGTCTATAGCACATGCAAGAGCAATCCCGACAATTGTTTGTGGAATAAATGCAGTCTGTACAGAAATCCAAACGGAAACCCAGCCTTTATTAGTATATACATCAGCCATACATGCACTAGTCTTTTGTCCATTTACAAAAGTGTTTTGAATGAAATATTTATTACAATTACTTGCCTTTAAGTATTCAATAGCTTTAATCCTGTTAGTTTGCCCTGTGTTCTTATTGACGTTAAAGCCAATAATTGGATTCATCCCTGCATCATAATAATATGTATTAAATGTAGAATCCGTAAGTATTTGAGTATTTACGATTAACTTATTTACAATTGTGTCGCCTTTTGAATAAAATCCTTCACGAATAATTTCTTTATCTGAATTATTATTTGAAAAAGCAATAATAACATTACCATTTACACCATCAACAGATGAAATGTATAAATTTTTCAAATCAAATGTCATACTATCTATCAAATTATTTTTTGCTAACATTTTATTTGAATTTGATTTATATTTATTTTCCCAATTTTTGATTTTTTCCAATGCGACATCGTTTTTATCTAAGCCTCTAATATGAAGAGTCCCATAATCTCTTGATTTATCTGGCAATGAGTTTATTTCTAATGTACTACAACTAAAAAAGAATAATATGATTGTCAATATCGCAATCATTTTTTTTATTGCATTCGTTTTCATAATCTAATATAAATTTAAAATTGTTTGAATTTCATTATTTAAATACTGCATAGATTTTATTGAATAAAATTCTATAAAAAAAGATATTTTCTTCTTTTGTTCCTACCTTTGCAACCTCCTTTCTTTTACTAGATTGTGAGTGGGCGGAAGTCGGTTTAGTTGCGTGAAACAATTTAATAACCGACTCCGCCTTTTGTATTAAATCACCACCTGTGTAATGGGATCATTGAAGTCGGATGTTCCGTTAATAGTAACTACTGCCGCCCGAAACCAATACTTGGTGAGTGGAGTAAGTCCTGTAAGTTCAACCGAAGCTTGTGCGGTGGTTTGTGCAGTTTTCCATTCGTTGCCATCAATGCTTTGTTGCCAGATATACGAACGGGCACCAACTACCCGTTTACGTTGCAAAACTACCGAGCCTGATTTTTCGCCCAAATCCACACTAAATTCAGGACGGGCAGCAGGTGCCGGTTGTTTAGCCAGATTAAATCCTGCTCCCAGAATGATGGCACTATCACCATCGGCAATGCGGTCGACAAAACGAGCCGTTAAACGCATCTTGTTTACCCAGTCTTCTTCCGCTTGATGCAACAGAGCAGTGGCTTCTTTACCTCCACTGAGTGCTGCCACATTTCGTGTTTCAAGCAAATCGGTACTTGCCTTCAAATCATCTATAGGCACATCAGGATCTGCATAAATCGGGTTAGACCTCATTTTAGTTTCTACATTGCGTCCTGTTTCAATTTTAATTGCAATCGGAGCTTTCACAAAATCAAGAACGGCATGATCTTTTTTCATACTTTTTTCATTTTAATTGTTTGACATGTTATTTAAAGAAAAAATTAATTGTTTTATATTGATATTTTACGGTATCAAACTATCTCTTTAATTAGTTTATTTTCAGCTTTACAAGTCGAACTGAAAATCAACGGTTGTGTTATATTTTACATTCTTTCTCCCAATATCGCTAGGCTCACTGAGGGTTTTATTGGCTAAGCAGATTTTCAATTCAAATTAAGCCACTTAGGAGCATTTTATTCTCTTATTCCCCCGCAATTTATCCCGACGAAGACGGGAGGGGGTTAGGGGGCTTATTTTGTTTCAATTCCAATTGGTTTTGTTTCAATTCCAATTGGTTTTGTTTCAATTCCAATTGGTTTTGTTCTAATTCCATTTGGTTTTGTTCTAATTCCATTTGGTTTTGTTTCAATTCCAATTGGTTTTGTTTCAATTCCAATTGGTTTTGTTTTCTATTGGTTTTGTATCGCTATACATTCCCATTTTTTCAGAAGCCGGCAGACAGTATTCGGCTGTCTGCCGTTCGGTTTGTTCAGGTAAATGCTATGTTCACGCTGAACATTGAATCTTAAACTAACTTTGTTGTTGTCTTTGCTAATGCTTCAATATTGATTAGCATCATTGTAGAATTTGTTCCTTGTACTTTGAAAGGTGGTTTGATAATTATCGGTGGAACATCTACAGAATAATTTGAGTTAGATACTGTATTAGTTTGGAAAAAACAGATAGTAGCAAGAAATGCAACTACGGCGATAATGAATAATGGCTTTTTCATGTGGATAAATTTTTGAATTGTTTATCCTACAAATAAATACAAAAAAAATCCGACATTTAGGTTAAATGCCGGATTTATTTCATAGACAAGCCCTTTAGAGAACTGTTATAAAAGACTAAAATACAATGTATTACAAAAGCTGTTTTAACAAGCTATATTGATATCATGAAATTGCTGTGTTTTTGAATGAAATATGCATTAAAATCGCTCTAAAAATACTTCCAATTTTACGGATTCTTCGATATTTAACTTTTTACGGATTCTGAAACGACGTGTGAATACCGATTCAATTTGAACATTAAGTATAGTTGCAATCATACCCGTTTCAAAACCTGCCAGCATCAGACAACAGGTAACAATATCATTTTTGGATAAGTCGGGGAATTTTTCTTTTAATCGTTGAGAAATATTGTTATATTCCATATCCATACAGGCTATCAATTCCTCATTGAATGTTTTATTTTCTACAGGACTAGTTTCATTTTTCTTTTTTCCCCATAAACCGGTTTGTTTTGCCGAATGATTTCGATGTTGTTCGAGATTTAATAACAAGATAGATTGAAACTTAAGTTGTTTTTCAAGCAAGACATTATTTTCTCTTTCTTTTTCGGTTTTTTCTTTCTCTTTCTCTACGAGTGCTTTTTCTTTCTCAACAAGTGCTTTTTCATTTTCAACCAGCGTTTTTTGATATTCAACTTCGTTTTTCCTTACCTTTAATCTCCAATATAAAAATAGTGCGATAAAAATACTTAAAGTCAATAATGCCAGTAAAAGTAGAAATCCACGTTGTTTATTCTTTATGGTCAGATTTTTATTCGTGATTTGCAATCCCTGAAACTTATATTTCTTTTCAAGTCCGGCAAAACTTTTTTCGAGTTTCATTTTATATAGCGAATCTGTAGCAATACTTACTTTATTGGCATATTCTAACGCCCTGATTCTATCTCCTTTTTGTTCGTAAACCGATTCCCATAAACGATAATAATCCGGTGCCATTTCGCCTAACTCAGTAACTTTACGTAAATAATATTGTGCAGAATCAAGTTGCTGTGTTTTTACGTATAAACGTCCGAGCAAATAATATTTATTGCTATCATATATCTTTATCTGTGTGACAGGAACACTCCAGTAATTATGTAAAGCAATTGAATAATTGTGTTCTTGAAAATAAGTAATCCCTATATTCCGATAAATGTATGAAACAAGTAATTTATCGTTCGTTTTGCTTGATATTTTTCTTGCAAGCTGATAGTAATATCGTACACTATCAAGCTGTGATTTTTTCATAAATTCAGAAGCAATACTAAAGAGTGCAAGAATACTGTTGCGATAATCGCTAATCAACAGAAATGAATGATTGGCTTTTTTATAATAACAAATTGAACTATCATTCTGATTTTGTGAAGCGTACATATCTGCTTTATCACCATAAACTAATCCCCTGAGTTTATAATCAGATGTTTTTTCGGCATACTCCTGCGCTTCAAATAGACTTCTGGTTTGAGTGTTAACACTGTCTTGTTTTGCATCTATACGGGATTGATAAAACCAGGCATATCCGGCATGTACCGGGTCGGACTCATCAAAATAATCGGTGGAAAGGCTTATCAACGAATCATTATCAGCCACACTATCTTTTTTGTTGAGTGCCTGAGTCATCAATAAAGCATACATTGCCCGGTTATAGCGACCATGTAGTTTATTACCCGATAGATTTTGAAGTATATGCAATGCGGAATCGGGAGCAGTTTCCATAAGTCGTTCAGCCGTTATCAATTCTTGAGGAGAACCGGAACAAGCATGTATTCCAACCAAAACAGACAGTATATAAATGTATCGAAGCAGTGTCTTTAACATGGCACAAAGATAAAAAATAGTTTAACACTGTGCAAGAGTTGGGAGAATGAGCTTAGATGTGCAATACAAAAAAGGGGAAACTAATTAAAGTTTCCCCTTTTTCTATTTATAAAATTACTGATTAGTATTTCAAAGCAGCCTGAGCAGCAGCCAAACGTGCGATAGGCACGCGGAATGGTGAGCAACTTACATAGTTCAAACCTGTACGGTGACAGAATTCAACTGACGATGGTTCGCCTCCGTGTTCTCCGCAAATACCTACTTTCAGGTTGGGATTTACTGAGCGTCCTTTTTCTGTTGCCATTTGTACCAATTGTCCTACACCATTCTGGTCAAGTACCTGGAACGGATCGGCTTTCAGAATTTTCTTTTCGAGATAGATAGGCAAGAACGAAGCAATATCGTCGCGTGAATATCCGAAAGTCATCTGAGTTAAGTCGTTAGTACCAAATGAGAAGAATTCAGCTGTTGCAGCAATTTTATCTGCTGTAAGTGCAGCACGAGGAATTTCAATCATAGTTCCTACTTTGAACTCAATGCTGTCGCCTTTTTCGGCAAACAACTTGGCAGCAGTGTCGCGAATGATTTTATCCTGTTCGTTGAATTCGAATTTGATACCAACCAGCGGAACCATAATTTCAGGAAGCACTTTGATACCTTTTTTCTTCAATGCCAATGCAGCACCCAGAATAGCACGGGTTTGCATTTCTGTAATTTCAGGATAAGTATTTCCTAAACGGCAACCACGGTGACCCAACATTGGGTTTTGTTCGTGAAGTGAATCTACACGTTGTTTAATAACCTTTACCGAAACGCCCATTGCTTCAGCCATTTCTCGTTGTCCTTTTTCATCGTGAGGAACAAATTCGTGCAACGGTGGATCGAGCAGACGAACGGTAACAGGACAGCCTGCCATAGCTTCGAAAATACCCTCAAAGTCAGCTTCCTGATAAGGCAAAATTTTAGCCAGAGCAACACGGCGACCTGCTTCATCTTCAGCCAAAATCATTTCGCGCATAGCTTTAATTTTTTCGCCTTCGAAGAACATGTGTTCTGTGCGGCAAAGACCGATACCGGTAGCACCAAATTTACGGGCAACCTGTGCATCGTGCGGTGTATCAGCATTCGTGCGAACAGTCATTTTAGTATGTTTGTCGGCCAATGCCATCAATTCCGCAAAGTCAGCATCCAACTCAGCTTCAGTAGTTCCAACTTTACCTAAGAAAATATCACCGGTAGAGCCGTTTAATGAAATATAATCACCTTCTTTCACAACCAAACCGTCTACTTCCATAGATTTAGAAGCATAGTCAATTTTCAATGTTCCGGCACCTGAAACGCAGCATTTACCCATTCCACGAGCCACAACAGCAGCGTGAGAAGTCATACCACCACGGGCAGTTAAGATCCCCTGTGCTGCAGCCATACCGGCTAAATCTTCGGGAGAAGTCTCCACACGAACCATAATCACTTTTTCGCCGTGCGAAGCCCAGTCGGCAGCATCATCGGCGTTAAACACAACGCGACCTGAAGCAGCTCCGGGAGAAGCAGCCAAGCCTTTGGCAATCAGTTTAGCTTCTTTGATCGCTTTTTTATCGAAAACAGGGTGAAGTAATTCGTCCAAACGGTTTGGATCAACACGCAGGATAGCGGTTTTTTCATCCAACATTCCCTGACGTAACATATCTACAGCAATTTTCACCATAGCAGCACCGGTACGTTTTCCGTTACGGGTTTGCAGGAACCATAATTTACCTTCTTGTACGGTAAATTCCATGTCCTGCATATCTTTGTAATGATTTTCCAGTTTAGTCTGGATGGCATCCAATTCTAAGTAGATCGAAGGCATGGCCTCTTCCATGGAAGGAAATTTAGCGATACGATCGGCTTCCGAAACACCCGCCAACACTGCCCAACGTTGTGAACCTTCTTTGGTGATTTGTTGTGGCGTACGGATACCGGCCACCACGTCTTCGCCCTGAGCATTGATCAGATATTCACCAATAAACATATCTTCACCCGTAGCAGCATCACGACTGAAACAAACGCCTGTTGCAGAAGTTTCGCCCATATTACCAAATACCATCGATTGAACGCTCACAGCTGTTCCCCATTCGGCAGGAATTCCTTCCATTTTGCGATACAGAATAGCGCGGTCGTTCATCCAGGAGTCAAATACCGAGCAAACTGCTCCCCAAAGTTGTTCGTAAGCTGATTCAGGAAAATTATGTCCTGTTTGTTTCAAAACAGCTGCCTTAAATTTGGTTACCAGTACTTTTAAATCGTCAACCGAAAGTTGATTATCTAATTCAACTCCTTTTTCTTCTTTCAAATGTTCCAGAATTTCTTCAAAAGGATCGGCATCATTTTTATTTTCAGGTTTCATACCCAACACCACATCACCATACATTTGCACAAAGCGACGATAAGAATCCCAGGCAAAACGGCCATTACCGGTTTTACGTGCCAAACCTTCCACTACTGCATCGTTCAATCCTAAATTCAAAATGGTATCCATCATACCCGGCATGGAAGCACGGGCACCGGAGCGCACTGAAACTAATAAAGGATTTTCAATATCGCCAAATTTTGATTTCATCAATACTTCCAGACCGGCAATTGCTTTTTCAACTTCTGGTTTCAAAAGTGCTACGACCTCTTCTTTTCCAAGGCTATAATACTCATTACAAGTATCAGTAGTAATGGTGAAACCCGGAGGAACAGGTACGCCAATCAGGTTCATTTCAGCAAGGTTTGCTCCTTTTCCACCGAGCAAGTTTTTCATGTCTGCTTTACCTTCGGCCAATCCATTACCGAAAGTGTAGACTCTTTTCGTGTTACTCATATTGAATTATTTAATTTAAAAATTAATTTATGATTAAGCTGTTTTTTAGAAATGCAAAGTTAGTTTTTTTTGTGTACATATAAAAATTCAAATCCAAAAAAAACGAAAGAAATGTCATCTTCACAGTACATTTTATTGTTTTTTTTAATGTATTTCATCCGGTTTAAGCTATTATTGCTGTCTATATGACATAAGAATACAGCTGCAATGTTTAGTTGCAGCTGTTCTCCATTTGACCAGAATGTATATGCTCACTTATTCGTTTCTATTATTCTTTCGGAAATTGTATGATTAAGCGTACTATATTAAAAGAAACATAGATAGCTGCCAGTTTAACAGTTTTCTTCAACTTCAATTTTATTTTCTAAAATTATTTTCATTCCCTTTCCGCTTATATATCCCAATGCCGGTCCACATAAGATAAAGGCTAAAAGGTTTACAATCACTTCTGTATTTCTACTCCATAATTTTAAGGAATCAATATATATAACCGATAAAAGTATACAACAAGCCAACCAACCGGCCAGATTATAGACATTCCACCAAACAGCTTTTTTAGAAACTTTGCTTAACATATATCGAACCTGCAAATAAGCGCTTAGCAAAATACCTGCAATAAAAAAAGGATACAAGAGATATTCAATATTTAGCTTGAAAACAGGATGTAAAATATCAAATAATAAAAAAACTGCAGTCATTGCGGCAACAGAAAGGACTACCCAATTGAACGATTTTTCAATTTGTTTTCTCAATAAAAGCCATTGCATTAATGCAATACTAAGACCCATACTGAATCCCAGTGGGGTTTGATTATCAATTTTTAATCCTTCCATAATTTCCGCAATTGCAAGAAATAATAATATTCCAAGAATAAAACCTGCAGTAGTGAGCCATGTCCAACTACGCACAGAAAAAGGTCTTTGTGTTTCCATACACTTATTTATTTTTATTGATTAGTTACAATAGCTGATTTACAGATACAATTATACATTTCGGCCAAAACAATGAAATTTTTATATTCCTGTAAACCGGGGTTCTTTTCAAGTGCCGGATTTAGTGCCGGACAGTCTCCGAATAGTGTGGGGAAAAGACTTTCGTAATTTTTTGCATCCAGCTTTATCAATGGCTCTTTGTTTTTCCTGACATATAAACTGGAATAGCGTTTTTTAGCTTCAATAATTCGGTAGGAGTCGGTTGTGGTTGGTTCAATGCTTAAACCTTTATTGCGCCCTATGCCAAAGGATATACCATCTATTTTTGATTTATTTTCAATAAGGTCAGCAGATGATGAAATACTGCTTCGGTTCTCCAATACGGTTATAGTACCGTCCAAAAGCAATTTCATAAACACAGCCAACCCTTTTTTAAACGATGGAACAGTTATATAGATTTCCAGATCTAATACTTCGGGTGAATCAAAGTCTTTCTTAATTAATTTAGTGTAAGTTCCAAAGCCTTTTATATCAGCAGCTTTGAAAATTTGCTTTGGTCTGTTATAATCGATAAGTTGTACTTCTACCGGATTATTTTCAACGTATTTCCAACTCTGAACAACTTTTCCCCACAGTGTGTCCCCGTTATTGAGCAGAACAAAACCATCAGGCTGCATTTGATTCAGCAGAATAGCCGGAGAAAATTTATTACTTTGAGCAGATAAATTAAAAGCTGCAGTAATTACGATAAGCAGAAACAGTATTAATCCCGTCGATTTAGTGTTATAACTCATAGTATGTAAAGTTAGAGTATATTTAACTTCGAAATGTCAAATACTAACAATTCATTTACGAACAGTTTAATATCAGGTTTTACATTACACTATCAACCTGATAGTTGATCGCGCCAAAGATAAAAACTTTAGTTGTAAATAACAAGATTCACACTCGAAATTTACATCTCCGAAAGCAAAAACCTTTATTCAATCGCTCGAATAAAGGTTTCAACATCAGAAGTACATGGTTTGTAATAGGAATCTTTATAATTTGTTAAGCTCGTAAATTACCCACCGGTTTTAATGGACGAAACTTCAAATCGAATTGACCATCAGTTTATAGGTCTACATAATGTTTTTTCCGTAGCCAAACAATTTGTGTTCCTTAATATGTCTAAACACTTTTCCCGGCACATAATGAATCAGATTTTCATCGGCATTTTCTATCATTTGGGTGATATAAGCAGAAGTGATTTCGAGATGTTTGGTGGCAATGCCTTTCATAATCCGTACTTTTCGGGTGCTAATCAGGTATTTCCATAGCAACTGATACTCATCACTGAAATGTGAATCTTCGGGATAAATCACTTCACCGGTAGTCATATCGGTATAAGGATACAAATACATTTTTACATTTTCCTGAAACAGCGTTCCCATAGCCTGAAGCAAACCGCCACGCAGGTCATTGTATTGTGAATTATCCATAATCTTATCGAAAGTAGGCAACCCAACCACTATGCGGAGTTTGTTCATTTTAAACTGAGCAAAATAATCTACTAACTTAAAGTAACGGCTGAATTTGGAAACCATTACGCTCTGCCCTACTTTGTTGAGTAAATCAACCCGGTGCATAAAGTCTTTTTCATCCACCTCTTCATTCTGAATCAGGTAATTGAGGGAAATTTCGCAAAAAGCGATGGTATTATCAGGGGTGTAATCTTCATCACCTTTAAAAACAGATAAACTGTCATTTAAGAATTCAATATTCAAATTGTTTATTGGGCGGAAATATCCGCGCATCAATAACACATTTTTGCGGTATAATAAATCACTGGGTTGCTGAATGCGTCCCGACTGGTCGAACATAACCGCCGGAGTCATATTATGACTTACTAACATCAGATTCAATAAGCGGTTATCGCACCAGTTCATATCCGGACCTTCTACATATACATAATCTACTTCTACACGGTCGGTATCCAGATTATCAAGCAAGGATAACAGCACTTTTCGCGGGTCTTCCCAACCAAACAAACTACCGTGAATCAGGTTAATACCCAGGGTTCCTAACGAATATTGCTGCAAAAGCGTATCGTTTTCGAGCAATTTGATATGAATAAACATTTTATTGGGTTCGTAGCGGCTGCTTCCTTCCACAGCGATACCCAACCAACCGTTACCCTGATTGGTTTTGGCAAAATTCAGTGTTTCCACGGTATTGGCGAAAGCAAAAAACTTTTGAGTATTCTTGCTGTCCAGAATTTTGATTAATTCTTCGTACTCATAATCAACCATCTTACTCAATCGATCTTCAGCCACATAACGCGAAGGTGTACCCTGATTATAAAAATAATCAGAAAACGACTTATCGTAAGCCGAAATAGATTTTGCAATTGTATTCGATGCTCCACCAGCCTGAAACAAATGGCGGGCAGTCTCCTGCCCTCCGCCGATTTCAGCTATAGAGCCATAATAAACTGAATTGATATTGATTTGAACTGATTTTTCTTTGGTGCTTAGTGAGTTTTTCATTCAGTGACAGTAATTGATTGATAATTTGCTTTTAAATTAGTTACAAATATATCAACACTTTTCGAAACATAAGGTTTATTTTCGAAAATAAAAACAAAATTCATTAGCAAAAAACCATTTATGAGCTATAAAGAGAAATTTCTTCTATTATTTCTCAGTATTAGTTTAATAACTTTTTCACGAATATTTGTTTCAAGAGTGTTATCTTTCTGATAATCAATTACTAGAAAAAAAAATAAAAATTCTTGTGTATTTTGTTGATAATGAAGAATAATTATACTAATTTTGTGCGAAATTTGAATACGGAAAAATTTCTTTATTTAGTTTTATTAAGGAATTGAAATAAAAAACCTTTTTTTAGAATCAAAATTAAATTTCAAACTATACTAATATTATTTATTTATGAAACTGACACATATTGAACATTTAGGTATTGCGGTAAAAAGCCTTGAAACTGCTATTCCATACTACGAAAATATTTTAGGATTAAGCTGTTATGCTGTAGAAGAAGTACCGGAACAAAAAGTAAAAACAGCATTTTTCAAAGTTGGACAAACTAAAATTGAATTACTGGAATCAACTGATCCTGAAGGTCCGGTTGGAAAATTTCTTGAAAAGAAAGGCGAAGGAGTTCATCACATTGCATTTGCAGTTGAAGGATTGCAAGAAACACTTGATTTAGTTGCCGAAAAAGGAATAACTTTGATTGACAAAACTCCACGAAAAGGAGCTGAGGGGCTAAATATCGCATTTCTGCATCCAAAATCAACTTTCGGTGTATTGACCGAACTTTGTGAAGATCCAACCAAATAATTGAAAAAATGTTTTTGGCTGATTGGTACTTACACGTGATTTTGTATCGATAAACAACAGCTGAAACTTCAGATATAACAAAATGGAAAATCAACAAAAAGTAAAAAACCTCATTGATTTACGCGTTCAGGCTAAATTGGGAGGGGGAGCTAAAAGAATTGCGTCACAACATGCTAAAGGTAAGTTTACAGCCCGTGAACGCCTGGAAATGTTGTTGGACGAAGGTAGTTTTGAGGAACTGGATATGTTTGTAACGCATCGTTGTACAAATTTCGGGTTGGAAAATGAAAAGTATCTCGGCGACGGTGTAATTACGGGACATGGAACAATTGATGGACGTACAGTGTATGTATTTGCACAGGATTTTACCATTTTTGGAGGTTCACTTTCGGAAACTATGGCATTGAAAATATGCAAGGTTATGGATATGGCTATGAAAATGGGCTGTCCAATGATTGGAATTAACGACTCGGGTGGCGCGCGTATTCAGGAAGGTGTTACTTCGCTGGCTGGTTATGCCGAAATTTTTGAACGTAACATTCTGGCTTCTGGGGTTATTCCACAGATTTCAGCCATTTTTGGTCCCTGTGCCGGTGGTGCAGTGTACTCTCCTGCCCTCACCGACTTTGTGGTGATGACCAAAGAAAACAGTTATATGTTTGTTACCGGACCCAAAGTAGTGAAATCGGTTACCGGTGAAGATATTTCTACGGAAGACCTGGGTGGTGCTGATGTACATGCCCGCAAATCAGGTGTTTCACATTTTAAAGCTGAAGATGAACAGGAAGGTATGTTGCTTATCCGCAAATTGCTTTCATACTTGCCACAAAATAATCTGGAAGAACCGCCCTTGTTTGAAAATCATGACCCGATTATTCGTTTGGACGATAAATTGAATTCGATTGTTCCCGATAATCCTAACATGCCTTACGATATGAAGGATGTGATTCATGCCATTGTGGATAACGACGAGTTTCTGGAAATTCACCGACATTATGCCCGAAATATCATTGTTGGTTTTGCCCGTTTCAATGGTGCTCCTACCGGCATTGTGGCTAATCAACCAAACTTCCTTGCCGGAGTTCTCGACTGTGACGCTTCACGCAAAGCAGCCCGTTTCGTTCGTTTCTGTGATGCATTCAATATTCCGGTACTTACCTTGGTTGACGTTCCCGGCTTTTTACCGGGTTCTGGTCAGGAATATGCGGGAATTATTACTCACGGTGCTAAATTGATGTTTGCTTATGGCGAAGCTACTGTTCCTAAAGTAACGGTTACTATCCGGAAATCCTACGGAGGTGCTCACGACGTAATGAGCTGTAAACAACTTCGCGGTGACTTCAATTACGCTTGGCCAACAGCTGAAATTGCGGTAATGGGAGCAGCAGGAGCTATTGAAGTGTTGGAAGGACGTGCTATTGCAGCAATAACTGATCCGGAAGGAAAAGCTGCATTTGTAAGCGAAAAAGTAAACGAATACAAAGAAAAGTTTGCTAACCCATACCAGGCAGCTGCTTTTGGTTATATCGACGATATTATCGAGCCTCGTAATACCCGTTTCCGGGTTATACGTGCATTCCAGGCCCTGGAAACCAAGAAAGTGATTAATCCGCCAAAGAAACATTGTAATATTCCTTTATAATCAGATCATATGATATTCGAAAAATTTTTCAGACTATTGAGTCTGAAACAGAAAAGGAAAAAGATAGCCCGTTCGGTCAAAATGAAAGAGTTGCTTGGCTTGAAAGAAGTACCAAATGCGGATATGGTGGCTATTGCAATGGCTTTGCACATGTATTATGACGAAGTACACGACGATGAGAGTAATGTGATAACCATTAAGCGTATCGAAAGACGGTATTCACCGTGGAGTTCAAAAATTTATGGTATAAATAATAAATAGGATTATGAAGAAATTCAAATTTACAATAGAAGGTATTTCGTACAGCGTAAATGTTAAATCGGTAGAGGGAAATCAGGCTGAAATAGAAGTAAACGGAAAAAATTATTCGGTTGAACTTGAAGAGGAACTAAATCCTCTGAAAACTCCTATTCTGGTACGGAAAGAAGTGGTAACCAAACCGGGTGAAAACAAAATTGCGGCTAAAGCAGCTCCAATGCCGCCTTCGTCGAAACCGAGTGCAAACGGCGTGAAAGCTCCGCTTCCCGGAAGTATTATCCGACTGGTTGCCAAAGCCGGCGACACCGTAAAAGAGGGTGATATTCTGCTGGTGATGGAATCTATGAAAATGGAAAATAACATTTTGTCTGAAAAGAATGGTGTTATCAAGCGTATCAACGTAGAAGCTGGACAAGCTGTAATGCAGGACGATATTTTGATGGAACTGGAATAATGTTAGTAGGTATTAAATTCAAAAAGCCCCGTTCAAATTTACTTGAACGGGGCTTTTCTTCTCAAAATCTAATCCCATTTTTAATAGAAACATAAACTAAAGCAAAACTAAGCAAACACAAAAATCCATTATTTAGTGGCAAGCTGGGAAGTGCGTTGGGATCACCCCCGGGATGAGTTGCACCTCCCGAACCGTTATTGTCAGTATTAGCATTTTGTTTGGTTGTACCTCCGGTTGAAGAGGAAGCATTTTCTGAAGTCAGTCTTGATGAAACAGACACAAATCCTCCCATTTTACTTAGGTTGTTTCTACCGGAACCGGAAGATGTTGATAAATCTCCGGGCATACCCGAATTAGCATGAGCTGCTTCCTTCTCATCAGATAAATTATATGATCCATCGGAATGCATACCGTTCAGTCCGGCATACAAACCACTTCGGGAATATTTGCTTTTCGCATTCATATCGTTAATATTAAAGCTATAAGCTTCATATTCATGTGATTTTGCAATCATCCTGGCATTTCTAATTTTGCCATTCAAATCAACTCCAAGACTTGTTAGTGCCTTGTCGGCTGCGTTCGTTGCTACTCCTTTGAAAGAGTTTCTCAATGGTGTAAAAGGCAAAGCCAAAATGACACTCACCACAGTCAATACACCCAACACTACGATATTAATACCTTTTTTCATTATTTTTTAATTTATTGAATTAATATTCTTTGAACTGATTTTTCATTGTCTGAACTTGCTTTTAAAATATAAACCCCTGAAGTCAGATTGGCAGTTGATATAGTTGTAATTCCATTTGGAATAAATGATCCACTTTGCAGAGACATACCTGCTGTATTATAAATCGAATAAATACCTGACAAAACACTTAAATTACTGATAAACAATGTTTCCTTTGTACTTACAATTCTTATTTTTTTAGAATTATCAAAATTAGAATTACTTACAGTTTCAGCAACAATTTTAAAACGATTACTTATTTTTTCATTTATTGTTGCAGAAAAACTATAGCTGCTTCCAGTTTTAGTAATATCAATTGTTTTATTATTTTGGATATCCAACAAATAAACTCCAGTATAATTATTAGCCAGATTCTGATGTGTGAAAGTAAATTTAAAATTAGAATCTGTACCCGGTTGAAAACTCAAATATGTATTGTTCATATTATCCAGTGCATCAATTTGATAATTACCATCCGTTTCAGCAGCACATATTTGAAGTGCATCAGATGAAGAACTGATTTTTCTTAAGGAAAAATGTCCTTATCTTCATCCTCTTTATTTTGAATATCTTAAAAATTATCGCTTCAATCCCAATGAGGTGGAAATCAAACTCTCTTCAGGAGGAGATCTGAGCATTGACATTCAGGGTCCGTGGCATTCGGCTACCATGTGGGAAGTTCCTTTGATGGCTACTA
>JBAWXD010000044.1:0-20646 GCA_037144275.1 Paludibacter sp. | reverse complement strand
AGCTTTAAGGGAATCGAGATCAATTAATGCATAAATATTATTCAGGGTATTCATCAAAAAATGCGGACTTACCTGATAGCGAAGCATCTCCAGTTGCATTTCTGAATTTTGTGTTTCAAGAATATAGCGTCTTTCTTCATTTTCATACCATTTTTTCGAAAACAACAAACCCGCATCAACACCCAGTATCAACACCGAATAAATCAATAATTGGGCATATGGTGGAATCGGAGTAGGACGGGAGGATGCTGCTACAGTAGATAAAACCGGTGGTTTGACGTTCAGAATAACATCTATATAATAATAGCTTAGTGTAAAAGCTGAGATGAGTATAACATTAGAAATAAGATAGCTGAAATACTTTTGCCTTAGCATAAGCTTTGGAGCTAAAAGCCAGTGATTAACAATAAAAAGAGGGAGAAGCAAGAACTGATCCTTCCAAATTTTCAAAACGTGAAGCCAGCTGATTTCATTTTTTACACGGGTAAAAATAACCGGCATTAAAAACAATACCATAAAGATAAAACCGATAATAATAAGTTCAAAATTACGGTTTATTTTTTCGTTTTTAAAGGGAGATTGATTCATTATTCAACCAAAAATAGTTTGTAGAAGGTTTGTTCATTTCCAAGATTCACTGTTGCAACATACGCACCCCTGCAAAAATGGTTTCCGTTACTATCAATGAGTTTCAGGGCTATTGTCTGACCCGAATCAAAAGACTGGTTCACTGAAATTTGTTTCAATAATCTGCCATCAAGTGCATGAATCGTAACAGTGAATCTTTTTTCAACCGGCTGTGAAAAAGAGATATTTAAATAATCGGAAGCCGGATTTGGAAAAACATTCAGCTCTGTTGCACTTGTCAGGCTAAGGTTGTTCACAGCACTGATAGTCTTTGCTTTAACCGAATATGAATACACAACCTGACTATTTTTAAGAGTATCCGATTCATCCTTGGCTAATCGTGAACTAACATAATCCACCTTAACACTATCGGGATTTACTGTCACACGAATATGACCTGATCCTTTCAGTACCGTTCCTGTAAAAGCACCTGCATTGGCAATATAGCCCAGAGAATACGATGAATCTGCCGGCATGGGAACAGTCTGATAAACTAGGTTATCCATACTTTCGTAGGCATAAAGGTGATCGTGTCCCTGAAAATAAACATTCACATGATTGGCTACCATCAATTGATGAATAGGCATGGCCCAACCCGGACGATTAGCTGCAAATTTGTTTGTTCCATTGTCCAGCCCTCCCCATTCAAAAGTTTTGGCAATAAGAACTCCACCGCGTGTTTCGCCCATAACGTGATGACAAAATACAAATTTATATTTAGCAGTACTTGATTCCAGGGTTTGTTTCAACCAATCGTATTGAGTTTTTCCAATGGTCCAGTCCCAGTTTCGGGGTTTATTATTGGCTGTATAATACCGCCACGCATCAATTACTACGAACAAGGCATCGCCCCACTGAAAAGCATAATAATTCTCGGGTTTATTCATTCCAAACCCTTCCACATCATTATTGCCAGAGTAAAATCCATCAGGTTCTGGATTTGGGTAATAGGTTTTTCGCCAGAGCGTTTCATATACTGCAATATTATTCGGTGGAGTCTGTAATAAATAATAACCACTTTCACCTTCATGGTTTCCTTCACAAAAGAAGAAGGGCATGGAATGACAAACTAAGCCAAAATGTGGGCGATTATCTAACATTAATTGCTGAATTTGGGTAGTAGTATAAGGATTACCGGACGTAACCAAATGGTCATCACCAAAGGTATCGCCCAAATCAAACATAAAATCAGCACCGTCGTTTAATTGGTTTTGCAGGCAAATGTCCCACAAGGGATGATAGCCTTTCGGATCATAGGGATGTGGATCAGCTTCGATTGTAAATACAAACGGACTGCCTTTTTTACGCTGAGTAATGAAATGATGTTCAGTTCCGGCCAGGTATATGCCTGAACCTGTTTTTCGGTATCTTGTTCTGTAATAATAGCGGGTTTCATTAATCAAACCGATAATTTTTGTAATCACTGGCTGACCAACTACACTTGTAACGACAGGAGTAGTAGCTGTATAATTTCCACTCAACACACCATATTCGATATAGTTGTCAACCTGAGAATCGAACAAAATGCTGGCTGTTATGGATACATCAGTTGGGCGACCGAGTATTTCGGTAAATGTTTGAGCCGAAAGTTTAGCAAAAATTAATACTGACGTTATGATTAACAGATATTTCTTCATTTTTATCTTTTAATAAGTCGGGTAGTTTGAATTGTATTCTCTGATTTCATTTTTAAAAAATAAATCCCGGCTGAAACTGTTGAAAAATCGTGATTTTCAATTTGTTTCCCATTCCAAACTGTTTGACCGGTTGAATTTATTAATTCGTAATTTTCATTTCCACTTGCATCAAGAATACTTATTTTAGTTGAAAACGGATTTGGAAAAACTTTCAAATCGCTTGTATTAATGCCACTTACAAAAGTATTATATTTTTCAATAAAATCACCTGCTGTCATAATTTTTCCGCTAAATGCTGCATAATCCAGAGGGTATTTATACACTCTGAATACTGAATTCATGGTTTCTCCGGCATGGGTCACATCCACATCCGGAGTCGTTCCCTGTGCCATTACTCCTGTTTTCTGAACCGGACAAATATAGCGCCAAACAACTAATCCTGCATAAGTTACTTCTCTGAATTCGCCGGTTGTTCCGTTACAAATGATGGTATTTCCGTTTGGTAGACGGTAAGCCCCCGAAATATCCTCGGCATACATTGGATAAGTGGCATCGGCTTTATAGGTCCAGGTAAAATTAGTTGGTCCAACGGCTGTTCCGGCAACCATTGAATAATTACCATTCGCATCTACTGCGGGAGTGAATTCATCGGCCGTAGAATAATTTCCACGTCCAAGACCATTATTGAAACATGTAATATTTCCTGCACCGGGATTACCGGCTTTAATCCATTCCACATCATGTTGTTGGAAATACCGTTCATTAGTAGAGTTACCGGCACCATAACAAACCGGATTTCCCCAACGGTACAATAAATCACCGCCTTTTCCACGTTTTCCACCGCTATGACTCGCAGATTCAGCAGTGGTAGTGCTGTGGTCAATTATCCACACTTCGCTGTTACCACGAACGCTCATGGCAATTTGATCAAAAGTGGCATTGTAATCAATCGAGTTCATGTGATTCCAGAACGACGGCAAATTCCTTCCATCTCCATCACAATCCACTAATTCGGGATGCTGTGCCGGAGTTCCATAGTTTAGTTTTGTTGCATCAAAGTTCTGAATCAGATGATTCCATGTATGCCATTCCCAAACTACTGTTCCACCAATGGGTTTTGTTGGTTGCACTTCGGCCACATAGTCGGGAACCATATATCCTTTTGTTGCAACATCCTGATATTTAGATGGATCAAAGCCTGATGCTAAGCATTCTGCTAATGTTTTCCTTTCAATTACCAGCATAATAATATTACCATTCGGAAGTAATTTGAAATCATGATGCTGCATATAATTATCAGTTGCAAAATCAAGTTGCCAAATCAGATTATCGTCCCAGTCGTATTCTTCAATCCGACCACCTTCGCCACCACCTGAACTCAATTTACTCCCAGTAGTCATGCATGACCGCAACAAATGTCCGTTTTCGAGCAAATATACAGTTTGTCCCGGAGGATAAATGCTTTTTGACCATTGATGAACTACGCGACCTTCATTATTTATCAAATAAGTTGTATGATATTGTTTGGGTGCAAACAAGGTATATCCTTTGTAAACTTTGGAAGTATCGTTGAGAAATAATCCAATAGTGCGTGTTTGTGCAAAAATGGATACTGAACTCATTATCAAGAGTATTGATATAATTGCTTTTTTCATAATTGTAAATGATTAAATTGTAAATTGTTCTATCTTGTATAAATCATTTTTTTGCTGACTCTTTCGTTATTATTCATTAGAACATAAAAGTAAAGTCCCTGATTCACCCGATTTCCGGAGTCGTTAGTTCCATCCCAAACGACTGTATTTTTTCCACTGAAAAACAGTTGTTCGGTCAGGTTTTTCACCACTTTCCCTTGTAAATCATATACCACCACTTTTAATTTTTGATCGCTTGGAAGTTGAAATTCTATATTTGTATTTACACTGAAAGGATTTGGAAAATTCTGAGTTTCAATACTATTATTTATATTTTCTGCTATCTTTTGGATGGCAGTAATATCGGCAGGAACAAGATAGGATGGGTCGTAACCGGTCATAGTTTTTCCAGGAGTCAGGTCATGGCCTGCCAATGCCGGATGAGTGGCCGTATAACGATATGCCCTGAAAGCTGCATTGTCAGTTGGGTAGGTGTCAGTTTTAATTTTTTTGATACCGCTTCGGGTAAATGGATTAATGTATTCCCAAACAATGGACGTATCAGCCGGACACACTTCGAAAAAATGCCCTGAATTCATAGCACAAACAAAGGTATTTCCATTAGGTAATCGTTGAGCACTTGAACCAATGGTACTAAAAAATGAAGTGTTATTTTTACTTGAATAGTTCCAAACTACTTGCTTTGAGATATTCTTCTTTTCCTTCATTAAATTTGTATTTGCAGGACTGACAATATTATATCCGGCAGTTGGTGGATTTACATAAGCTCCCGTATTTGTTCCTGATGAGTTTAGGTATGGGCTGATTTCAACAATATAGGATTGTGGCGTTAATTCAAAAAGATTCTGACCGTTATTAAAAATCAGGAAGTTTCCGGCACCGGGTAATCCCGATTTAATCCACTGAATATCATGCGCACCACCAATTTGTTTGTTTCCTGTAGTGGTTTTTTCAGTATTGGTGGTGAACGAAGGAGTACTTCCCTGACCATATTTATAGGGATCGCCAAAGCGGTACAGAAAATTACCGGCTGAGGATGCTGCCAGTGTCACTGAAGCTGCTGAATCGTTTTTCACAAAGGTATTTCCATGGTCAATCACATAAAATTCCCCATGAACGGAATTAATCACTACCTGATCCAAGGTTTGATTATAGTCCATTGAATTGCAATGCAACCAGTCACTTCTCAATGGGTTTCCGGTCATATTGATATTGATTCTGCCGGGCGTATTAGCAACTACTCCATAAGTAGCTGTTATGGCGGAATTAAAATCCTGGACAGCATGGTCGAAAAATGCCCATTCCCAGATAACTTTTCCTGCACGGTTTACTTCCACCACCACATCCAACTGAACGCCGGTATAAGTTCCACCGCTTGCATTTGCGGGATTGGCGCCAATGGCAATACATTGAGCGTGAGTATAACTTTTATTGGCAATATACATGAAAGTAGAATCGCCAAGCTTAGGATTATAGATTTTCACAAAGTCGTGATGCGGTGAATATCCTGTTCGTTTTTCGGTATAGGTCCAAATTACGTTACCGTCCCAATCAAGCTCTTTCCATACGTTTGAGTTGCTGGGGTCGCCACCAACAGCATCGAGCAATGTTCCTCCTTCAGTAAAGCGAGGATTGGTGCCAATTTTCCACGAATGAATCACATGACCTTCCATATCAATCAGATAACTTGTACCACCCGAACCGAACAAGGTATAACCATTGTAGGCTTTGGAGCTATTCCAGTATCGGGTTTCGGTTGGTGTAAAGAAACATTCCTGCGCAAATAAAACCACGGAAGAACTACTGACAATGAATAATAAAATGAATCTTTTCATACGTTTTAAATTTAATGTTTTATTTTTGAATAATTATTCTTTTGGTCGAAAGAGTATTATCTACGTTCAGCAGAACAATATAAATCCCCGAAGGCTGATTAGCAGAATTCCAGTTTAACGAATGAATTCCACTCTCCAGTCTGTTTTCAATCAATGTATTTACATTTTGACCCAACGCATTAAAGATTTTCAAACTAACCATTGCAGCAACATCAGTGCTAAATTGAAAATTAGCAATGTCCTTTGAAGGATTAGGATAAGTTGTCAGCTTATATTTATCCGATTCTATGGTTGAAAGTCCCGTGAGGCCTTTCACAAAGTTTCTTGCTACCCGAAAACCAATGTGATACCACGGATGAACAGGATCTTGTGGTCCACGGAAATACGATGGATTTCGGTTAGAAACACGGGAGTGTCCATCATCAATACCATTAACAATATCACCATTATACCAGCAACCACCTCTCATCCCTTTGTATTGTTTTCCGTCAGGCATGGGTGAACCGGTTGTTGGTCCCTGAGGATTACTCGTTGGACTGGTACTAAAATAAGTTGAAGAATACCAATCATAAATAAATTGCCAAACATTTCCTGCCATGTCAACCAATCCAAAACCATTAGTACTATTGTTAGTTTGATAGCTAGCAGCACTGCCAGGCCAGTTATAATCTGTTTTTTGTTTTAACGTACCATCATAGAAACCCACCGGTGTGCTAAACGGATACAAGCTTACATCTGTGCTTTCGTAAGGATCGCCTGTACCGGGCCAGTTGGCCCAGGTTTTATTTCCATCGATGTTATTTCCCCATGGATAATTAAGATACGGATTGTTCAGTCCACCGCGCCCAGCATATTCCCATTCGGCTTCGGTAGGCAATCGGTAGCCGGTTTTAGTAAAATCGCAAATACCAGTTGTAAGGTTGTAGCATTGAGTCAAACCATTTTGTGTGCTAAGCCAATTACAAAAAGCAATACATCCAATCCAACGCATACCTACCACAGGGTGATTGGCTCGGAAATCGGCCATCGAAAATGTTTTTCCATCAAAACTAATACTATAATACGAGGCATATTGATTGGTATAACAATATATAGAATCAAGTCCAACGCCATATACAATTTTGTTTTTCACCGTAATCAATCCATTGGCATAAGCAGAATTTAGATAAGTAAGATATTGCTGATTGGTGACGTGTGTTTTAGCCATATAAAACGAATCTATTTTTACATCATGAAGTGGCAATTCATCACTCGTATGCTTCGGGTCAACAAAACCAATATGATCGCCCATGGAGAATGTTCCCGCAGGAATCAGCACATCCGAAATATTAAGGCTTGTATTATCTATTCCGCCACGAACCAGAATGACGTATCTGCTTAGTGTTTTGTCTTCGTAAGTCACCACACCATAGTCGGTATTCATATCCCAAGCAATGGCGGGTGTTCGGTATTGACTGGTTGACGACCAGTAGGAAACTGAGCTAAGAATATTCGGAAAATAGGTTTTATTGATTGATGGTTTAATGCGCGAAACATCGTTCAACGATTGCAATTCCTTAATATTCGGCAAGCGCCAATCCGATTTTCCACATAAGCTAACAGTTTTGCTATATGCCAACGCGGCTTCCCAATTCATTGGAGTCGTCGACGACAATTTCTGCCAGATCAATCCTGTATAATTATCTTTAATCGTTCCGTCACCATTATCGACAAAATGAGTTACTGTAAAAGTTGTAGTTATTGGATTGCGAACTGCACGCACATTAAAATATTTGGTGCCGCCTGCACTTAGAGTTTCAGTTTTGAGATGATTACCAATACCGCCACCTGCATTAGTTACCCATATTACGTTTGCATTATCAGCCTGCCTGTCGCTACTCCACCAATATTCGGCTGAAGTTGAAGAAAAGTAAGTGCTATTTAGTGCCGGGTTGTTATTCTCGAAATAATTGATACTGAATAATTCAATTCCGGATGGTAGCCGCCAATCAGTAAAACCTCCAAGGGTCAATGTGTCGCAATAAGTGATAGCCTTTTCAAAAGTCATTTCGCCACCATCGGTTTTTTGCCACATGAGTCCGCTGTTATTATCGGTAATTGTTGCATTTCCATTGTTGGTAAACGACATAGGATTTATCACATAATCTGCATCTTCACCTGATGTTGTGGTGTAACTTACATTCTGACCAGTGTCCGGAAGTTTGAACGGAAGTAGCTTTTGAGCCTGAGCATTCAGTATTAAAATTCCTAATAATAATAATATAAAATATTTATTATTCATATCACAACATTATTTTTATTGTTTGACTTCCGTTTTTTGTACTGACTTTCATCAGAAAAAGTCCGTGTATCAAATTCATAGGCAAATGTAATGAACTCGTTCCTACTGAAAGTTGAATATTATTTTGAGTTAAAATACATTGACCGGCTAAATCATAAATATGTAGCTGAATATCCGTTTCCAGTTGTGATTTGAAAAATACAGTTTGCCCCGATTGATAAACTTCAAGCGTTTTAGAACTTCCTTCGGAAGAATTTACTGCCGAGATAACTTTAGGTTTAACACTAAATGTCCGACGAATATTTCCATTTACCTGTCCCAAAGAAACATTATCAACATGATAACCACCAATATAATCTACTTTTGCACTGTCATTCGAAACTGAAACATTTATATGCCCCGAACATGCTAATAGTGTTCCGGTAGTATAGCCATATCCGGCAGCACTGGTCGTGTTTGTATATTGTGGCAGGGAAGGCTGCGGTACTTCAAGGTAAATAATGCCATCTTTAGGCTGTTCCACATATAAATGGTCGTGACCATGGAAGAAAATCTGCACTCCATTTTCAACCATAATTTGATGAATTGGTTTTCCCCATCCCGGACGATTCGTATCAAAACCATTCGAACCATCTGCATTCTGACCACCCATTTCGGCCAGATTAACCCGTTCTGTTCCTCCCCGTCCTTCTTTATCGCCACCCACAATTTGATGCGAGAAAATAAATTTATATTTTGCTTTACTCGCTTCCAGAGTAGTTCTGAACCAGTCGTATTGTGCTTTTCCCAATGTAAAACCCCAGGCATCAGAAGGTTTAACCGGTGTAAATTCATAGGGATCAATCACCACAAACAGCGCATCGCCCCAGTTCCATGCATAATAATTTTCGCGTTTTCCCAAATACAAATCTGGCAGGTCATTTCCGGTATAAAATCCATCGGGTTGAGGATTAGGATAGTATTTTTTGCGAATAGAATTTGTAAGGTTAAACTCATCAGTGGCCTGACTGGTATTCAACCATCCCAGTTCCCCTTCATGATTTCCAACTACAATATACAGTGGCATATTATTACACACATTATCCCAAAAATTACGATACAATAAATTGCGTTGTTCTATATAATAACTGTTGACAATCGGGAATTTCTCGGTCATAAAATTATCGCCCAAATCAATCATAAAATCGGGTTTCAACTTGACTTCGTTTTGCAGTGTATTTCTGAATGTGTAATAGTTGGAGTTTTCATCCAAATGCGGATCGGCTTCTACGGCAAACGAGAATTTCTGTCCGGCACTTCGTTGAGTAGTAAAAGAACCTGATGTGCCTGTTTTGTAAGTACTTCCCCCTGTCAATTTATAATACAATTGATAGAAATAAGTCGTGTTAGTATTCATTCCACTCATGATAATATCGATAGGCTGATTGGCCTGGAAATCTGCAACTGGTGTTAGCATCGATAAATTACCTGCACTTATTCCATAAGCTAAATAAACCGACATGGGCTTGTCTGACAAAGCATTAAACATAATGGATTTATCACTCGGAACGCCCAACAAACCCGACGCAATAAAATCACCATAAAAACGAATTTCTACTTTGTAAACTGATAATCCAGCAGTTATAAACAATTGATTGTTGTATTTGCCTCCAAAAGTCAGATTACGAACCTTTTCACCTGCAGGAAGGGTTATAGAACCTACCAAGGTGGCTGATTTATCGTAAATCTTCACACCTCCATCTCCAAAGGCCACGTAAATATTACCAAAAACATCCGAAGTGATTCCATCTATTTCGCCTGTGCCGGCTACTTTCAGAAAAACTTTTTTACCGGTTACCAGATTTACCTGACTTTCATTTGTCAACGCGTAGGTATAAATCGTATTGGTGCTGCTTTCGTTCACATAAAGCGTTTTCCAATCCTGTACAAAAGTGAGTCCGTTGGGTTTAATCAGCGTACTGTCGAGCAAAACGGGTTTTGTGGTAGCATTATATGGAATACAATATAAGCCCTGAAATGTCAATTCACGACCGCTAACGCCAAAATCCGGGTCGGTAAAATAAACCGAACCTAGGTAACTCAACGTAACATCGTTGGGTGAATTGAGTCGCTTACCATTCCAGGTGGACATCAACGAAGTCTGGTTGCCAAGCGTATCCATTTTAATAACATCGTGCTGGTTGTATCGGCAAACATAGAAATCATTGGACTTGCTACAAGCTATGCCATTCGGATTCCCAACTCCCGACACAAAAACTGATAATCCTTTTTCTTCGCTCCATTTATAGATTTTATTGCCATTTACATCGCTGAATACCAGATAACCATCCGGATGCCATTGTGGTCCTTCTGTAAACTGAAGTCCGGTTACGATTTGTACGGGTTGAAGATTGTCGAAAATCCCGGCATATAATTCTATTGGCATTATAAGGCAAAGCAATAAAATGCATGTAAATAAGCTGATTCGTTTCATAAAGCTCATTTCTAATTTGATACAAATCTATTATAAAAGATTATATCATAAAATAGCAATCATTGAAATTGTTTATTTTGTCTGCCAAATGATAAAAATAATCAGTAAATGATAGACAGCAGCTATTCGACTAATATACTTTTATTACATCAAAATCATGCCTATTGATTTAAACTGAGAATTCTGATTAAATAATTGAAGTTTTAAACAGCTAATGAAGTCTACTCATTCAAAGTGTAAAGAATAATAAAAAGGGTTGATTTGTTTGAACAAATCAACCCTTTTTATTTAACGAAAAAGACTCAAACGATTACTGTGATTAGCCGTTTTGACTTACCAGTACCAATGATTTTTTATTTAATATATCAATTTGTCTTCCATTTACTTTTATGATACCGTCCTTATCGAATTCAGCAAGCACCCGGCTTACACTCTCCCGGCTGGTATCTACCAAATTTGCAAATTCAACTTGCGAAAGCGGTAACACGAAACTATCCGATTTAAATATCTTATCAGCAAAATCAAGGATAGCATCTGCCATATTTCCTCTGATAAGTTTCTGAGTACGGTTTGCGCACCTGTGAAACGATTCCAACTCGTTTTTGCAAAACTCCTGTATGATTTCACGGGTAAACTCTTTATTTTCATCTAAAATGTTCTGAAAAACCTCTAAATCAATAAAACAAACTTCAGCATCCGAAACTGCTGTAACCGAATATTGATTGATTTTACTCCCGAAAGTTGTGGGCAATCCCAGGTAACTTGGAGCATTCACCATTTTTACAATTTGTTCGGTATAAGGACCTGCGATATGAATTTTTGCCAAACCGGTTCGCAAAAAAACCACATTGGTGGAGTAAGTTCCCTGTTTAATAATCGAATCACCTTTTTTGAGTTTAAGCTCCAAATGGTTGGATGACAACTGATCCAAACTACATTCACTGAGCATGGATGTTGCCTTGGTTTTAAACGGACAATTTCTACAATCGGTTTGCATATTGAATTGATTAGAGGAAATGAACTGCAAATATATACAATGTGATGCATATCACAAAATAATGTATGTACAAGCACGGCATAAAAATAAATAAATAAATTTTTCTGTAATACATTTGCAGAAAAATTTCTCTAATCAAATTCATTAAAATTTAATTAATATGGAAAACACAAACGAAGTTACCATTGAAATGCTTCAAAAACAAGTAGATGCATTAACTAAGAAAGTTGGAAAACTAGAAAAAAACCGTAAGGATCAATTATCAATTGCCGTAGTTTCAGGCGATTTGGACAAAGTATTAGCCGCTATGGTTATCTCATTGGCCGCTGCAGCTATGGATACACAGGTAAAACTTTTCTTTTCGTTTTGGTCACTATCTGCTCTTCGTGATCCGAAAAAACATCCCAAAGGGAAAGATTTTATTTCAAAAATGTTTGGAATAATGCTTCCAACAGGAAAAGACAAATTGACATTATCAAACATGAATATGGGCGGTATGGGCCCCATGATGATAAAAATGCTTATGAAAAAACAAAACGTTATGTCATTAGACGAAATGTTCAAACAAGCCGGAGAATTGGGCATCGAAATTACTATTTGCGAAATGTCGATGGGACTAATGGGCTTCAAAGCAGAAGAAATGATTGATTACCCACATTTGCGCTACGCAGGTGCAGCTACTTTTGTGGCTGATGCAGGGGAAAGTGCAATGCAACTGTTTATATAGTTATTCGGCTTCGCCGTTACTAATTGAAAAAATATTAACCTATATTCAATCAATAACGCATGCAAAGCAAATAAAGTGAAACAAATAACACGAAGAAAATAACACCCTTGTGCAAATAACGTGAACCAAAATGAATAACGCCCGAAGGGTAAATAACACAAAGTAAATAACAATTAAATAACGCCCGAAGGGCAAATAACATTAAAGATTATGACTACCGAAGAATTAAAAAACGTAAAATCAAATTTATCAGTAGATGCTCGTGGAACAGCTTGTCCCGGACCACTTTTAGCTGCAAAAAAAGCCATTGGTGATATTGAATCAGGCGAAATCATGGAAATCCTTTCAGCTGACGAAGGTACTAAAAACGATATTCCACGCTGGTGCGAAAAAGTAGGTCACGAATATCTTGGTTTTTATGACGAAGATAGCTTCAGCCGCTTGTTTCTAATCAAAGAATAATTTTTGATAACCACTAAGGCACTAAGGTCACTTAGAGCACAAAGATTTCGTACTTTTCTTCGTGAAACTTTGTGCTCTGAGTGGCTTAGTGCTAAATTCTTATACTTATGTCAACTACTATAAATCAATCACCTGAAACCAAATCACCCAAGATTTTGGTTTTCTCCACTGATAAAATTTCCGATCCTGGGATTGATCAGGCAGGTTTGCGTAAAATTCATTACGCTCCTTCCGTTTATGTCATTAGCTTACCCTGCTCTTCGGGTATTAAACCAAAATGGATTCTACATGCTTTGGAGCATGGTTTCGACGGCGTCTTCATTGCTGCCGACGGACATGAATGTTCCTATAGCTCACGTTGTGCAGAACATACCAATACTATCGTTGAAACGTCGCAGGTATTGATGAAAGAGAAAAATATTAATCCCAGACGTGTGCGTATGGCAGCTCTTTGTTCGGTTTGTGCTGAACCGTTTATGAACCATATGGAAAACTACGGGAAAATACTTGCAAGCTTAGAAGAAGCCCCCTAAATCCCCCATAGGGGACTTTAATATTAGTATTGAATATTATGTAAATAGTTTCAAAATATCATGAATAATAAAAAATATATACAAGAAGAAACTAACCAAGAACCCCCTAAGGGGGGCAGGGGGGCTTCTGAGAGTCATTACGATGCACTGGTCATCGGTGGCGGAATTGCCGGTCAGGAAGCTGCTTTGAGCCTTGCAGATATGGGTCACGAAGTGCTGTTGGTGGACAAAGCTTTATCCATTGGTGGTAAAATGATTCAGTTGAGTAAGGTTTTTCCTACACTCGACTGTGCGGCTTGTATCACTACCCCTAAAATGTCGGAAACGGCTCGTCACCCCAATATTACACTTGCACTCAACAGTGAAATTGATAGCATCAATAAAGATGGTGATGATTTTAATGTCCAAATTTCGAAAAAAGCCCGCTATATAATAGCCGAAGATTGTACAGGTTGTGCTGAATGTGAAGCGGTTTGTCCGGAAGTGCGCAGCGATGATTACAACGCCAATTTGGCTGGTCGTAAAGTGGCGTATATTCCATTCAATTTGGCCAATCCACGTATTGCAACTATCGACCGGATGGATCATTCTGCCCCTTGTATTAACGAATGCCCCGGCGGTGTGAAACCTTATGGATATATTACGTTGGCTCGCAACGGTCAGTACGAAGAAGCCATGAAACTTCACCTCGAAGATATTCCTTTTCCCGGAAGTTTGGGTCGCGCTTGTTACGCTCCTTGTCAGAATGCCTGTACCCGTGCCAGCTTGGAAGGTGCTGTGGATATTCGTAAAACCAAACGTTTTATTGCCGACTGGTATTACGAAAAATACCCCGAAGCTCCCGAAGTGGAAATAAAAAATAAAACCGACAAGAAAATTGCGGTTATCGGTTCAGGTCCTGCAGGGATTACGGCTGCTTATCATTTGGCTTTGAAAGGTCATACAGTGACCATTTTTGAAGCTGCGCCAGCTGCCGGTGGTATGTTGCGATTGGCTTTGCCTGAATATCGTGCGCCTAAAAGTGTGGTCGATCGTGATTTGAAAAATATTACTGTATTGGGAGTAAAGATAGAATACAATCAGAAAATTACCGACCTGAAAGCGCTGAAAGAACAAGGCTTTGATGCCGTTTTTGTTTCAGTTGGAACACACGATGCTGTAAAATCAGGCACGGATGGTTCGAACCTGAATGGAATTGTTGACTGTCTTCATTTCTTGCGCGAATCGAATATTGGTAAAAAAGAAGACCTGAAAGGCAAACGTGTGATGGTGATTGGTGGTGGAAACACAGCTATTGATGCTGCACGTACTTCATTGCGTTTGGGTGCTTCAAAAGTTACGGTTATTTATCGTCGTAGTCGTGAAGAAATGCCTTGTTTTGCACCCGAAATTCACGAAGCGGAAGGAGAAGGCGTAGAAATAATGATTCTCCGCAATCCGGTGAAATACATGGGCGAAAATGGTCAAATCAAACAAGTGCAATTAGTAAAAATGCAGTTGGGCGAAAAAGATGCCAGCGGTCGTCGCAGTCCTGAAGCGGTAAAAGGCTCTGAATATTTCGAAAACGCGGATTATGTGATTGAAGCCATTGGCTTGAAACCATCCACTTCGTCATTTGCCGGACAAATTGACTTGAATAAAAACGGAACAATTGTAGCTGATAAGAAAACGCTGCAAACTTCGGTTGAATTTATTTTTGCAGGTGGAGACACTGTTACCGGTGCTACCACCTTGATTGAGGCTGCCGGGCAAGGTAAAAAAGCAGCTTTCTACATGGATAAATACCTGCGTGGATTGAGCATGCTTGATTTTGAAGACGGCGATAAACTTCCGGCTATTGATAAAGCAAAAGTATTGAGCAAGAGTTATAAAGTTGCACCACAGGTGTCGGGTGTCATGATGCCATTGGCACAACGTGCAACCAGTTGGGAAGAAGTGGAACAAACATTCACTGAAGCTGAGTTGAAAGCCAGCACCGAGCGTTGCCTGGATTGTAGCAATTGCCGTGAATGTCATCAATGTGTAGCTGCCTGTCCGTCGAATGCCATTGATTTTAGTCAGAAAACGCAGGTTGTCAATACCACCGTAAAATCAGTAATTGTAACGACAGGTTATAAATTGTTCCCGCCAAGCGGAAAACCAAACTACGGCTACACCAAATATGCTAACGTGATTGATTCCATGCAAATGGATCGACTCATTGCACCGACCCGTCCGTTCAACAACGTGCTTCGTCCGGGAGATGGGAAAGTGCCCGATAATATCGCTTATGTGCTTTGTACCGGTTCGCGTGACTCGGCTATTGAGAACTCAGGTTGCGGTGCCGATTGCGAAAATAACCCAATTTGCTCGCAGATTTGCTGTATGTATTCTATCAAACAAGCGCAACTTTTGATGGGTGCGTTGCCAATGGCCGATATCACCATTTATTACATGGATATCCGTGCATTTGGTAAAGGTTACGAAGAGTTCTTTATGGAAGCAAAATCGATGGGCGTGAACTTTGTAAAAGGGAAAGTAGCTAAAATTCGTGAAAACGAAAACGGTAGTGGGGATTTGATTCTTCGTTACGAAGATACTACTAAAGGCATTGTAAAAGAAGCCAAACACGATGTAGTGGTACTTTCGGTAGGCGTTGTTCCAAATAAGGATGTGCCTGATATGTTCAAAAGCGATAAACTGGAACTGGATGCATTCAGCTTTGTAAAACAAACAGACGAGTTGATAAGTCCTTCACTGACAAGTATAGAAGGTGTTTATGTGGCAGGTGCCGCTTCTGGTCCAAAAGATATTCCGGATTCCATTTTGTCAGCGGGCGCAGCGGCGTCGGAAGTGGCGGGATATTTGAATAGAAAAACAAGCCCCCTAAATCCCCCGAAGGGGGACTTGCCACCGCTACGAGAATTCAAAAAGGTGGTAACTAATCAAGTTGGTATATAAATAATCATATAAATGGTTTTTTAAGTCCCCCTTCGGGGGATTTAGGGGGCCGGACTTAATATCATGAAACAAAGAATAGGTGTATATATTTGTCATTGCGGCGGAAATATTTCCGATTATGTGGACGTAGAAGAGTTGGGCAAAATGTTCCATCAGGAGGAAAACGTGGTTGTTTCCAAAGATGTAATGTTTGCGTGTGCCGACTCTAACCAGAAGGACATGGTCGCTGACATACAAGCAAATAATCTGGATGCTATCGTGGTTTGCTCGTGCTCACCAAAGCTGCATTTACATACGTTCAAAAATGTGGCTGCACGTGCGGGTCTCAATCCGTCGAACTATGTGCAGGTAAATATTCGCGAGCAATGTTCGTGGCCACACAGCGACCGTCCGCGCGAAGCGACCGTGAAAGCCGCTGGACTTATCCGTGCCGGTATCAATCGCGTGGCGTATTCTGAATCGCTGGAAAACATTGAGTTGACCGTGAAAAAATCAGCGTTAGTAATCGGAGCAGGTGTGTCGGGCATGAAAGCGGCTATCGATTTGGCTCGCTCGGGGAACGAAGTTTTCTTGATTGAGAAAGACTTCTTTGTGGGTGGACGCATTGCACAAAAGCAAACACTTTTCCCAACCAATCAGAACGGAAAAGAAGTGGTTGCGGCACTTTACAACGAAATGAAGAAATTTCCAAACATTAGCATTTTTACCGGAGCAACAGTAGAAAAAGTATCGGGAAGTTTGGGAAATTTCACGGTAGATATCAAGGTAAAACCACGTTATATCAACCCGAATGCCGATAAAAAAGCTGTGAAACGTGCCATGGAAGAATGCCCGGTGAGCGTTCACGACGATTTCAATCTGGGATTAGTAGAACGTAAAGCCATTTATAAAAATTACCCTGAAGCATTGCCGGATGTGCCGGTCGTGATGGCAGATGCCTTGAAAGACGCAACAGATTTTACAGGCAAATTTGCTTCAACATTGAATTTGAACGAAGAAGTGCAAACGCTTTCGCTCATTGCAGGTTCGGTGCTGGTAACAACCGGTTACGACCATTATCAACCCAAAGAAGGTGAATATGGTTACAAAACCATTTCGAATGTAGTAACATTGCCGGAGTTAAACCGCTTGATGGAAATGAATCCCGAAAAGCTGGTTTACAACGGTAAACAAATTAAAAGTTTGGCATTTATCTATTGCGTTGGAAGTCGTCAGACCAAAGGCGATAATAAATATTGCTCGCGTCAGTGCTGTACGTCGACTATTCATACATCCTTACAACTGAAAGAAAAATACAAAGACATCCAGACTTACCACTTGTACCGCGATATTCGCACATACGGCAAGCAGGAATTGATGTATGCCGAATCGTCAAAGCAGGGCGATTTGTATTTCAAATACGAAGAAAAGGAAATGCCCGTAGTGTCGGTTGATGGCAAATCAACGATTGTGAAAGTGAAAGATTACCTGACAGCAAAAAAAGAAATGGAAATTGAAGCTGATTTGGTGGTGTTGGTAACCGGCATGGTGGCTCGCGAAGACGCAACTACCATTTCTGAACTGTTCAAAATCCCGATTGGCCGCGATAAATTTTTCAACGAAATTCACCCCAAACTGAAACCGGTTGAAACGGTTATCAAAGGCGTGTATATTGGCGGAACATGTCAGGGTCCAAAAAATGTAAGTGAGTCGGTTCAATCGTCATTGGCAGGTGCTTCTAAAATTACGGCTTTGCTTAAAAGTGGAACTGTAATGGTTGATCCGATTACTGCCCGTGTGGATGCCAATAAATGTACCTGGTGCGGAAAATGTTCCGATGTGTGCGATTATACGGCTATCAAAGAAGTGCTGTTTGGCGAAAAACATGTGGCAGGTGTCAATAAAGCGGTTTGTACCGGTTGTGGAATATGTGCTCCTGTTTGTCCCGAAAATGCCATTGAAGTGGCCCAATACACCGACAACGAAATAGAATCAATGATTGACGGTTTCATGATGGATTTTGATATCAAAGAAAAAGGAGCAGGCGAAGTTGTGGAAGTGGAAGAAGAAGGAAAGGTTGGCATGAAAGAATATCCGTTGGTTTGGCGCGAAATCCTTGCCGGCATGACAGACGAGAAAAATACCATTCCCGAGATTGTTGCTAACACCAAGCTTGCCGGCGAAATGGTAACTTTCCACCTGATGACCATGAACCGTTACGGTGTGGTTGTTCCGGCCGGGATGGATGCAAAAGAAACGTACTATTATTATAAGAGGAAATAGAGTTAAGAACCAAGAATCAAGAACCAAGAGCCAAGATATTAGATGTCTTGATTCCTGGCTCTTGATTCTAAAATCGAAAGAAAAAATGTCAAGAGTAAATCCTAAATTTGCAACTGAATTATCAAAATATGGGTCGGGCGACTTCAATGCCTGTTTCAATTGCGGAAACTGTACGGCTACCTGTTCGCTATCGACTCCCGACAGCTCGTTTCCACGCGAAATGATTCGCTACACTACTCTCGGGTTGGAAGACGATATCAAAGCTTCGTTGAAACCGTGGGAGTGCTATTATTGCGGCGAGTGTTCATCTGAATGTCCACGTCAGGCTGAGCCAGGCGAGTTGATGATGTCGCTTCGTCGATGGCTGACTGCTAAGTACGACTGGACTGGTCTTTCGGGGCTGATGTATAAATCGTTGCCGCTGAGCATTGCCGCTTTTGTGCTGACATTTGTTGGCGTGATTGCATTTGCTTTATCGGTTGATTTTAATCTGGAGCACATGATGCACGTCGGTCATTTGTTCGAAGCCATTGCCATTGCAAGCATTATGGTGGTAATTTTTGTGCCGAACATTATCCGCATGTGGTATTTTACTATCGTGAAACCGGGTACGAAAGTACCTTTTAAGAAGTATTTAAGCAGCATGGGTGAGTTTTTCGTAACCATGTTCGTTCAGAAACGCGCATTGGACTGCGACGATAATCGCTTCCGCTGGTTCGAACATTTTATATTGGTCATTGGCTATTTGTCGCTGTTGTTTACCACTGTGTTTATGGACTGGCTTTCGACTCAATACCTTGCTGTAAACATCTTTGGTTATGTGATGAGCGCCATCGTGTTTATCGTTACCGTGGACTTTGTAAACAGCCGTATGAAGAAGAAAAAAGCGTTGAACAAACACTCACAACCTTCGGATTGGTTCTTCGTAATCTGGCTGTTTTTGATGGGCTTAACCGCCTTTATGACCCGCCTGTTTATTGATCTGGATATTTTGGAAGCAAATAAATGGCTCTATATTCTGCATTTCACCGTATTGGTTCAATGGGCATTGATTATTGTTCCGTTTGGTAAATGGACACACTTTTTGTATCGTTCGTTTGCAATGTATTTTGCGAAGCTGAAAAGCTAATGTGCAAATTTGAAAATACGCCAATTTGATAATTATAAACCCGGCTGAAATTCATTAATGAAATTCAGCCGTTTTAGTTTTTATTGAGTTATCTTGATTATCTTATATTACCTACTGAGTTTTTGGCAGTATCATGTTTGGTTTTTAGCACATTTTAAATTTTATTTCCACCTTTTACACTGCCATCCCATCCTTTTTGTAAATTGACTAATGTTTTTGCAATGGCTTTTACCTCAGCGTCACTAGCCACATAGTCAGCTTTGTTCCCTTTAATCGATCCATCCCAGCCCTTTCGTATGTTGACTAAAGTTTCGGTTACAGACTTTAGGTCGGCTTCAGTGGCTACATATTCAGTTTTATTTCCCTTAATCGAACCATCCCATCCTTTTCGAGCTATGTTCACCAATGTTTCTGCAATGGATTTTACTTCTGTATTGGCACTGGTTTCCGCTTTATTTCCTTTTATCGATCCATCCCAACCCTTACGCATATTAACTAATGTTTCAGCAATTGATTTTAGTTCTGCATCTGTCAAACCATTTTCCATTTCATTCTTTTTTAAGCCATTTTCAGTAATTCCTTTACGTTCCACTTCATTCTTTTTCAATCCGCCTTCATTAATCCCTTTTCTATTTCCTTTTACACTTCCATCCCATCCTTTTCGAGCAAAACTGTAGGTAATTCCAATCCCAAAACTAAGGTATTTGTCTGGCCCAACTGTTGTTGTGCTTATGTTGGGAGCAGTAGAGATATTCTTGTTGAATTGATCCGGCGACAACGGAGTTACCAAACTTACATTCGCTAAATCTTTATAGCCGGTTGCAAATGCTGTTTGACCGCTTTGAAGAGCATATTGCACATTAGCACTCACAGCCACATTTTCAGAAAACCAATAACTGAATGCAATACTTGGTTTTATTGTCAATGCAGTTTTTTTGTAATCAGCAGAAGGAGTATAAAAAGCAATTTTTTTCTGAGTGGAATTGGCAATTACCGAAAAATCGGGAGTTTCATTGAAGGTGAGACCACCTTTTATGGATAAGGTGATTGCTGCTCCGGGTCTGTTCTTCTTTACCACAATACCTACA
>JBAWXD010000043.1:0-20775 GCA_037144275.1 Paludibacter sp. | reverse complement strand
ATGTGAATGTCCGCAAACAAACAACTTGGGTGGTTGCTGAAAAATACCGGGCCGAACCAAGGGATCATAATTGCCGGGATAACCGCCAATATGAGTGAGCCATACTTTCACACCTTCGCACAAAAAGCGGTTATGTTGTGGCAACTGAGTGCGGATATCATATCCATCAATATTTCCCCATACGCCCCGAAAGGGTTTGAAAGCCTGCAATTTATTGAATACCTCCAACGAGCCGATATCACCGCAATGCCACACTTCGTCACAGCTGGCAAAATGTTCGAATACACGTTCATCGAGCAATCCGTGTGTGTCCGAGAGTAATCCGATTCGGGTCATTAGTTCGTTATTTTTTGTTCATTATAGCGGCAAAAGTAATAAAAAACAACAATAAAATCAGGTAATAATTGAATCATACCCGCCGAAGTCCTGTATTTTAGATTTGATACCTAAGTCGCATTTTGTTTATATTTTGAATTTCGCTACTTTTGTACACATTTCGGCTCAGTTTACAGATTATTTAATGAAAGATACAGCAAATAAATTCAAACCGTTTATTCAGAAAATGCGATTCAAATATCGCGTTTCGGTTCTGAATGAAAACACGTTGGAAGAGGCATGGCATGTGCGTTTGTCGCGGTTTAGCGTCTTTCTGTTTGGTTCAGGTTTTTTTATCCTGACATTTACGCTGCTTACTATACTTATTTTCACTACACCAATAGCCCGTTATTTGCCAGGTTATGGTGAATCGGGAAATCGGACCAGCATTATTTCGGAATCGATGCGTGCTGACTCGCTGGTTCAACAGGTTGATTTGCAGGAAGGTTATATAGATATAGTTAAAGGCATTATTGCAGGCAAAACCAAACCAGATTCTATCGTTTCCCTCGACTCGATTGCCTTGAAACAACGAGCCAAGGTGCTACTTGAAAAATCAAGAAGGGAAACGGAGTTTTGCAAGAAATTTGAGAAAGACGAAAAATACAACCTGGCCAGTATCGATAGCAAACCAACCGAAAGTACGTATATTTTCTTTCGTCCATCACGCGGCGTAATTTCGTCATCATTTAATTTGTCCGACCATCAGTTTGGCATTTATATGATTACTTCGCCCAACGAAAGTGTTATGAGTGTACAGGACGGAACTATTGTATATGAAGCATTTACATTCGATTTCGGTTATGTAATTCAGGTTCAACACGAAAACAATTACCTGTCGATTTATAAAAATAATACCCGGGTGATGAAAAGAGTGGGGGATGAGGTAAAGGCAGGTGAATGCATAGCCATTACGGGTGATGCTTCTGGAAAGAAAAGTGGTTCGCAATTTTACTTCGAACTATGGAAACAGGGAAAACCTATTGATCCGGAAGAAGTAATTATATTTTGAAGGGATAAGTCGCCACTTGTCCGTACATGAAAAGTTAATGGAAGAAATTCAGAAAAAACAAATTGCAATATTAGGTTCGACCGGTTCCATTGGGACGCAGGCACTGGAAGTGATTTCAGAAAACGATTCCTTGTTTGAGGTATATGCTTTGACAGCGAACAACAATGTTGATTTGCTTATCGAACAGGCACGGAAATACAAACCTGAAATGGTGGCTATCGGAAACGAATCGCACTATCTCACTCTCAAAAACGCTTTATCCGATTTACCGGTAAAAGTCTTTGCCGGAGCTGATTCTATTGCCCAATTGGCCGAGATGCAGCCCATTGACATAGTGCTGACAGCTATGGTAGGTTATTCAGGACTAAAACCGACCATGAGTGCTATCAAAGCGGGAAAGAAAATTGCGCTTGCGAACAAAGAAACTCTTGTGGTGGCGGGTGAATTGATTTGCGAACTGGCTACGCAATATAATGCTCCTATCATTCCGGTTGATTCCGAACATTCGGCCATTTTTCAATGCCTTGCCGGTGAAGGAAATAATCCGATTGAAAAACTGATTCTGACAGCTTCGGGCGGCCCTTTCCGCACCAAAACCATGCATGAACTGGAACATGTGACAAGCGCACAGGCACTAAAACACCCGAACTGGGACATGGGTGCCAAAATCACAATTGACTCAGCCAGTTTGATGAACAAAGGCTTTGAAATTATTGAAGCTAAATGGCTTTTTGGTGTTACACCCGACCAGATTGAAGTGGTGGTTCATCCGCAATCCATTATTCATTCCATGGTGCAGTTTGCCGATGGTTCTATTAAGGCGCAACTCGGCATGCCGGATATGAAATTACCGATTCAATACGCATTCACCTATCCAGATCGGTTGAAAACCAAATTTCCCCGTTTTGATTTCAAACTTTGCTCTCAATTCACCTTCGAACGACCGGACACAGAGCGTTTTCGAAATTTGGAATATGCCTACTATGCTATGGATAAGGGCGGTAATATGCCTTGTATTCTCAACGCAGCCAACGAAGTAGTGGTAGCTGAATTTTTAAAAGATAAAATCGGCTTTTTGCAAATGAGCGATATTATAGAAGATGTAATGGAAAAAGCAGAATTCATAGCCAGACCAACTTACGAGGATTATGTGAAAACTGATGCGCTCGTACGGATTCTGACTAAAGAAATGATTAAATAGTTCCATGGAAATCCCTAAAACCGAAGGCATTAAATATGCCGGTTCAAAGTTAAAGCTTCTGCCCTTTATCTTTGAAATGGTGTCGGGATTGAACGGAATTGAAACGGTTTTGGATGGTTTTAGTGGTTCTACACGGGTTTCGCAGGCATTTGCTCAACTTGGGTATTCAACCACTTCTAACGATATTTCGGTATGGTCGGAAGTATTTGCAACCTGTTACTTGAAATCAGAAAAGCCAAATGCCTATTATAAAGAAATTATTGATTATCTGAACAACCTGACAGGCGTTGATGGTTGGTTTACACAAAATTACGGTGGTGCTGAAAATGATATTAAAAAACCGTTTCAGCTGAAAAATACCCATAAACTTGATGCAATTCGCGAAGAAATTGAGCACTTGAATTTGCCTTGGGAAGATAAATGCGTATTGCTCACCAGTTTGATTTATGCGTTGGATAAAGTCGATAACACCCTTGGACATTATGTGGCTTATCTGACCGATTGGTCGGCACGTTCGTACAAAGATTTGGTATTAAAACTGCCTCAACGGTTTAATGTAACAGGAGAAAACCGCGTAATACGTGATGATGTCTTTACTACAGTGGCTAATAACCGGTTCGATTTGGTTTATCTCGATCCGCCTTACGGGTCAAATAACGAGAAAATGCCTCCAAGCCGGGTGCGGTATGCGGCTTATTACCATTTGTGGACAACCATAATAAACAACGATAAACCTCAGCTTTTTGGCAAAGCAAACCGCCGTGAAGATAGTCGTGATCATTATTGTTCGGTTTTTGAAGAGTTTCGCAAAAATGAATCAGGCGATTTTTTGGCAATTGAAGCCTTACGAAAACTAATAAACGAAACAAATTCACGTTATTTGTTGTTGTCGTACAGTTCGGGTGGACGTGCCACCAAGGAACAATTACTGGAAACAATATCAAATTCTGGCAAATTACTGGAAATTAAGCTTATTGATTTTCATAAAAACGTTATGAGCAATATGCGTTCCACCAGCGAATGGATAAATTCAGACGGCAAACATAATGAATATCTTTTTTTAATGGAGAAATAATAAAACAACTCAACAACTCAACAACTCAACAAATAAACAACTAAGCATCTAAACAGTTAAACATTTTATATGGAAACATTCCTAATCCGGGCTGCACAGCTCATTCTTAGTCTTTCGATTTTAGTAGTTCTACACGAATTCGGGCATTTTGCGTTTGCGCGTTTGTTCAAAGTTCGGGTGGAAAAATTCTATATGTTTTTCAATCCCAACTTTTCGTTAATTCGAGCTAAAAAGATTAATGGCAAATGGGAAGTGAAGTTTCTGGCTAAAAACATTCCGTCGAACGAACGTCCCAAAAAAGATGCTATTGGCAACGACACACGCGATGCGAAAGGAAGGCCGGTAATGGAGCAAATTTCGGTTGCAGACCTGCCCGAAGGCGATTGGCGTAAATATCCTGAAAGTACCGAATGGGGAATCGGTTGGTTACCATTGGGTGGCTATTGTTCTATTTCAGGTATGGTGGACGAGACCAAAAGTATTTCGCAAATGGCCTCTGAACCGCAACCATGGGAATATCGCTCCCGCTCGGTTTGGCAACGACTGCCCATCATTATTGGTGGTGTGTTGGTAAACTTTATTTTGGCTATGGTTATTTATGCAGCTGTACTTTTCACCTGGGGACAAGAATACTTGCCTTTGAAAAATGCTAAATACGGTTTGAATTTCTCACAAATTCTATTGGATAACGGATTCAAAAACGGTGACAATATTGTGAAAATAAATGGAAAAACAGTAGACAATAATGCGGATGTTTTTGAAAAAATATTAATTGATGGCAATCAGGACATTACAGTTTTAAGGGACAATCAATTGGTTGACATAAATTTGCCAAAAGACTTGTCTCAAAAAGTGTTGGCTGCAAAGGAACCCGATTTTATATCAGTTCGTTTTCCTTTTGTTATTGGAGATGTTTCATCTGGTTCGCTTGCCGAAAAAGCCAAATTACAGACAGGCGACAGTATTATTGGCATCAACGGTAAGCATCTGTTTATTTTTCAGGATATTGCAGCTGAATTGGATGCTTCTAAAAACACGAATATTAATCTAAGTTTCGTTAGGAAAGCTAAGACTTTGCAGTCGGAAATTCAACTTAACGAAACCGGAAAATTGGGCGTAGCTGTTCTTCCGCTTTCAAACTTTTTGGAAACAAAACGCATTGAATATGGTTTTCTGGCTGCTATTCCTGCCGGAATCAATCTCGGTTGGGAAAAACTGACAAGCTATGTAAAAGGTTTTAAACTGGTATTTACAAAAGAAGGTTCAAAACAGTTAGGTGGCTTTGGTTCAATTGGTAAAATGTTCCCAAAAACATGGGACTGGCAAATTTTCTGGTCAATGACAGCTTTATTATCAGTTATTCTGGCCTTTATGAACTTTCTGCCTATCCCCATGCTCGATGGTGGATACGTGTTATTTTTGATTTATGAAATGATAACCGGCAAAAAACCAAATGAAAAATTTATGGAATATGCGCAAACAGTTGGCATGGTTTTGCTCTTCGGGTTATTATTGTATGCCAATATGAATGACGTATTTAAGGCAATATTCAAATAATAAGCTAATGTGCCAATATGCCAATTTTACTATAAATTTGTTCAATCATTGGCACATTTGCATATTGGTACATTAACACATTATGATTATGAAACCAATCGCACTCTGTTATCCAAAATGCGGCACATGTCAGAAAGCCGAAAAATGGATGAAAACAAACGGAATTGACTATACATACCGTCCGATAAAGGAAGAAAATCCAACAAAAGAAGAACTTAAAGTGTGGATTGCTAAAAGCGGACTTCCGGTTTCAAGATTCTTCAATACCAGCGGATTACTTTACAAGGAGTTCAATATGAAAGACAAAGTGAAAACTTTGTCGGAAGATGAATTAATGGATATTTTGGCTTCAAACGGAATGATAGTAAAACGTCCTATTTTAGTAGCCGGTGATAAAGTTTTGGTCGGTTTCAGAGAAGATGAATGGAATGCAATCTTAGGCTAAGATGAAAAAAACAATAGCGTATAACCCACTTTCGATGCCGACTTATGTGATGGCAAAACCAAACGGTTCAAGTTGCAACCTGAATTGTTCGTATTGTTATTATCTGGAAAAGGCCCGACTTTACGAGAATCGCAAAAATCTGCAAATGAGCGACGAAACGCTCGAAAAGTACATTGAAAGTTATATTCAGGCGCAACCTGTTCCCGAAGTGCTGTTTACCTGGCATGGCGGTGAAACACTTTTGAGAGATATTTCTTTTTATCGTAAAGCACTTACATTTCAAAAAAAGTACGGACGCGGTCGGAATATCGACAATGTTCTTCAAACAAATGGTACACTGCTTACCGACGAATGGTGTAAATTCTTCAAAGACAATAATTTTCTGATTGGAATTTCTATTGACGGACCCGAACATTGCCACGATGTGTACCGCAAAAACAAAGCCGGAAAAGCCACTTTTCAACAGGTAATGAAAGGAATTGAACTGCTCCAGAAACATCAGGTTGAATTCAATACACTTTCAGTTATTAATGAATACAATGTCGATTATCCAATAGAAATATATAATTTTTTCAAAGAAATTGGTACAAAGTACATGCAGTTTTCGCCTATTGTAGAACAAATCTCGAAAACACGAGCCGACGGTTTAAGTTTACTGCCTCCTGAAGGCAGTGATGATGCTGTCATAGCACCTTGGACTGTGGATGCAAAGAAGTTTGGACAGTTTTATATCACCATCTTTGACGAATGGCTAAAAAAGGATGTTGGCCAGTATTATATCCAGTTGTTTGATGCGGCTTTGGCTGGAACTGTTGGACAAATGCCCGGTGTATGTATTTTTGGTGAAACCTGTGGACATGCCACGGTAATGGAATTTAACGGCGATATGTATGCCTGCGACCATTATGTTTTTCCGGAATATAAAATTGGTAATATCAAGACCCACAGTATTTACGAAATGGTTTTTTCACAAAAACAACTTCGATTTGGTAGCGATAAACGTGATACACTTCCAACCCAATGCCGCCAGTGCGAATTCAAAAAACTATGCAACGGTGAATGTCCCAAAAACCGTATAATTAAAACTAAAACTGGCGAACCTGGCTTGAATTACCTGTGTGAAGGCTATTATGCATTTTGGAAACATTCTCAACCATACATGGAATTTATGGCTAATGAACTTTTCTTCAAACGCGCTCCTGCTAATGTAATGGATTGGGCTAAGTCACGAAAGTAAATTTCGATCTCTACAAAACTATTAGCTAAATTGTAACTGTTCAATTATATTTTTCCTATTTTAAAAGGCCAGATTTAATGCCATTGCCCCAAAATCATTCCGGCAAAAGTCAGAAATACTACATAAAATCCTGCATCAATCAGGAATAAGCGGAAGGTGCGACCTACAAAAATATAGCTTACTCCAATACTTGTTGAGATCCACACCAAACTCACGAACAATCCTTTTAAAGCTCCGCCCAAAAAATTGGTATGTTGTCCTACAAACATGGCCAACGCGATTACTAAAACAATATGCAGCAAACCAGATAATCCGAAAATAACGGCAGGATTACCATGGTTTTGTGAATTGTAAATAGAGCCCGAATCTTCAATCCAGCCTTTTTTGAACAAAACTGAATGCCATAATGCACCCAGTACAAATGATATAACAACTGAAACTATTACTGCCATCCAGTTGATTTGTTGGAAATTTTGAAATAAATGCATAAATGTAATTTTGAAAGTTTATAAAGTTTGAAAGTTCTGTCTTTAGCCCCTCTCCTCAAGGAGAGGGGTGCAGGGGTGAGGTGATTTATTTTATATTCCTATTCTTAAACGACGAAACATCAATCACATCCTGGTTGTCGTTATCGAAAGTAACGTACACACTATCACCCAAATTGGTTAGAGGAAAATCGTTTGAAACCTGTGTAGAACCGATAAATATTTTCGGATAACTTCTTAAAGTGAAGTAATAATAAGTGTTTCCGTTTTTTACATCGCCGTTGATGCGCGTAACCACCGATTTCACGATGTTCTTTTCAGTCTTACTTTTGGTGCTTATTTTATTTCCACTCTGGTTGAAAGCATTTTTATAAGCCATCAAAGCTTCACGTAAGGTATTCCCTACTCCCACAATGGTGTAATCCTCAATAGCCACCATAGCGTACATTTTCACCAAACCCCCGTTATCTTTCAACGTCATCACGTAAGTAGGAATATTGTTGATATTATACGGAATTGGCATGGAAGCCGAGAAACCTTTTTCCTGCACTTTTCCTTTGGCTGAATTCTGAGCGGCTATTTCAGTAGCTCCGCTTTGTTTATACCAAACAGCTTTTTTGGTGCGGGTATTTACCAACACAAAACCTACAGTCGATTCGTCGGCACCAACCGATGTCAGCCCGGTGTACCAATAGGCATTATTGTCTTCGCCATATACCATCGACACATTTTCAGTAATTTTTAATTTGCCTTCATTGGAGAAATTCCAGTAACCTTTCACATATTCGCCCCAATCGTTCAGCTGAGTTTCAACAAAATTTCCCGGCTGAATTCGGTCAACCCATTTTGGTGTATTTTCAATCGAATATTCCTTTATGTCACCGGTTTGTGCATTTACAATAACCACACCTTTGGCTTCATCGCCGGAAAACCCAATCGTTTTTTTGAATTTGGTTACCACCCAGTAAGGCGTTCCGGCATCGTCAATTTCGAACGAATAATCAGTCAAACCCACATGCCAGTAACCATGAAAATAGAGGTAACGTTCGAGATTATCATTAAAAAAGGCTTCTGATTGGTATTTGATATACACTTTTTTGCCATTTATTTCCTGAACAAGTTTAACATCTCGCTCGTTGCAGGCATTTACCATCACGTAGCCATTCGTGCCCTGCATGTTTTTATTCCATTTAAAAAATCCGGAATGAAGCAAAGGAGCAACCCAATACAAATCATTATTCACCTTCTGAATATTAAAAGTTCCAAGTGTAACCTGACTTCCAAGCGCCGATTGTGAACCAAGCACTTTATCACCAAGCAACTGAGCCAACGATTGATCCACAACGCGGATTTTCTCAATGGAAATTGGCAGCATATGGCTCGAAATGTTCGATTCGGTTTCAACTTTTCCAATCAAATTGCGGTATTCGCTGGTACGAAGTAAGGCCCAACTTGTAATGGCGGGTACAATTGTAATGTAAAGCCCCAGCACTATCAACAAAACAAAAGAAACTTTGCCTGGTTTACCTAACTTAATAGATGGAGAATTATTTTGTCCCTGAACAATACTAAAGGGGTTGTTGAGTAACACCCAAACACCAATTAAAATCATAAGTAGAACAGCGAAACCTGTAAATCCGTAATTTACAGTTGGCATTTGCATATAAACCAGAATGCAAGCGACTATTAGAACTAAAACGAGATTGATTAATTTTTTCATTTTGTGGTGGATGTTGATTTATTTTTAAATATTTAAGATACAATTATTTATTATCGATTATATTTCCCAAAGCTTCTTTTTTCATTTCATCAAGTAGTTGAATGATTTTATCTAGTTTATCTACTTCTATATTTTTCAACAAGATTGACAAAGCTTCGATTTCTTTTTTCGCATCCACATTTGTCTTATAATCTTCTTCGGCATGTGCTCGGTCTCTTTCGTTTTGTCTGTTTTGCGACATCATAATGATAGGTGCAGCGTATGCAGCCTGCGTTGAAAATAATAGATTGAGGAGTATAAATGGATAAACATCCCAATGATACATAAAACCTATCAAATTTAGTGTCATCCAAATAACAACTAATACTGTTTGAATGATTATGAAATTCCATGACCCCATGCCTTTAGCTACAGTATCAGCTATTCGATTACCAAAACTCATTGATTCGACATGTTTTGCATGCCAGTTTTTTTGTTTTTCCATTTGTAAGTTTCTTAGTGTGAAAATGAATATAGAAACTGAAATTTATAATTTCATTTATTTAAATACCAAATACTTAGATTCAAAAAACTGGCAAATAATACCCAACATAAATAAGGGACAAGTAGAATTGCAGCAGTTTTATTTATTTTATAAAAAGCAAAGATAGTAAAGATAATCGCAATAATCATACTTAAAATTTCTACATAAGCCAGACTCAATGCGTGTAAATTGAAAAATAGATAAGACCAACCAAGATTTAACACAAATTGAACAGCAAAAAGCTGCATTGCTCTTTTCTGTACATTATTTGTTGAGTGCCAGATAATACCAAACGAGATTCCCATCATTAAATATAGTAAGGTCCACACGGGTCCAAAAATCCAGTTTGGTGGATTAAAAGATGGTTTGTTCAGAAACTGATACCAATTAGTAATGGAATCAATGGTACTGAAGCCACTTAAAGTACCTAGTATTAAACAAATTGAAGCACTGATAATAATCTTAACGGTTAATGATTTCATGATTTTATTTTTTAAAGTAAGTTTCCAGAGTTTTATTACGATATTCAAAAATACCTTTTACCTTCCGATTTACAAATAGCTGACCGGCTATCCAGCCAAATATCCATTTACCAATGTCATAATGCAGAATATCGGTCATTAAAACACCACCCTCAACAGTTTTGAAATGATGTTCATGATGCCATATACGGTATGGACCTCTTCGCTGTTCATCCACAAAATATTCTTTTTCTTTGATGTGAGTAATCTCCGTACACCAATCGATAGGTATATTCAATATCGGTTTCAATCTATAATTAATCATCAAACCGGCATACATCGTTTCAGGTAAATCAGATAAAATCTCAAAAACCATATCGTCGGGTGTAATTTCGTTCAGATTTTTGGGAGTTGCAAAGAATTTCCATGCTTTTTCAAGGGTAATTGGTAAGAATAGTTCTTGTTTTAGTTTAATCATTTGAGTGTATTTTCTTTTTAATCAATTAACAATAAACGAACCTAAATTGTTTTATAATTCAATTACAGAAAATTTTCTCTAATTCGTTGGCAAAAAATTCGGTTAACTCAATAGAAAGTAGTAATTTTGCACTCTCTTAGAAATTTCGACAATTAAACAATATTATGGCAGAAAAAAAATTGAATTTATTGGCTGATTTTCCATCGGTTAGCACACAGCAGTGGATGGATAAAATCACAGCCGACCTCAAGGGAGCTGACTTCAACAAGAAGCTCGTTTGGAAAACCAACGAAGGCTTCAGTGTGTTGCCTTTCTATCGTGCAGAAGACATTGCCGGCTTGCAGACTAAAGATGCAGCTCCGGGTGTTTTCCCATTCGTACGCGGTACGAAAGCCGATAACGAGTGGTTCGTTCGTCAGGACATCGTTGTGGAGTCGGCGAAAGAAGCCAATGCTAAAGCGTTGGACATTTTGTACAAGGGCGTAACCTCTGTAGGTTTCAAACTGAAAAAAGAAGAATTAAGTGCCGACTACATTGCTACTTTACTGAATGGTATTGCAGCTGATTGTATTGAACTTAACTTCGGTATTTGTGTTAGTGCAGCTGCTAACCTGGCAACTATTTTGACCGACTATTTCAAATCGAAAGAGTACGACGTGAAAAAATTGCAGGGCTCTATCAACTTCGACCCGATCAACCGCATGTTGCAAGCTGGTAAAGAGTTGACTAAGGAAGAAGTTACTGCAAAAGCTAAAGCAACAGTTCTTGCTGCTCTTGGTTTACCTTTTTACCGCGTGATTGGCGTAAATGCTACCACGTTGAGCAATGGCGGAGCGTATATTGCTCAGGAATTGGGTTACGCATTAGCCTGGGGTAACGAATACCTGTCGTCATTGGTTGAAGCTGGTGTTGATACTTCATTGGCTGCTAAAAAAATCAAATTCAGCTTCGGTGTAAGCGGTAATTACTTTATGGAAATTGCCAAATTCCGTGCTGCCCGCTTATTATGGGCTAACATTGTGGATGCTTACCAACCAGCATGTAAAGTTGAAGACTGCAAAAGTACCGTTAACGGCATTTGCAAATGTGCAGCCAAAATGCGCATTCACGCTGAAACTTCTACATTCAACAAAACCATTTTTGATGCTAATGTAAATATGCTTCGTACCCAAACTGAAGCTATGAGCGCAACCTTGGGTGGTGTAAATTCACTTACTGTGTTGAGTTACGATTCGGTTTACAAACCGGCTGACGATTTCTCGGAACGCATTGCCCGTAACCAACAATTATTATTAAAAGAAGAATGTCATTTCGATAAAGTAGCTGACCCGGCTGCCGGTTCTTATTATATCGAAACATTGACAAACGAAATTGCTGCTCAGGCATGGAAAATCTTCCTTGAAGTTGAGGATAACGGTGGTTTCTTTGCTGCTGTTACTTCAGGTTCAGTTCAGCAAGCGGTGAAAGCAACTGCTGCTGCTTGTCTGAAAGCCGTATCAAGCCGTCGCGAAGTATTGTTAGGAACCAACCAGTTCCCTAACTTTAATGAAATTGGTGCTGAAAAAGTACAAAAAGAAGATTCATGTGGTTGTGGTTGCTCACACAGCGCAACTGAAAAACTTTTACCGGTACGTGGTGCTGCCGAGTTCGAAGCCTTACGTTTCGCAACCGAAAGAGCTGCTAAACGTCCAAAAGCTTTTATGTTGACTATCGGTAGCTTGTCAATGCGTTTGGCTCGTGCTCAGTTTGCTTGTAACTTCTTTGCTTGCGCTGGTTACGATGTAGTTGATAACTTAGGTTTCTCAACTGTTGAAGAAGGTGTTGCTGCTGCTCAGGCTGCTGGAGCTGACATTATTGTTCTTTGCTCAAGCGACGATGAATATGCTGAATTAGCTCCTGCTGCATTCAAAGCTATCGACGGAAAACAAATTTTCGTAGTGGCCGGTGCTCCTGCTTGCGCTGATGATTTAAAAGCGATTGGTATCGAATACTTTGTAAACGTAAAAACCAATGTGTTAGAAACGCTTCAGAAATTCAATTCAAAATTAGTATAAACACCAAGACTCGGAGACACAAAGCAAATGAATAAAACAGAATTAGATAATATTGGGACTAAAATTGTGGATGCAGCTTATAGCGTTCATAAAGAACTAGGCCCAGGTTTATTAGAATCGGTTTATGAATTTTGCTTGATAGAGGAATTAAAGTCACGGAATTTGACTGTAAACAGTCAAATGAAATTACCAATCATTTATAAAGGAAAACAACTGAATAAAGAATTTATCGTTGATATTTTAGTTCAAGATTCAATCATAATTGAATTAAAAGCAGTTGAGACAGTTCTTCCGGTTCACGAAGTTCAGCTTCTTACTTATATGAAACTTGCCGACAAAAAACTTGGATATTTGATTAACTTTAATGTTCCCTTAATAAAAGACGGCATCAAACGTAAAATAAATGGTTACTTTTAATTCGTGTCTTAGTGACTTCGTGTTTAAAAACAAAAAAATATGAAACCAAATTTCAAAAATATAGATATCAAAAACGTAGCTGCATCTACTGCTCAGCAGGCCGATAGCAGCTGGCTAACTGCGGAATTGATTCCGGTTAAGCCATTTTATACAAAAGATGATTTGGAAGGCATGGAGCATTTGAACTATGCTGCAGGACTTCCTCCTTACTTACGCGGACCTTACTCGGTAATGTACGCTATGCAACCCTGGACTATCCGTCAATACGCCGGATTCTCTACCGCTGAAGAATCAAATGCATTCTATCGTCGTAACCTTGCTGCCGGTCAAAAAGGTCTTTCTGTTGCATTCGATTTAGCTACACACCGTGGCTACGATGCCGATCACGAACGTGTGGTAGGTGACGTTGGTAAAGCGGGTGTATCTATTTGTTCAGTTGAAGATATGAAAGTGTTGTTCGATGGTATTCCATTGAATAAAATGTCGGTTTCCATGACCATGAACGGTGCTGTACTTCCTATCCTTGCATTTTACATCAATGCAGGTTTGGAGCAAGGTGCAAAACTGGAAGAAATGGCCGGAACTATCCAAAACGATATTTTGAAAGAATTCATGGTGCGTAATACTTATATTTACCCACCAAAATTCTCGATGAAAATTATTGCTGATATTTTTGAGTTCACTTCTCAAAAAATGCCTAAGTTCAACTCTATCTCAATCTCTGGTTACCACATGCAGGAAGCCGGTGCAACTGCTGATATTGAGTTGGCTTATACCTTGGCCGATGGTCTTGAGTACTTACGTGCCGGAGTAAATGCAGGTATGGATATCGACTCGTTCGCTCCACGTTTGTCATTCTTCTGGGCAATTGGTATGAATCACTTTATGGAAATTGCCAAAATGCGTGCTGCACGTATGTTGTGGGCAAAAATCGTAAAACAGTTCAACCCTAAAAACCCAAAATCATTGGCATTGCGTACACACTCGCAAACTTCAGGTTGGTCGTTGACCGAGCAAGATCCTTTCAACAATGTTGGTCGTACTTGTATCGAAGCTATGGCAGCTGCTTTGGGTCACACACAATCGCTTCACACCAATGCGTTGGACGAAGCTATCGCGTTGCCAACCGATTTCTCGGCTCGTATTGCCCGTAACACTCAAATCTATATCCAACAAGAAACTGATATTTGCCGTGAGGTTGACCCATGGGCAGGTTCTTACTATGTTGAATCGTTGACTAACGAATTGGCTGAAAAAGCCTGGGCGTTGATTGAAGAAGTAGAGAAACTGGGTGGTATGGCTGCGGCTATCGAAACCGGTGTTCCAAAAATGCGTATCGAAGAAGCTTCTGCACGTACACAAGCTCGTATCGACTCAGGAAGTCAGGTAATTGTGGGTGTAAATCAATTCCGTTTGGAAAAAGAAGACCCAATCGATATTTTGGAAGTTGACAACACAGCAGTTCGTATTCAACAAATTGAACGGTTGAAAGAATTGCGTGCTAACCGTGACGAAGCTGCTGTACAAGCTGCTTTGGCTGCCATTACCGAATGTGCTAAAACCGGAAACGGTAACCTGCTCGAACTTGCTGTTGAAGCTGCCCGCGTGCGTGCTTCATTGGGTGAAATCTCCGATGCCTGCGAAGCAGTTGCAGGACGTTATAAAGCAACCATTAGAACTATATCAGGCGTGTATTCATCAGAAACTAAAAACGATGCAAGCTTTATCAAAGCTTGTGAATTGACAGAGAAATTTGCCAAGAAAGAAGGTCGTCGTCCTCGTATCATGATTGCAAAAATGGGTCAGGATGGTCACGACCGTGGTGCGAAAGTAGTAGCAACCGGTTATGCCGACTGCGGATTCGACGTGGACATGGGCCCACTTTTTCAGACTCCAGCCGAAGCAGCTAAGCAAGCCGTAGAAAACGACGTTCATATCATGGGTGTTTCATCCTTGGCAGCCGGTCACAAAACATTGGTTCCTCAAGTAATTGCTGAACTGAAAGCATTGGGCCGCGAAGATATTATCGTTATTGCAGGTGGAGTTATTCCGGCGCAGGACTACGATTATCTTTACAAAGCCGGTGTTGCAGCCATCTTTGGCCCTGGTAGCCCTGTTGCGAAAGCAGCTTGCACTATCATGGAAATTTTGTTGGAAGAATAATTTTGGATTGACTATTAAGTCATTTACCATTTACTATTTAAGAAAAACGGACTTGCCATTTTGGTGAGTCCGTTTTTGTTTTTAATACACCGTAACCATCATTTTTTGCAATAGTGTATCTCCTCCCATGCTAGTGCCGTTTTTTTCATTCAACACACGGTTGATATTTGTCATGGCAATTTCTTGTTGGCGCATTAACTCAGGATTGGATTCTGGTATGGAAACAGTATTGTCCAATTGGCTTGTTACTACATGTTCTTGTTCTGGAATTGCAATAATACGTTTTACTCTTTTCTTTGTGAGATTGGATTCAATAGCTATTTTTTTTGTTGTCTCCGGTTTACTAATATATTTGATAACCTGTACGGTATCGTGAATGATTTGCTTATCAACTGGGCGTGACAAATTAATTCCAAAACCCACCAAAAAGAAAATCAGTGCAGCTGCCACCGATTGATAAACGGGCATCCTGAGTCGAAATACACCAGTATGTCTAACTTTAGCTGAAAGAGCGTTATCCAGTCTGTTTTTTATTTCAGGATTGGGTTCTATATCAACACTTGGTTTCTGATCATTGAATGAAGCATAAAGTGCCGACATAGATGCATATTCTTCTACAGAAAGCACGCTTTCCACCCAATGTTTTTCTGCAACGCTAAGTTCATCAAACCTTTTTGTGCGAAGCAATTTTTCGAGTTTGTCGAAATTAATAGTTGAAAGGTGTTCCATATTCATTAGTTTAATTCGGGTTTATAAACGGATAATTTTTTCGAAAGCTGTTTTGTCAGGTAAAACAGTCGTGATTTGACTGTTCCCTCAGGACAATTTATTATTTCTGCAATTTGTTTTATACTCATTTCCTCTACAAAACGCAGGTTAAAAATCGATTTAGTCTCAACGTCCATTTTATTGAGTTCCGATTCCAGGTGTTTGTTGAATAAATTTTTATCAAAACTCTCGCTTATTAATTCAAACACTTCATTACTCTCAGCCAGTGTTTGCTTTTCGTGCTCACTTCGTATTTGTCGGCTACGATATTCGTTTTTAATCATATTGCTTGCCAGCGTGTAAAACCAGGTATTGAATTTCTTTGTACCGTCGAAACTATAAGGCTTTTCTATGATTTTCAAAAACAAATCGTGTAACAAATCTTCCGCTTTTTCCCGGTCATTATTCAACATTCGGAAGAAAAAGTTGAGCAGCGGTTTGGAATAACGCTTATACAGTTCGTCAAACGCCGACTGCCCACCTTGAGTGAGCAGCGACATCAGTTCCTCATCGGACTTTGTACTATAGTTCTTTTTAAACAACGCCATCGGCTTATTTCTCGAAATATTTCATCCAATCTGTACTGCCTGAATTGTCTGCCACAGTTTTTGCCAGATTTTTTATTTTTAAAGCTTTCTCTGATTCCCCACAGGTTTGATAGTGTTCATACAATTTCAGAAAAATGGCCAAATAACCGGTGTTCATCTGATTCACTGCACTTTGAGCATAATTGTTATAAAAGCTATGTTTCAAAAAATCCAGTAAATATTTATTTTCAACATTGTTGCGTATGACGGCTAAGTTGTCGAAAGGCTCTTTGCTGTATTTGTACGACAATCCTACCAGATACATCTTGTCAGCGTATGATTTATAAAAATCCTGATCGGTAAAAACAGTTACATAAATTGGACGATCTTGTACATTTTCAATTACGTGTTTAATAATTGTTTCCGACCGCTTGTCCAAACCGTTAGTTATGTTCAAAGCCGGAATATGGTAGCTTTTGAATAATATCTCCCGATAAGGATCAATCACACTCAATGAAATGTTCAGAATCATGACATCGGGTCTGATTTGCTGACCGTTTTGCAATACCCAATACGGGTATGTATCGTTATCGCCATTTGTCAATAAAATTGCATTTGGCTCCAAAGATATTAAATTATTGTAAGCCGTAGTCATTATTTCTTGTGGCATTTCATTACTCTCAATCCATTTTTTACTTACAAGCTCCAGATTGGCTTTATCCTGATTAAATTGATAGTGATTCATAAGTTCTGGCAATATAAGTGGATTGTAAGGACTCAAAGCCTGTGCTTTCAAGATATACTCTCCCGATTCATGACCTCCTGTATCGTCCTTCGTTTTCAGATAGTACAATTCAAAACTTTTCGGAATAGCTTTCTCCGCTAGTTTAAGAATGACTTGTGCCTTCTGAAAATAAGAGGCTTTAATGTTTTCTCGTTTCTGAGCATCTGCAAAAGCAGCATATCTATTTGCGTGAAACCAATACACCCAAGCCATTTTGTCTTTTGTTCCCAGATCAATTTCCTGTTTCCACGCTTTGGCTTGTTGTTCGTACCAATCGAAATCGTGTATCTGACGAACTACAGAATATACTGGTTCCGGTTTTTGGGCAAAGCCCTGAAGCGAAAAGGCTGTAAGCAACAACCCGAGAATAAGTTTCATTGAAGTTTTCATGTGACGGTAATTTTTAAATTGTTTGATAAGTTATACACGCAAGGTTTAAAAACGTTCAAAAAATAATTTTGCCACCCTTGTCAGAAATGTTTACCTTTGCACCCGGTTTTTAAAGTATAAAATGAAGATGAAGACAAAGATTGCAATTGTAGGACTCGGTGGAGTAGGAGGTTATTTTGGTGGAATGTTGGCTAAATATTACGCCAATAATCCTGAAGTGGAAATATATTTTGTGGCGCGGGGTGAGCATTTAAAGATAGTCCAGGAAAGTGGGTTAAAATTGATTACTGAAAAAGAAACTTTTCAGATATTTCCAACCTTGGCAACTGATAATATTGCGGAAATTGGAACTGCTGACTATATTATAATGACTCCCAAAAGTTATGACCTCGACAGCACGGTAGAGCAAATCAAACCCATGATTGGGACAAACACCGTTATTCTACCCTTACTAAACGGTATCGACAACTCCGAACGAATCAGAAACCTCTTGCCCGAAACAGAAGTGTGGGATGGTTGTTGTTATATTGTAGCTAAAATAAAAGAACCGGGAGTTGTTGAAAATGCTGGAAATATACACAGATTGGTTTTTGGTTATCAGAATCAAAGCAATGAACGGTTACTTGATTTTGAAAAACTCCTGACAAATGCAGGAATCGAGGCTCGTTTTTATGAAAATATTCTTACTGAAATCTGGAAAAAATTCTTTTTCATTTCCACCAGTGCTTCATTAACTTCTTACTTTGATGTCAGTTACGGTGAAATTCTGACTAACCAAGAAAGACGACAAACGTTGGTGGATATTTCAACCGAACTTATCAACGTAGCAAATGCTGAAGGAATTGATTTAGAAAATTCAGAGATTGATAAACTGATTCATCAATTTGAAAAACTGCCTGTGGGAACTACCACATCCATGCATCGTGATTTTCAGGCAGGGAAAAATACGGAAGTTGACACATTGACAGGGATTGTGCTAAAACTTGGCAGGAAACATGGGATTTCAACCCCGACTTACGAGAAAGTTTACTCAAAACTCAAAGGCGTATAAAAACAAACACTTTGCTATGCGAAAAATTCTTGTGACAGTAAGAGTTATGTTTAGACAAATGTTTATTTTTGCAATTGAACAAACACATAGTTTTACGCAATTTAAATGAAAAAAAGAATTGAAAACATATTGACTTTTATAATCTTATCTATTTCACTTAATTCTTGTTGTATTGGAGCGAAAGAAAATTATTTTGGAAATAACATCTATCTATCCGAATATGATAATGTTGACCGAAGAATTCTTTATCAAACTGAAAGTTGCGCCACTTCAGGAGTTGAAATAGTTCCAATGACAGTTTTGGAAATTGCGAATAATAGCAAATGGATAATTGCAAAAACTGGCTACAATAGAAATCAAACAGAAGACAAGTATTTTAAATACTGGGTAATAAAGAATGATTATGAAAATATACCTGATCCAGAAACAGTAAAAAGTAACACGACTGAATTTGATAACCGACAAGACTTTGACAAGTTTCTGATTGTAAATAAAATAAGTTTGAAACTGAATAAATTTAAATGAAATAAAAACTGCGTCTAACTATACATATAGCTCATATAAACATTGACGGGGTGACTTGAAGTCACCCCGTCAATAAATAAAATATATTCTACACAGCCTTAAAACTCATATCCAGGCTCTTAACCGAGTGAGTCAAAGCACCAACCGATATATAATCCACACCACATTCGGCATATTCTTTCAACGTACTGAACGTAATTCCACCTGAAGATTCTGTTTCATATTTACGATTGATAATTTCCACCGCTTTTCGGGTATTTTCGGGCGTAAAATTATCGAGCATAATGCGGTCGACACCACCTTCGGCCATTACCTGAGCTAACTCGTCGAAATTTCGTACTTCTATTTCAATTTTCAGATCTTTTCCTTTTTCTTTCAGATAAGCTTTGGTTCGTTGAATAGCCTGAGCAATACCACCGGCAAAATCAACGTGATTATCTTTCAGCAAAATCATATCATATAAACCGATTCGATGATTCACTCCACCACCAATTTTCACGGCTTCTTTTTCGAGCAAACGCAGTCCGGGAGTCGTTTTACGGGTGTCAAGCACGCGGGTTTTAGTACCTTCAAGTGCTTTTACATATTCACGCGTACGTGTTGCCACGCCACTCATACGCTGCATAATGTTTAGCATTAGTCGCTCAGTTTGCAGCAAGGATTGAATTTTTCCTTCCACTACAAAGGCCACATCGCCAACTTTCACCTCAGCTCCGTCATTAATAAAAACCGTCATTTTCAGTTCGGGATCAAAAGCCTGAAAAACTTTGCGGGCAACTTCGACACCGGCCAAAACGCCGTTTTCTTTGATTATTAACTGAGATTTTCCAATTGCTGTGGAAGGAATACACGAAAGGGTTGTGTGGTCACCATCGCCGATATCTTCGGCAAACCACAGGGAAATAAGTTGTTCGAAATCGTTAGTCATTAGAGGGTTCAATTCTGAGTTGTTGAATTTCATTTTTTCGGGTAAGTACGTAAACACGGTAGTTTCCATTTGAAGTTTTTAGCATTCCAATAGCGAAACTAGCTAAATCTTTATTACCTTTGTGGAGCAACTGAAAACCGGAAACACGGTTTTTTCTGAAAAAATCAGAAATAATACCTGAAGCTTGTTGTCTGCTGAATACGTCGTTTTTGTTGTCAATTACAAGTTCAACATTAGCATTTAAATAAGCGGAAAGCTCGCTGGAATTGCCCTCGTTCAATGCAGAAATAATCTCAGAGGAAACTTCGGCAGATTGAGCTTCAATAAACGGCACTGCCAGAAATAGGCTCAGACAAAGCAGATAAAATTTGAACGTTTTCATTTTGTATGATTTTTGCAAACCGTTACAGATTTGCTTTGTGTTTTGAAATCATGATGCAAAAATACACTAAATAATTAATTGTAAGCAATTATTTCATTGATTTTATTACCATCAAATAACAAGCCAAAAAGTCAAAACAACGATATATAAATGAAAATAATTCTGTTAACTGTCGGAAAAACAAACGATGTACATTTAATTAAATTGCAGGAGGAAT
>JBAWXD010000042.1:0-20895 GCA_037144275.1 Paludibacter sp. | reverse complement strand
TACTTTTTCTGTACTAACCAAATTCTTTTCGGAAATAATTCTGCTGTAAAATATACTATTTATTTAAACAGCTGATAATAAATTGAATCACAATGAAATTATTTTTAAATTATTATTTAATCACCAATACATTTGTCGAATAATTGCTGTTATAAACTGAAAAAAGAATCTTTCAAAAGCAATTTTTATCCGAAAGTAATCGGGGCGATCAAGAATTTTTGGTTAGAATATATACTGGAATTCAATCCCAAATTTGAATTATCAATAAAAAATAAGCAACAAGCGTATCGTTATTATCATATTTGAGCAGAGAAATTACTAAGTTGAGCACTATTTGTTGATTTATTTTTTTAATTCAAAGGATAAAATAAATCAATTTTGGGATTTATTTTCATTCCCGTTTATTAACCGTGCGATATTTGGAAGGTGCATAATGATAATGAGAGCTGAAGAAAAAAGGAAATACACAAAAAGCATAGTCGATTTATGAATCATAAATTCACACACCGGAAATGTTATGGACAAGCAAATGGAACCCAAAGACACATATTTGGTACTCCATTTAACTATATAAAAAACTAAAACAGCAACTAGAACGGTAATCGGACTGAGTAAAATGGAAGCTCCAAGAGTTGTATTTACACCCTTTCCCCCTTTGAAATTCAAAAATAAACTAAAGTTATGACCCAAAATCGAAGCGAATGCAATCTGATAAATATATGTTTCGCTAAAAGTATAGCACTTTGTATATTGTAAAAGAAGTATTGCTCCAACCGGTAAAAGCCCTTTCAACATGTCGCAAACTTGAGTTAAAAACGCAATTTTAGCTCCAGCTACACGTCGAACGTTTGTAGAGCCGATGTTCCCACTTCCTAACTTACGGATATTCTTTCCGGTAAATTTAAGTATAAAAAGATAACCAAATGGTATTGAGCCAAGAAGATACGCAAACAATATCAGCGATATTTCAACTATAATTCTCATTTAAAATAAAGATAGAGAAGAAACAACACGGAATACAAAGCCAGATAAAAGCGGTAAAAATTCCTGAATTTCAAATAAGAATGATTCTCAGGATAGATATTTCCAACTAAAGCTTTGGTTTCTTTCAGAAAAACCGGTTTAATATTAATAATCCAACTATCGGTTTGATAAACTATTTTGCGGAATTTACTACGATACATGCTCAAGGGTAAGCCCCATACAACAAAAAGTATTAACCAGATATTATTAAGAATGAATGTCATAGAATAGTTTTGTTTTTATTTTTTGGGAAACCAGGGAAGAAATGAACTTGTCCGCTTAATATAATCTGCATATTCTGGTTTTTGAACTTTCAATGATTTTTCGAGCAAGGCAACCCCGGATACATTTATAATTAATAATGTCATAATTACTGACCCGGCAACTAAGCCAAAGCTACCTGCTGACAAACAAAACAAGGCATAAGCCCACCACATCGCAGAATCGCCAAAATAATTGGGGTGGCGTGTATAATGCCAAAAACCGCTATTAAGCACTTTTCCCTTATTTAATAGATTTGATTTAAATCGTGCTAATTGCCTATCGCCTCCAGCTTCGAATATAAACCCAACAAGCCAAACAAATACGGCCAGGTAATCAATAATACTCAATTCGTGAGAAGTTGAATAACGATTCACACCATATAATGTCATTGAAATAATCCACATCAAAACACCCTGTAGGAGGAATGTCTGGAAAAAGCTTATCCACCAGTAATTTTTCTCTCCATACTTTTTTCGAAATTCTTTATACCTGAAATCTTCTCCTTTACCAATATTTCTCCATGCCAAATAAATGGATAACCTTAACCCCCAAATGGTTACGAGCACCAGAAGAATTGTTTTGGCTACTGTAATATCTGAATTAATAAAATAAAATGTATTGACAGCTACAAAGCCCAAGCCCCAAAAAAGATCAACAATACTTGCATTTTTGAGAATTACACTGACAATCCATAAAGTGGACATCATAGCTAAAATCAGAAGAAAACCCTGAACAATTAATGGAATCATATATATTTTTTTAATTTTATTAATCAAACAATAAAGCGACTGCAATTGTTCCGTTCCCGGCATTCATTCCAATAACAGGAGAGATATCAACTACTGAAACAGGTCTTTTGCCTGTTAGTTCAAACATTTTTTGAATGTAAATCTCTGCACCAGACTCATTATGAGCATGCAGCACAATATAATTCCACACTGTTTTTCCCACACTAATTTTCAGGATATGCTTCATTACTTTATTTATATTTGCTTGCTGACTAAAAGCCTGCCCGAATAAAACGGACTTCCCGGATTCGTCCATCGACACAATAGGTTTTACGTTTATCAGATTAGCTATAAAGCCTTTTTGTTTGGAAACGCGCCCACCTTTTATCATATACTTCAGGTCTTTTACACTGACAAATATCTTGGCATCAGATCTCCACTTATTCGCGGATTCTACGATTTCAGAAGGTGATAAACCTGCTTCTATAGACTTTGCAACTCGTAGAATCAATAATCCAAGCGAACCTGAAAGTGTTTTAGAGTCAATTGAATATACCGGTTTATTGAATTCAGAAGATATTTTTTCGGCAGCTTTTACGCTATTCTGATAGGTTCCGCTAAACTGTGAAGTAAGATGAATAGAAATAATCGCATCATAATGGGATGCCAAATGAGAATAGAGATTTACAAAGCTATGTTCGTTAATTTGTGACGTTTTGGGAAAATCAGGACTACTTTCCAGCAAGTCGTAGAAATGATCGGGCGTTATGGTTACCTTGTCAAGATAATGGTTATCTCCAAAATTGATATTCAACGGAAGGGTATAAATCTGATAAAAATCAATTAAGTCTTGCGATAAGTCACAGGTAGAATCTGTAACCAACGCAATATTCCACTTCCGATTAGTGGCAGCTTCATTTTGCTGAATCATATCGTCGGCCTTTTGAAAAGTAATTGTTCCAACATCTTTCAATTTATAAAACAATTCAGCCGGGTCATTTGTATGAATATGAATTCGGGTAAGGATTTCAGAACCGGCCACAACTACGGAATCGCCATCTTCTCTCAGAAGATTCTGAAGTTCAGACTTTGTCACCTTGAGATTTTTTAGAATTGCCTCAGTACAATACCTGAACGTTATTTCGCCCTCGTGTTGTTCTTCATCGTGTAGTAAAACTAAAGTTTCGTTTGGTTGTGATACGAATTTTCGAATATTATTGCTACGTATAAAATCAATAATTCCCTCTATAAAAACGACAAAGCCTTTAGCACCAGCATCAACCACATTAGTTTGTCGAAGTAATTTCATCTTATGCCTCGTTTCTTCCAACGATTTATTCAACGCTTCGAGCGATTCTACAATAAATTTACGGAAATCTGTTGATTTTGGATTGGAGGCAATTGATTCTGACCATTCTTTAATTACTGTAATCATAGTACCCTCAACCGGTTCTGCAACAGCCTCGTACATGAATGGAATTGATTTCAGCACACTATCAACAAACTCCGAAACCGAAATAATACCTTTTTCACTTGTTCCAAGATTCATCCCATAAAGAAACTGAGCAAAAATTATCCCCGAATTTCCACGTGCACCCATCAATGCATTTTCAGCAATTCCATTCAGGGTTTTCTTATAGGATTTGTGTGGTGTTGTGTTATCTAACACTGAACGAATAGTGGATGCTAAATTAGTACCGGTATCTTTATCGTTCACGGGAAAAACATTGATTTTATTTATTTCAGCTTGTTGCTGGAGAATTCTTTGACCGCCTGCCTTGAAAGCGTAATATAATAAGCGACCGTCAAGTTGCGGGATTGGTTTATTTATCATTGAGCCGTATTTACTACAACAAACAGTAAATACACAAATAAGTTTTGTTGGAATGAGTATTTCAATACAGAATCTAGAGTATTCAGGATACAAGAAAATGACGTATTTGTGTATGGTGGGTGGTATATAAACAGTAAGAGGGTGCCTTTTAGGGGCACCCTCTTTTGAACACAAATGTTATGTTGAAATCTTTTAATACTGAATTAGCCACCATGAGTTTGATTTGGATCTGTTTTAATATGCCAGCGGTTAGCTTCCATATTACTGCTGTATCTTTCCGCTTCGGATTAATTTTCCAGACTGTTTTACCAATTTGTCCATTCTCTCCTACTCCGCAGATTGCTTATTGCAGCCACATCTGACTTTGATTCGTTTTTAACTTTACTAAATCCGGCTTGTTGTATGCAGTTTCTTTCAAAACCACTTGTTGACAATAACCAAATTGTATCAGATTCGTTTTCAAACGATTGCTCGTTTGTTTTTTTAAACCTGTTGCTGCAAAGTTTGTGTTTCGCTTTATCTTCCTTTACGGTTTTACAGTCGAATCACTTCTACTCAAAGCACTCAAATCACCTGTCAATAGAAATTGAAATTCTGTATCAATATTTTCATTGTTTGACCAATAAAAATAGCGGTGGATGAGTTGCTGTTTGTTATCATTTCCGACATTCCGGGTTTACCACTATTTGCATAGCTCCAGATTTTGACAATAAATGTGTCTTTGCAGTCACTTTATTATTGCAAAATTACCCTGAAAATTGGTTGACTCTGAGGCTTTTTACGGTTTCGCTACTGTGGATAGTTGCCTATCCCTTTAGCTCTCCGACAATTTATCCCTTCGCACGTCGGTCGAACGTCTACCCCCTATTACAGCGGTTTCGGCTTTTCCTGTGTTCCGGTATTAAATTTTTTGCATTCAGACCCACTGACTTCGTTAGCTTCATCTTATTAGCATAATCTTAATATCGCTATTAAGCTTTTACTAATACAGTTCATTTACTCTCGACTGTTTTACTCTGTTGGTAGTATTACCAAAAAATAAAATTCGTTCAATTATAAACTCATTTAAATTATTAAATACCAAACTACCGCGACTTTTAATTTTTTTGTACTGCTCGCCCGAAATTTTTTGAAACAAGTTCAAAACATTGCTGTTTTTACTTTTGTGACCGGAAATAAATATAAGTAACGAATTACTTTTTATTGAATTCCCTTCCCCGACTACCCGGCTTTCCTGTCTGAGAGACAGGGTTACGTTTTATTCAAACGCACCATAATTATATTTATAGAGTCTGACTCATTGGGAATTCTATTTTAGTAAGAGACCGTAAAACCATTAGCATTGTTATACATCTCATTGCTCACTTGCGTAAACAATTACGGAGATAACTTGTATTAATAGTCAGTTCGTTCTTCACATAAAATAAATTTGCTCCGCTGAATCTGGAGTTAATATTTAATTATTGACTTTTTTTGATGTATCAGTATTTCAAAGAACGTTCAACACGTATTTTGTGTTTTGAGTCGAAACTCATGCTGCAAATATACTATAATGAAGATGCGATTTGCAAGTTTTTTAGCCCGTTTTTGCAAACAACTTTTGAACAGAGTTATGAACAATTCAACAGCCTGATTATCAGAACATAACAAAAGTGGCTGTTCATAACTAAACTTCTGATTAAATACATTTTAGATCTGCCCTTGTCTAAAACAAGAGCAAATCTAAAAATTAGAAGTTATAAGTATATCCCAATTGCACCGTAAACGGAATGATATAGGAAGCACCCATAATTTTTCCTTCATATTTAGAAGCATCGGTAATTAAATCAGAATTGGAGATACTTCCCTGAACACCTTTTTGGTTAAGCGGATTAATCACTGTTAATGCGAACTTACTTTTCTTATTCATATTAAAATCAGCTCCAACAAAAGTTTCCCATCTTCCCTGATAAATCAGCGCATCAGATACATTGGCAAATTGTTCTCCAAAATAACGGGCACGTGCCCAGATTTTGAACTTGTCTATCGTATAAGTTGGTTCGATTTCAATCAATGTGTGCGATAATGCTGTTACACCTTTGCCTGAAAAGTCATAATGTTCGGTATTATTTTGAGCCACAACGACACCGTTTACCAACGCTTTCGTCCAGTTAATATCAAATGCATAATCCTCATACTTTGGATTCTGGAGAGTAAGCATACAATGGATACTGAAGTTTTTGAATGGGTTACTAATAAAGTCGGTTGTCCATCCCAGCGTATTCACACCGTAATTCTTTACGTACACCACACCTTCTCCGGTATTCGGATTGGTAATAGAAGTCCGGTCGAAAGCCACATTGCTACGATTGGCATAGGTAACCTGCGAAACCAGACTCAGGTATTTATCCAGATTCAGGTAGATACCGCCTTGTGCAAAAATAGTTTGCGAAAGCGCATTGGCTTTGGGAGTTCCATCACCGGCACCCGAATAATTTTCTAGCTGTCCGTGTTTTTCATTGTAGATAAAGCTTCCGGTTAAGCCAAAGGGTTTGGCGATTTTATAAACCGCACTCAAACTTCCGTTTTTATGCAAAAAACCATTGTGAAATGCTGTAGTTGGCTGACCTTCATAAGAATAGTTATTAGCTACACCTGCTGTTGAGTTTAACCAGCTGCGGTTTTGCTTGGCATCCTGTGTGTCTAGCATATAATCACCGTTCATAATATGAGATTCCAACCGGAGCCCCAGATTCAGCTGCAAACGGTCAGTTACTTTCCATTCGTCAGTAAAATACAGTGCTAATTTGTTTTCCCAGCCATTGTGATATTCGCTGCTGGCATTATTATTGAAAAATCCGTATGAATCTGTATTTACTCCACCGACTCCTACCAGTTTTCTGGGATTGGGAGCAATTTCAGTCAAAAACATGGTTGTGCTTGAAGTATACTGGTTAACATTATCATACCACTGATCTAGTCCAAAGTGTATGTTTTGATTGGCAAACTTTTTATTCAAATCAAAAACACCCATTAAATTGGATACGTTTTTGGCATGATCCATCAACGCAATAAACATTTGTACCTGACCTAAATTATTGTTGTCAGTGAATGATTGTCCGTTATCAGCATATTTCAGGCTTGAAAAAGCTCCGGTTGAAATTGTGCCGGCAGGTTGAACAATATCCAAATTAGGTTCTCCGGTCATATAGCGCAAGGTGTAATCCAAATTCCAACCGTCACCCAAATTATTTTTACCAACCACATCAATAGTATGCGATACACTATACAAATTTTTCAAATTTTGATCTTGTAGTGTACCTGTGAGCATGTTATAGGTTCTGATTTGTCCATCAGCAGGCAGATAGCTGTCTAATCCAAATTTAAAACCGGGTATTGCCGTTACAGAACCATCAGAGTGATAGTAAAAAGGATTTTGGTTTATTACGACACTCATCGAATTGGCAAACTTATACAATATACTGACTTCGCCATTCTTAAAGCGTTTGGTAAGACCTGCTTTAAAAATTTGGGTATTGTCAACATCTGGCATAAATTTAGCGTTGTAACTTCCCGGATCTGCATTGAAGAAACCACTGGCAGTATAATACCATCCTTTCCCCAGAGGCCCGGCAATAGAAGCTGAAACACGCGCTAAGCCAAAGTCATTGGTAGTGATCCCTACATTTCCATGAACCTTATCTGTTCCAAAACGGTCGAAAGAGGTTACTGCATAGCCCACCTTACCTAATACATTGGAAACAGAAGCTAAATTCGATAGTCCCATTTTATCAAAACTGCCATCAGCACGCCACACATTGAAGGGCATAAACGGCCAGTAATAATATGGAACTGGCAAATTGTTTTCTACAATGGTTATACCACCATTACTTCCGGGAAGGCCGATATTCAAATCTCTCGGACTCGACAGAGACGAAGCATTATCGGTTACATTCCTGTTTTTTTCTTCATTTCCGGGTCCCGCTATGGTTTGAACCGATTTTAGCTTTGTAGTATCGCTTTTTACTACTGTTGACTGCGCAAATAATACTCCGCTAAAAATAAGGCAAGAGCAAATCAAAGCTGATTTTAATTGGTTTGTTTTCATGATTTTGTTGTATTTGTAGATTTTATAAATGATTATTTATAACTAATTCCTTCGTCAAATTTGAACAATGGATATGCTGGTCCTTCGTCGTATCCGGGAACATCTGGTTTGTTATTTTGAGCAGCAGCTTCACTTACCGGAGTAGTGAAAGGCATTTTCCCTGATGGGTTAAATTTCCCTGTTACTATATCCAGCAGAGCATCGGCAGTTGTACCAAAAGTGGCAATCACCCCTTTAATATTAACGCTTTCCTTGTTGTAAATTTCGTCAATAACCCATGGATTACTATAATTCATCACTAAAACAGTTGGCTTCTTTGACGTCAAACAATTGATATAGCAGGTATTGATACCGTTTTTCGACAATGACAAGTAAATAGGCTCTCCTTTTGAATCGAATAGTGATTTAGCACCCGGACTCATCCACAATAGAATTACATCTGCTTCATCTGGGGTTTGTACAAACTGCACATCCCAATTATTTACTGCCGGAACAATTAAATGTGTGCCGTTAGGATTCCCTTTTTGTGGGTAATGGGATTCGAAATACACTTTTGTTTTGGCTTTCAATGGCAGGATATTCGCTTCATTGCGCAATAACACAATAGATTTGCGCATAGCCAAATCGGCACGTGCCTGAAATTGAGCGTTTCCTACAATTTTAACGGCTTTATCGACATCTACATACGGATTTTCGAACAAACCAAGTTGAAATTTCTCCAGCAACAATAAATAAACCGATTCGTCAATAGTTTTTATTTTTACGGCACCCAATTTTACTGCTTTCAATAATTCGGTTGGGTCACCACTTCCTGAATACAGATTGACACCAGCTTCCTGTGATTTCTTGTAACGTTCTGTTACGTTCAACTCTTCAACACCCCAAGGCATCATGTCGATAGGACCGGTATCGGAATTGATGATACCTTTAAATCCAAGTTCCTTGCGTAATAAGTCTTGCAAGATTCCTTTGTTATAAGCATAAGCAACGCCTTCGTATTTTGTGCCAACGGGTAACGAATAATAAGGCATAATAGAAGATACACCGGCATCGATGGCTGCTTTAAAGGAAATCAGGTTATTCTGTAAGGTTTTATCAGTCATTACTTCTCTTTTTCCCCAGGGAAAGTGAGAATCTTGTCCATTCTCAGCTGATCCACCGCCGGGGAAGTGTTTTACTGTCAGCGCAACAGAACCACTACTCAATTTGGGTCCTTGAAAACCTAATACTACTTCGCGCATGGTTTGTGCTGCTAATGTCGCATCTTCCCCAAAAGTGCCTTCTACTCGTCCCCAACGTGGTTCGGTAGCTAAATCAGCCATATACATATAGCCTTTGCGTATACCAATTGCCGACCATTCCTGACGGGCAATGTCAGCAAACTCATGTACCAATAGTGGATCTCTCATGGCAGCAAGGCCAAGTTCTCCCGGCCAGGTTGAGAAAGCAGTTTTTCCAACACTTAATCCAACCGAAGCATCATGTGTTATGTGGTTGCGAGGATTGGAAGTTACAATAGCAGGAATGCCAAGTGCCTCACCTTCGCACATAGCTTGCAATTTATTTCCCCATTCGGCCAAAATTTTCGTGTCTGCATTGGCACGAAGAATAAAGTTACGGAGGTGTAAGTTTTTCACACCGTTAGTAGTTGCGGAAGCAAAAAGCTGTGCTACCGGCATAGGCAAACCGGTAAACATGTTTTGTTTCATCACTAAATCCGTTTCGTTGAAATTACTGGTAATAGGAAGGTTGGTTCTTGGTTTTTCAAACGACCAGTCGTTTTCTAACCGTGTAGTACTGATAAGCATCATACCTGCTTTTTCTTCCAGGCTCATTTTCGACAATAAGTCTTTTGCCCGTTCACTGTAAGGCAAACGCCAGTCTTCATACTTGTCCAGTTTGCCATTCTGGTTCAGGTCTTTGAATTGTAAGCCATCAACAGTAATCATTTTCACTGATTTACTGACCAACACTGGTTGCTGAGGAGTTGGATTTGTAGCCGAAGCTGAAAATCCTGCTAATAGTAGTACGAATGCTACTTTGATTTTTTTTGATCTCATGGTTTGATTCTTTTTAATTTAAAGTTTGTACTATTGGATTTGCACAGGCAAATAATCTGCATTTGTGTAAATTCACGCTGCAATGTTACGGACAAACAAAAATCTAATCGTCCCAATAAATATGTAGGACATCCCAACCGAACGGATGGGACAAAAAAGCCTCCCGAAAATAATTTTCGGGAGGCTAATATCTCTTTAGAAGGGCTTTACAACTCTCTTTTTATACGCTGGCGGTATTCGGTAGGTGTTTCACCGGTTATTTCTTTGAAAAGGCGGTAAAAAGATGATTTGGAATTAAAACCGGCATCATAGGCCAGTCCCAGAAAAGTAATATGATTCATTTTGGGATCATTCAGATACTTTTTAAACTCTGAAACCCGAAATTCATTTATCAGTTGATAAAAATTCTTCCCTATTTCGTCGTTGATGGCTTGCGACAGATTTTGTCGGGTAATGTTTAGGTCTTTTGCCATCAGTTCCAGGTTATAATCCGGATTCAGATAGGGTTTTTGTGTTTCGATATAGTGTTGTATCGTCTGTCCTATTTTGTTCAATTGTTCCTTACACAATCCGGAGCGGGTGTATTTTATGTTTTGAGATTCCTCTTTGCGTTCTTCCAAATTAAGCGGTTTGACAATATAAATAGGTGGTTGCAACAAGCCAAACACCAGCAAAAGGAAGCCAAGCATTCCTAAGTTAAAATGATTAAATAAAAATGCTGCACTATTTCCATCCAGATTTTGAAGACCCGGAAGCAAAGGGGCAAAGTATTGAAATACATTACTTATTGCAAAAATAACCAATACTACAATTACCCAATCCAAAGTCAATCGCTGAGATTTAGTTGAGAAATAATGCGTTATATTATTTTTGTGGCGAACCAACAGAACAAACACAACTACCAGATAGATAACTACCGATAAGCAGATTGATGTATAAATAACGAGATATTTTAAAGGCATTCCTAAGGTATAGAAGCTCGATGGTTTAACCGATTCGGAAACAACAATTAACCGGTAAACACATACAAGGAGAAATGGCAGCAAATGAAGTGTATGTAACCACTTGAATTTAAAATCAATTTTTATCTGACTCTGCACATAAAAAAAGAAAACAGGTCCGTTGAGAAAAAGAAAGGGAAGATAGCCGATTTTTATGTATGGAGCGAGACCTCCAGGAACAAATAATCCGACGAAACCTAATGCATTAATTAAGAACCAAATTGAAAGCAAATAATTTGATGTATGCTTTGGTCTTCGAAGTAAAAATACCAACGCACTGATAAGCGATTGTAAAGTCAATAAGTAAAGCATATCAACAGTTTCATTAAGTTATACTGATTTTTTCGGGGCTAAAGATAAATAACATTCTTCCTTAATACTTAAAAAAAAATAAACTTTAACAGTATGTTCACATCTGAAAAAAATCAGCCAAATTTGAACGTTTGAAAATCTTATACAACTGAGTTAAATAAATTCTTTCAGTTTTAGTACAATCAAGATATTTCTGTCAAGAACTTTATCTTAGATAGTACTATTTCTGTAAATCTGCTTTACTCAAAACTGAATACGAAACATATAATTCTTCAACCTTCGCTCTTGCCCAGGGTGTTTTACGCAGGAATTTCAAACTGGAATTAATGCTTGGATTAATGCTAAAACAATTTATGCGGATACGTTTCTCCAGTTCCTCCCAGCCATAATAAGCCACAAGCTGCTCAAGTATGGTTTTTAGTGTAATGCCGTGTAAGGGATCTGTTGACTGTTCTGCCATAAAAACTAGAAACTGAGAACCAAAAACTGTTTTTCTATTTCGTTGCGCAGCCTGGTTTTTAACTCTTCTACATCTACCGCCGCACCAAGTTCTTTTTGAAGGGAAGTTACACCTTTATCCACAAATCCGCAGGGATTGATATAATTGAAGTATTCCAGTTGCGTGTTTATATTCAGCGCGAAACCGTGCATGGTTACAAACCGGGAGCTGCGAACCCCAATAGCACAAATTTTACGACAAGCCGGTTTACCGACTTCGAGCCATACTCCGGTAGCACCTTCGAGCCTGGTGGAAACAATACCATAGCTTGAGATAGTATTGATAATAGCTTCCTCTAAATTGTGAATGTATTGCTTCAGCCCCAGATTAAAATTAGCCAGATCGAAAATTGGATAGCCGACCACTTGTCCGGGACCGTGATAAGTAATATCGCCCCCCCGGTTGGTTTTTACAAACTGCGCATCTTTGGCCTGAAGCTGAATGAAATCAAGTAACATATTGTGTTCGTCACCGCTTTTTCCTAAGGTATAAACATGTGGATGTTCACAGAAAATAAGGTAATTATCTGTAGCTTGATTCTCCAACTTTCTGGCGATAGTTGCGTTAAACAGGATTTCCTGTTTTGACCAGGCTTCGTTGTATTCGGTTAATCCCCAGTCGAAGTATTGTATGCTTTGTTTCATAAAATTAGTTCTGTCGTCTTCTCCTATGTTTATGTTTTACAGGAGCTACAGTCTTTTCGAAATTTACCGGTCCAACTTTATCCATTAAACTCAAAATATGTGCTTTCCGACGCTGAATATAGCCTGAAGGATGTCCGGCATTAAACCGCCGTGGATTGGGCAAACAAGCTGCAATGGATGCAGCCTGCGATCTGGATAACTGAGAAGCGTGAACTCCAAAATACTCCTGTGAGGCTGCCTCAATACCATAAATGCCGTCGCCCATTTCTATTACATTGAGATATACTTCCATAATCCTCTTTTTTGACCAGCTAAGCTCCATCAGCACTGTAAAATATGCTTCCAAACCTTTACGTACATAGGAGCGCTGTGGAAAAAGAAATACGTTTTTGGCAGTTTGCTGTGAAATAGTGCTACCGCCACGAATTCGTTTGCCTTTCTGGTTGTGCTCAAAAGCCTTGTTTATGGCATCAAATGAGAATCCATGATGTGTAAGAAACAAATCATCCTCTGAAGACACCACCGCCTGAACCATATTCGGTGAAATATTATCAATTGAAACCCAGACTTTGCTGTTCTTTGGCATTTTACCCTCAATTACTGATTCCACACTACGCATCAGCATTAACGGGGTAATAAATACCGGTGTAATCCAGTCGATTAAAACCCACACAATACTCATTACAAAGAAGACAATAACTGAGTTTCGTACAATTCGTCCGATACGACGAACCCAGCCACCTTTTTTGGGGGCTTTTGAGTTAGTATCGACTTTGATTTTTTTCTCCATTTTTCTTTAAAAATTCAAAAGCCTTTAAGTCCACCTGTGGGGGATTTAGTGGGCTAATCCTTTAGGGGTTAGGGGTAAGTTTAAACCGTACTCTCCAGCGACCGTTTTCAAAATCGTGGCTAATAATTTCGAAACGTCCCAACTCCGAAGTATTCTCCACATGCTGTCCGATACAGGCACAAGCATCATAATTACCCACACGGATAACCCGCAGTGTTTCGGACGCATCTTCAGGAAGTTTCGATAAATCAGCTATTTTCGAAGCATCTTCCCTGCTCATTAATTCTTCATAAACCGGCAAATGACTGTCGATAACCTGATTTACGTGGTTGCTAATCTCAATAATCTGAGCTTCGGTAGGAGCTTCGGATAATATATAATCACATTTCGACTTCTTTTTCTCAATATGTGCATTCACAGATCGTCCGCATCCAAACATCCGAACCATCGTCTGATTCAAAATATGCTCGCAGGTATGCATATCACATGCATATTGTTTTTTGGCTTCGTTGAGTAACGGTTCTTCCATAGGGATTATCTATTTTGTGTGCAAAGATAATTGTTTGTTTCAATTTATAGGACAGGAAAAATAAAAGTAATGGTGCTTAACCAATAAAAATCCGGCTAAACTTCATTTCAGAAATTCAGCCGGATATAGTTTAGTTTGTTTTTTATCAATATACTTAATAACCCGGATTTTGTATCAAGGATGGATTAGCATCAATTTCGGATTGAGGAATAGGGAAAACATTACGGTAGGAATTAAAGTTAGTTCCGCTTGCAACTCCACCTTTCCAGTCCCATACATAAGAACCAGAACCGCCAAATTGTCCAAAACGAATCAAATCAGGACGACGATATCCTTCAAAGAAAAACTCACGGGCTCTTTCATCAATGATATTTTGCAAAGTTAAGGAACTAAATACAGGAGCACCAGCTCTGGTGCGTAAAGCATTTACGGCATCAATTGCAGCATATCCGCTAATCACTGCTCCACCACGCACAACAGCCTCAGCATAATTCATATATGCTTCAGCAGCACGCATAAAAGGTACATCCATATCCACAAACTGGGGATCGGATGTTGCAGCACCATCCGCACGAACATTGCTGTATTTAATTACCTGATAGCCTTCTCTGAAATTAGCTATAGTAGAAATATCAAGACTTGCACTCACTGATTTTTTATCAAACAATGCTCTTGCATCTTTCATACTGGCAAGAATAGCCGTAGTTAAATCGCTTGCATCGGTAAAAAAAGTTGATCCTGTAGGGAAGAATTTTTTAATCAGTGCGGAACGTGCTCTGTTACCACCCCAACCGGCATTTGAGCCCCAGTTTGCCATACCAAAAATACGAGTTGAAGCAATAAGGAATAAGGACGAACCCCAGCTTTTGGCATTCACTCCATCGGTATAAATAGGGAAAATAATTTCGTTTGCGGCCTTGTTTACAGTTGAGCCATCAACCGCTCCGGCATTATCAGCCATAAATAATTGTCTGAAAACAGGACATAGAGTATAGCCTGAGTCAATTACCTTTTTGGAATAAATAGCTGCTGAATCCCAACGTGCAGTTCCGGTATATACCTCAGCGTTGAGGTAAAGTCTTGAACGAAGCATCCAGTTTGCAACCTTGTCAACACGATAGTATGGTTTTTCAGATGCTTTTGGGCTGTACATATCGCTTTCACATATCGATAATTGTTTATTTATATAATTAAACAAATCGGCACGTTGTTTTTGTACAACCGGATTTTGAAAGATCTCAGCCTCCGTAAACGGAACATTAGCAAACATGTCAAGCAAATAGTAATAATTCAAAGCACGAATATAACGTACTTCAGCCCGTTGTTTTAATGTATTTAAATCACTCAACCAAGCTGTTTGAATGAGGAAATGATTGCATAAGAGCAGATTAAAATACAAACGTTTATACAAGCCGTTTAATTGATCGAATGAAGTTGACCAGGTGTTAAAATTCAATTCTGGTATACCGGGGTCACCCCAGGCACAAATTGCTTCATCGGTTGTTAATTCATTTAAATTCCAAATCAGACGAACAAAGGATGTTGTACCTTCATCAATACCTGCAACATCCCCATCACCGGCAGGTTGTTGGTTTCCGGTTAATCCCAGTGTCGAATAAATCTTTTGGAAAACAATATCCTGAGCGAATGGCTGAGTCGTGAAAACGACCTGATTGCCATATCCGGTACCTACACTATTCGTGGCATAGGCTCTGACATAATAGCTTGTTGAACCGGTTAATCCTTTTAATGAGCTATTAAAATCTAAGGTAGGACCAGTTGTATTCTGAATATATTTTAGCACATTATCAGCTACTGTAGGGTTTGGCGAAGTACTCCAGCAAATTCCAAAACTGATTAGATTTGTTCCCCCGAATGAGTTTACGGTACCACCACTTTGAGCACTCGATTCATATATTTTTAGAGCAGGATAGGTACTGACTACCGGAATACTTAAATCCTGAACACAACGCACAGAAAAACCGTTAATAAAATCACTGTAATTTCTGGTTATAGTGGCAGAGTTATAATCAAGTATCCAATCCCAGGCATTAAGGCTTGTATTTTGAGAGCTTGTCCACCAAATACCTGTGGCCATACCAATACTATTAAACGCTCCTGCTCCATCACAATATCCACCCGGCAAGGCTGTAAATCCGGTTTCATTGCTTACTCCGGCAGTATTACTTAACCAGTCTGTAGTACTTTTAAGTTTATCACCTGCAGTGGCTGTACCACCTAAAAAATCAGCAAGTTGTGTCCATTCAGCATCTGAAGGCACATGCCAACCTGTGGGTGCAATATTAAGCGGATTACTTACTGCATACCAGTTATAGAGATGTCCGTATTTTGTTCCATTTGAAGTATCGTTGTTGTAATCTCGTCGTCCACCGCTAGTTAAAGCAGCCCAGGCAGCATTATTACTAATGGCGGGAATTGGATCAGCATTTCGGTATTTTGTGGTTTTCAGGTTTTCGGCCATCCAGGTTTGTGTGCCAATGTTGACAGTTGAGTAATTATTCAGATCAGCATCCTGACATGCCACAAAATTGAAGTTTACGGTATGGTCATAGGGAGAATCCATCAAAATGCTTGTATAATTTCCTGAAACAGCTTTGTAAAGAAGCCTGTCGCCGGTACTGCAGAACATAGTTGTTATTCCTCCACCCGATTTGATTTTCCGGGAAACACTAGCAAGCGGTTTTTCATTGCCTGTAAAAATAATTGAGGCATTTCCCAAGGAAAGGGATTTGCTTATCGTCTTAGCAGCATAGTTGTAGCCCTTGCCTGCTACCTGAATAATATAAGCACCAGGAGGTAATGATAGCAAAAAAGAATTAGAACCTTCGAATAAAAACTGATTTATTCCTGCTACTTTCCGTCCATCAACAGCAAAAGCATTTAACTGTGTTACGCCAGCCTGTTTCGAATAGAATGACAAAGCGGAACTTCCGTTTGCCTGATTTGAGTAAAAATGGATATTCTGATCCGAAGCATTTAGCGGGATTACTGCCGTTGCATCAGTCAGATTCAACACATTTCCGGCAGGTACAATTACACTCGTATTCAGTGTAAGATTTCTGACTGACACACTCTGAATTGTTGTAGCGGTACCGGAAGCCGTAAATGAGATAGTGTAATTAAAAGCGTAAACATTCGCTGTGATACTGAAGATTAAAAATAATACGCTTAAAATCAACCGCGAGAAATAAGTTTCTTTTTTCATAATACTTAAATTTGATTGTTTATAATTGTAAGATTAGCGAAATAATAACCGGATTATCAGATTCGAAAACGTTTTTCACTCGTTCAGGACTTGGATTGCCAGGAGAGGTCAGCAGGTGATGAGGGCTTCAGCCTATGAGTTGCAAATATATAAATAATTTTACAAAATTATGAAAACATAACATTAAAATTCAATAATTATTCATATTTATTTCAACGAACTTTAGAATGCCCGATATCACTTCTTTTTATTGAGAGCAGAAGAAAAGAGTGCAACAAAAAACAGAAAATTACCCGATTAATATTTGTTGTAATTTATATCGCAAAACTCAATATTGTCTACTTAAAGAATTCCTAATGGAAGTATAAGAGGGCTATAAGGGGGCTATAAAAGAAGTAGTATGAAAATTCGGCTGAAATTCGTTGTGAACCAGCGGTCATCGTAGATAATTTCAGCCGATTAGTATTAATTTGCAAAGCCGGAGCTCTTGCTTTTAGCAGCGACGTAGGCAGATGGTACATGCCGATTAATCGGCAGCCATACGCCGAACATCGAGCGACTTTGTTAGAGCCTATGCTCAACAGGGGTGGTTGCTCTTAACAAGTCTTACCTTCAAGATAAAGAGTATCAGGGCAAAGGTCAAGCCCATTTGCCCATTGAATACTCCCTAAAAAAGGTTTTACAGAATTAAACATACTTACATCCTGTAGCTCTTTAAAAATACCAATTCCCAAATAGGGTTTGACATCAAAACTTTTCTTCTCGCCATTATTGAAAGTAATCAATAGTTTAAAGTCCTGCTCAGTCTGAACATGTACAACTCTGGGGTTCATGTATTTATTATTTTAAAGGATCAATTTTAAAAATGGTTTCACCACTTATTGCTAACGCCCAATCGGCCATTAATTCTTCATTGTGTATTTCAATCCATGCTTGTACAAGTTTCATTTTATTAGGTTTTAAAGTACCTTCTAATAAATGACCATCAATGATTGAAATCACAGCTTCTTCGTCTTGATATTTCACATGTATATGTGGCAGATTGTGTTGTTTATTATCCAAATAGTACATCGAAATGATTATACCATAAAACATAGATATAATTGCCATAGTCCAGTGTTTTAATTTATAACTGCAAATATAATACTTTTGTTCCAAATTCATCAATAAAAATACAATCGGCTGAATCTCAATGAAGAATTTCAGCCGATTGGTATGAATTTGCAAAGCCGTAGCTTTGCTTTTAGCAGCGACGAAGGCAGAGCCATTCGCCGAACATTTACAAACTACGCTCAACGGGGGATTAATTACGTTAATTCGGCTGAAATTCGTTGTGAACCAACGGTCATCGTAGATAATTTCAGCCGAATTTGTATGAATTTGCAAAGCCGGAGCTTTGCTTTTAGCAGCGACGTAGGCAGAGCCATACGCCGAACTGCGAGATACTTCGTTACTGCCTACGCTGAACAGAGGTTGGTCCCATACAAATTACAATTCGACCAGAGGAATTAACACAAATAGGGCGATTACCCTGATTGGTTGTACTATCTGCAAGACTACTAACAGTAACAGTTTGCTGAAATTCTGCGCCTGACTTTGCAATGAAAGCACCTGCTGCAGATATCCCTTGTGAAAGCAATGCTCCAGAAGTAAGAGTTAAATCTCCACCAACAGTAACAGTTTGCTGAAATTCTGCGCCTGACTTAGCAATGAAAGCACCTGCTAGTGTTAAGCCTCCGGCTTTTGTTTGTGAAGCTGCTCCGCTATTAATAGGTGCAGGTGTATTCCCGTTTGGAAAAGTATCGGTTGGTGGTGTATAAACATCACTATTACCATTACCACCACCAGCAAATACATAATTTACTCCTAATGCAAGACCGAAACCTAACCCAAGAATAAACAATTTTGAAGTAACCTTTTTCACGTTGTTTTTATTCATAATAAATAGTTATAATTATTAATATTATCTTTATTTATTATATCACATACCAAAAGCATGTAAATGATTTATACACAAAAAAACAAACCCGTTCATAATAAATATGAAACGGGTTTTGTTTAATTTGAGCACTTTAAAATTAATTTAAAGTGTGTCTTTGAGTAAAATGATAAATATAACTTTGAATAGGCATATAAATTTGAAATTCATTCATTGTTAATTTTACAATCGTTACCACAGCATTTGATTGTGTAAAACTTTTACCATCTGAATTAATCACATAAGGTGACTCATAATAGATTTTACCATAAGAATTCCAGCTTTTAGTATAATTTTTTGTATATAAATCAAAATCATAAGTATCAGTAGGTGGACTTCCCCATGCTGTCCAAACTGTATCAGTTGGTAATTTTCTTTCAGTTTGGATAGTATACCAAGGACCAGATTGTATACAATTATAAAGACTATCTAAAAGTGGAGAGTAAACAGAATCAACGATCTGCTCATCTGCAATTGAAGAGAGTTTTATACACTCTTTCGTTCCATCATTTTTAGTTATTTTCCAAAATTTTGTAGTTTGGGAGAATATACTTGATGTGATGGTCATCATTGCCAGTAAGAATAAGAACTTTTTCATACTTTTAGTTTTTAATGATTTTTGTTGAGAAGAAATGATTTTCAGTTTTTATATTACAAATATAAAGACCGCAAGGTAGAGTTGGATTCATATTGTAGACAAAGTTTGAAGGCTGATTTGCCAAGTGAACTTTATAGACCAATGATCCACTAATAGAAAGTATCTCTATACTTACATCGCTATCGGTCTTGAGGTCACAATTTATTGTGAATCCATTCACACTGATAGGGTTGGGGTATATTTGAGCTTTATCTATTTGAAGAGTTTGTATATCATCTGTTGTATAGTCAAATACAACTTTATATATTCCGCTTATTGTATTGCCATTCTTCATATGAAGCACACGTGCGTCAGAAGAAGTGGAAAGACTTTGAAAGTCGGATATCAAAACAGTTCCGATCAGAGAACCATTTACATCAAAACATTTCATTTTTGTTTGAGCATTTGTATTGCTCAAAGGAAAAATGAATGTCATCAAAAGCATCGTAAGAAATACAAATGCTTTGTTACTAAGGAACATGATTGGTTTCATATTTTTACGTGGTTATTCCTTTGTGTATAAAAAGTGTGGAAGTTTTGGGAACTGGAATAAAAGCTAACGCTTTTGATAATATGAATTGCAAATATAAATAGAATTTTACAATTGCAAGCTAAATTTCAATTACTCTTCCGTAATAAATCCGATTTTCTTTCGGGGTTTTGAGATTAATTTTTGGTCGGTATGCAATTCGGCTAGGGATTGATTTATTAGCTCCATCTGCATACGGGTATCTTCATTTATGTCATTATAATCTGCAAATACATCTTCGATATAAGCTTTCAGTTCAGTAAATTCAGTTTGTAGTTGAGTAACTCTATCAACTGAATTCACTGATATTAAGTTACGTATGGCTACAAATGCACGTACAATTTGAATATTAACCTGTATTGCTGTTTTATTTCTCAAAATGCTTGACAACATAGTAACACCATGCTCTGTAAAAACTAAAGGTAAGGCAGATTTCGGACGTTTTGATTTTGATGTCATCACAAATTGTGACGACATGCTATACCACTCATTTTCATTCAATTGAAACATGAAATCATCAGGAAATCGTTCAATATTTCTTTTAACTGCCTGATTCAACACTCTGGTTTCAACCCCATATAGTTCTGCTAAATCAGAATCAAGCATAACTCTTTGATATCTGATAGTATAAATTTTATTTTGGATAATAGAGGGTTGGAGCTGTAAATTTTCATTCATAAATTCATCCGTAATTTTTAGTTTGGAATAAAAGATAACGCTTTGCTAATATGGTTTGCCACTGTCGCTACCTCAG
>JBAWXD010000041.1:0-22842 GCA_037144275.1 Paludibacter sp. | reverse complement strand
GTAGCAGTTACTTTTGTATTAGGATAATCAATATCCCATGAATCTCCTTTTTGAGCATTATACACATATAATGTGCTGAATTTCTGACTTGTAGTATTATAAAAATAGACAGTGTCGTTGCTTTGGTAAATCGAAACAGTGTCATCATATCCAAAACACATCGGTTTACTTCGTAAGTGTTGCATCACCTTACAGTTTTTTCCTTTCACAATAGTTTCTCCGGTTATTTTTACTGAAAAATAATTATCATTGAAAGTATTGGCAGGAGGAAATATATAATCTTTTTCACCGTAATACCATTGTGTGCCTGTTTTCAGAAAGTCAATTCTGCTTTTTTCTGGCAAATAGTCACATGCTTTTAATGACCATGAATGTGAGAAACCGCTTGTATTATAACATCTTATGTTCCCAGCAGCAGGAATATCCATTGGCCGATTACAAATGTCTAAAGGCAATAAGTAGTTCAAACAGCCTATACCTTCAACGATTACTCCGAAATAATGCTTTTGGGAATTTTGGTATGGACTGGTATAAATAGCTTTAAAGGATTGATTCTCAAAAGTCATGGTTTTAATACTATCAACCACTATCTTGCCCGCCGGACAAGCCGGATGGTATGGATTTGGATAGGTGGATGAAAAATTGAAGTAATTCGGAACTTCAGTTAAATCCCAAATATCACCTACCGTTGGATTAAAGTCATAAATGAGTACAAATTTGTTGTTATTGAATAGAAAAACCTTATCGCCCTCCTGATAAGTAATCAATGAATCCAATTTGTAAGTTTTGTAAACACCCGGATATTCATAAGCTGACTCAGTAATAAGTAGGAATCTACACGGTTTTGAAGCTACAACAGTATCTTTGAATGATTCAATTTTCACATAACCAGTTGCCTCTTGGGCATAAAAGTCATAATACCAGGTTGTGCCAATTGGAGCCCATTCTTTCTGCGCTCCAACGCTGATAGATGCTATCAGCAAAAGGAAGAGGATAGATTTTTTCATAGGATTATTCATTTAATTGACTATCGTTGGATGGTAAATTTTTGTGTTGTTTTATGATTTCTATCCTTCAATACAAAGTAATATACTCCTGAATTGAGATTGTTTACATCAAGCTTATTTCTTTTTAAAGCTACTGAACCTGATTTCATATTTTGACCAAAAGTGTTGAAAATAGTATAATCTCCAGACAGAATCTCATTTGGAAGTTCGACAATTAGTTCTGAATAAGCAGGTTGAGGATAAAGTTTTATTTTGTAATCACTTGATTTAATTGAGTTTAAACCAAGTCCTAATAAGTAATAATCATTTGGATATTCAGGGTTATGATAAATTGTTTTATCATTCTCTTTTACAAATAATAATTTGTAATCAACATCAAAAGTAATATGTTGTTCATTTGGCATAAAAGGAGAAACAGAACTTCCAATTCCTTCAATCCAGAATTCGTTATTCCAGTTTTTGAATTCAATTTTTTTTCTCACATCGTTGTTAATCATTATTTGTTTGACAGTATCAACAATACAATGCGACCATTGTGTGTTGATTTTTAATGTGTCATTTTTTTTCAAAGAAAAATTATAAAGTAATACATCATTATTCAAATATACTTTCTGATTAATGGTATCCTCACTGACCAATAAATCAGAGTCATACCACTTTTGCATAAGTGAATCGTAGCTGCAATATATTTTTTTATAACTTATGCCGTTTTTTAATGAATCTCCCGAAAGTTTGTAATATTTAGTAGTTGTTATTTGACTTCCATACCAATAGGTTGTTATAACTCCCCATATTTTATTTTCTTTTAACATGGGATGATACTTTTGCGCTACAGCGCTGATAGTTGCTATCAGCAAAAGGAAGAGGATAGATTTTTTCATATTAGATTTTGATTTATTGAATTGATTTATACTGAATCTTACTTTTTGGAATTACGACGATTTGAGATTGTGTCTCTGGAGAATTTAATAAGGTTTTTTTTGAGTTCCTCATCACTCATCCGAAATATTTTCATAAGAGCTGAATCTGCTTCTGTAGGATGGCCTGTTATAATAACTGGACCTCTATTCGGCCTTGCTCTGCGTGCTACAATCGAATCATGATAATTCTGAACACTTCCGAATTGTTTTAAGATCGTTTTTTGAGATCGTTCCGGCAGTGGACTTGCAAAATGAAATTCTTTTTCCACATCGCTGAAAGTAAGTGGTTTATGAACTGTCAATTTTGGACTACAGGAAAATAATATCAGGACACATGCTGTTATAAACAATGCTGACTTTAAGTATTTTGGGCTGCTAAACTGAGTTTTTTTCATATTAGATCGTTTATTATTGATGGGTTTTAGTTGTGAACCCACAAAATTAACGAATAAATTTTACATTTATTCTGTTTATCCATTTTATTTTTACTAAAAATCACCTTTTTTTTTCGAACCACCAATTCAACTAGAAAATGGAAGCGAGACTTTGTGCTCACTTCCACTAAAATATTTTGTAACCAACATATTCATAGTTTATTAAGCACGTAAGAGGCTGGGAAATAAATTGCTTATGTATTGATGGAAAAGAGGAGTGAAAATGATAATCTGCCTGTTGACTATGCTGCTGTGATAATGAAGCGGCGAGACTTTTGTCCCGGTGTATTAGCAGTAAAAGGGGAAAGCTCAAGCGTGAATAGAGTGTGAAATAAGGAATAGCTGAAATTAAATTAGTAAAGATCGTTTTCAAAGCCAGTGGAGCAAGCTAAATGATATGAACCCACCGGAATATTTATCGGATGTACAATTTAGTATTCAAGGCCATAAAGACAAAAAAAGCCTTCCTGATAAAGGAAAGCTTTTTGTTCAATAAGGAATGGAAATTATTAGTTCTTTGCTGCTCCAATAGAAACTTTTCTGAACTCTTTCAATAATTTTTCCAGATCCAAAGAAATTTTGCGGGCACGGGTACCAGCAGCTTTGTTGCCTTTTTCAACCTGCAAATCTGCATCTGTTGCAAAAGCCGCACATTCGGCTTTAATCTTTTTTACTAATTCTTGCATTTTCAATTTTTTTAGAGGTTATTTTTTTATTGACTGTATAGATACAATCAGAATATGTCCGCAAATATAATCATTTAAGTATAAACACAAAAAAAAAAGTAACTTTTCACAGCAAAAAGTGAATAAAAACCTAATTATATTGTTATAAAAGTTTAAAATATATCCGAATCACTGATTTTAGCGTGATTTGAATGTCCCAGGGTGACCCACGGCGGGATTAAACTTTAGGCATTAAATTTTTTTACGATTTATTGCAAATGACCGGATTTGATAAATAACATGAGAGATTATATTTGAGTTGTTAGTAACCATAATTCGAATTCATACACTAAAATAATCTTTTTGAATTATCGACCAGTCCTGATAATAATTTCCTGTGGTCGAATCCGCAAGTTATAACATATAAATATAAGAATACTTCTGCCAGCAAAAGTTTATAAATCAGTGCAGATATTCATCTTTTTATACGACTGGGATGTTACTTGTTCCTTTTGATTACCTGACTCAGCCAAAACTGTATTTACGAGCTGAGATTACCTTCGCTCAGCTATCTAAAATCCTAAAGATTTCCTGACAACATCTCGTCCAATTCTTTGATCATTTTAAAAACTATCATTCTATAGCATTAGAGATACATACTGGCTTCAGCATGTAAAAGAATTACTGGCCGAAGATAAAAAATAGCCTGCTCAGCATCGACACGATTGCATTATTATCAGGATTTTCAACATATCAGAGCTTTTCAAAAGCTTTAAATAAATAAACAGGATTGAGCTCTGGAATTTGTGCCGAAAACTCAAAAACAAGGAGTTCAATGTCTGAAACTTTGCATACAAAATCAATACAAAGTACGGGCATTCATTTTTTCGATAGTGATTCATTTAGTTGAATTTTGCATTGGATTTATATAAACTGAAATTTTTTTATGTGATGAGTAGATACATCTACCAAAAATAAGTAGATTTTTCAAATTAGTAAACAACACAAAAGAATGTGGATGGAGCATCCATTGAAAAAGAATAACAGCTGATTAAACTGATTTTAAAACCAATAGGTTGGAATCAAAGGATTTTGTGTTAATTAATTTTAATATATATTTAATGAATTTTGATTTAAACCAGGCATTCATAATTTCATGCTTTTATTTTAATCATGAATAAAGTGGCAAAGAATAACATCTAAGTCAACTTCAATTGTTGTTTCGAACTGTTTTTTGTAATTTTTTATGACTTGTTTCAGTCCAAACTATTTTTGGATTAAACCCAATGTTAATAGCATATTTAAAAAAATATAGAAATATGAAATTAAGTCACCTGTAAAATTACAATACTAAATAAAAGTAAATATAAATTAATACATAAGATGCTTTATATATCAACAAATAACAAATATTGCGATAAAAATTTGTATATATTTTGTAACTTTAAAAATAATACATGAAAAGTTTTCAAAATAATGAAAAAAATAATTCACATGAATTAAAATTATAATAAAATGTTATTCATATCTGCAAAAAATACTACATACGCTAGAAAAAATGCTAATATAAATCGATAATATGTATATTAAATGAAATAAAATGAAAGAATTATACATCGTATATGTATATAAAGGTTAATAAATCAAATGCTTACAGATATTGATTTTTTAAAATGCAATTATATAGTATAAGTTGAATTGAAAACATAACAGACTATTATGAAGATTGCATCGAAATATGATTCTGAATATAAAAGATGCTTAAGCTATATTACAATTAAATGCTATAAATCTCATCGGATTAAAAATAATAATAATATAATGATAAAACTTATGAAAAGTCTACGATCAAGTTTTACGGAACAAAAATCTTCGCTAAGTGTAAAGCTGATGATTAGCATTGTGGCAGTTTGTTTTCTGGGAACACCTTTATTTGCTCAGATTGTCACTACAACTCCAGCTTCGCGATGTAATGAGGGTATTGTTACATTACACGCTACGGCTACAAGTGGGACTATAATGTGGTATTCTGTTCCTTTTTATGGAACAACCTTAACACCCGGAGGGGCGTCATCATACACAACGCCATATCTTACCGAGTCGACGACCTATTATGTAGATGCCATTGATGGAACCGGTTGTTCGTTAAATTCGGGTAAGGCGCGTGTTCCGGTAATCGCTTCTGTTAGTGCAGGCAATGCCCAATCTATAATATTTTATGCAAGTAATTCATTTTGTAAGAGTATAACCGGATCCCAGTTAGTATCACAAACCGGATCAGGTGGTGGAACTTATACTGTATCTCCGAGTGGATTGACACTTGATGCCACTACCGGAGCCATAACACCCAATACAAGTACGGCTAATGCCTATACTGTAACCTATACGCCACCATCAACCGCAGGCTGTATACAAAGCCCGGCAACAACATCTGTTAGTATTACATTAGCTCCTTCCACTTCTTCTATAGCATATAGTGGAAGTTCTTATTGTACATCATCGAGTGATGTCACTCCGACTATTACAAATCCCAACGGAGGAGTATTCTCAGCCACACCTTCAGGGTTGACTATAAATTCATCGACTGGAGTGATAAGTCCATCTTCCAGTTTAACCGGTAGTTATACTATCAGTTATTTTGTTTCAGGGTCAGGTGGTTGTGCACCACAAACGGCTACAGCCACAGTTGGAATTTCAGGTCTAGCTACAGCATCCATTAATTACGATGGCGCTAATTTCTGTAAAAGTAATTCTGTAGTTCAATTACCAATCCTGACAGGTACCAATACCTATACAGGAGGAACATATTCGTCAACTACCGGACTGACGATTAATTCTAGCACAGGTGGTATTACGCCATCAACCAGTACAGCAGGTACTTATACTGTAACATATACTATTCCTATTTCAGGACCTTGTGCTGCAGTGACTGCTCAAAAAACGGTGATTATAAATCCCTTGCCTTCAGCATCGATAGCTGTAAATAATTCTACAGTTTGTCAGGGTGGAACCGAACCTGTGATTACATTTACCGGAACTATCGGCACCCCACCATATACATTTACATATCATGTGAATAGTGCTACTGATCAAACTGTAAGCACTTCTTCTAGTTCATCGACGGTAACTATAGTTCAACCAACAATATCTGCCGGAACATCCGTTTACACGCTTAGTTCGGTAAGTGATAATTATGCATGCCCAAAATCAATTTCATCAAATAATACTGTTTCTGTTTCAGTGACGGCGATACCGGTGGCAACATTTGCGTATCAGGGTTCTCCGTTTTGCCAAACAGGAAGTGCTACTCCTACCATGACCGGTGGAGGAATTGCCGGAACATTCTCCGCCGGAACAGGAGTCATCTTTGTAAGTACAAGTACGGGTGAAATTGACCTCCTTAATTCTACAGCAGGAACCTACACAATAACCAATACATTGTCAGGATGTGGAAGTATTAGTGCAACATCAAGCATCGTCATCAATGCATTACCGACTATCAGTCTTACTCCAACCCCCGACTGTGGTTTTACTACTTTGACAGCTTCAACGAATTCGACGAGTCCTTTATATATATGGTATAAGGATGCTAGTGTTATAACCGGAGCAACCGGGGCAAGCTACCAGGCAACGGTTACAGGAGCTTATACAGTATCCGTAGCAGATGGCATTACAAACTGTACAAATACATCAGCCGTTAGCACAATCAGTTCAATCTATGCAGTTCCGACGGTAAGCATTGTGGCCGACAATCTTACGGCATGTGGTCAGTCAAATCTTAGTTCTTCAGTTACGAATACTACAGCATATCAATGGTATAAGGATAACACTGCTATTAGCGGTGCAACTTCAGCTACCTATGCTGCAACAGCAAGCGGAGCCTATAAGCTGAAAGTTAGCGGTGCAGGTTCATGTACTTCAACTTCGGCTGCTTTGAACATTGTTATCAATGCTGTAGCAACAGCCACTATATCAGGTACGTTTACAGCCTGTGGATCAACTGTATTAACAGCTTCCACCACAGCATCTTCTCCGGTTTACGTATGGTATAAAGATAATGTAGCTATAACCGACGCTACTTCATCTACTTATACTGCCATCGCAAGTGGAAATTATAAAGTTGCCATTATCGATCAGTCCACATTGTGTAGTACCACTTCTGCAGCAACCGGGGTAACCATAAACAGCGCACCAGATGCTACTATAACTGCTAGTTCCGGAACTGTGACCTACGGGTCAACGACAACATACACTGCAGTTACCGGTATGAGTACGTACTCCTGGGCAATTACCGGTGATGGAACAATAGCTTCAGGTGCAGGAACGAATCAAATAACGGTACTAGCCACCGCTGCAACTAACTATAATCTGAACCTTACTGTAACAAATAGTTCTGGCTGTCAAAATAGTTCAGCAAGCGTAGTTTATGTTAGTCCGGTTATTTTAACTGCCGCCACGACTATAGCCAACAAGGTATATGATGGCTCAGCCACAACAGGAAGCGTTACTTTGGGAACAATAAGCGGTTTGATTGGCTCTGAGACATTGACAATTACTCCAACTGCTGCTAATTATGCCAATGCTAATGTGGGGACCAGCAAAGCAACAACTATATCGTATGCTTTAGCAAATGGCAGCGGTGGTTTGGCAAGCAATTACAGCATGCCCAACCTCGTATCTTCAGGTAACATTACACAAAAAGCCTTGACAGCTGTTACTACCGTTGCTTCGAAACAATATGACGGATTGGCCACTGCCGGAACAGTAACGCTTGGAACAGTAAGCGGTTTAGTTGGCTCAGAATCATTGACAATTACTCCATTAGCGAGCAATTATAGCAATGCTAATGTAGGCACAGGCAAAGCAACAACGATATCTTATGCTTTAGCAAATGGTAGCGGTTTGGCAAGCAATTATAGCATAGCTAACCTGAGTACAACTGGAGATATTAGAGCTATCATGTTGACCATAGCAACTCCAACGCTCACCACAACTAAAACCTATAATGGGACAACAACTGCAGTTGTTTCAGCAGGGGCACTTTCCGGAGTTTTATCGGCAGAAGCTGCCAATGTAATTGTAAATGCTGCAGCTACTTATAATGATGCCAGTGTTGCAACAGGCAAAACTATTACTGTGGTTTACACCCTGAGCGGAAGTGCCATAACTAATTATACGAAACCGGTTAATTATACTACTACAGCTGGAGAAATTGACCCAGTAGCACCAACAGGCACAGCATCGCAGTCATTCTGTGGAAATTAAACTTTTATCTTATTGTTCAGGCCTCTGTTAAGCGGCCTGAACAAAAATGGAACATAAAAATAAATTTTAATAATTACAAAATTATGACTAATAAATTCACCTTAAAGAAGCCAATTTTTCTATATGTGAAGAAGCCAATGGCTTTGGGTTTTTTCATTTATTTGCAGACCCTGTTTATCCTGCCAATTCAGGCAATCAACCCGGTGGTGACAGATTCAGCAGCTTACGATGTTTTTATGAACCTCGATCCCTCGCGAGGTCTGAATCCAAGTAACTTTGCTACCGACGTCTCGACCTACCTGAATACTATGGGACCAACTTTTAGTACTACAGGCCCCTATCGGATTAACACCTCGGCAGTGACTCTTGACCCAACTGATGTTACCAAATGGGAGGTTTTCGACCATTACGATACCGGATGGTATGCTAATCAGGCAGCCTGGTCCAGTAGTTTCAATAACGGTAATATCCCATCAAATTGGTATTATTATCCTGTTTCTGATTCATATGGCGGGTTAAATAGTCATACAACCATAGCGGCTTTGCTTGCTGGAACCCAAACCTGGGGAACAACTGCTGTGCTTGAATCTCATATCTATCCCTACGTTGTAAGCGGAAAACCTTCCATGCAATTTTATGGCTACAGTTCTATTGGGGCTGCCGACTTCTTGTATTATCCTGCAGATGCTAGCTCTACTAAAACTGTCAAATTCGATGTTGATGCAAGCTATGTAATCACGCATACCTTGATTTCAGCCGGTTTTCTGATTAATTGCGGAACGACTGGCACTGGCAGCAGTAAAACCATTAGTGGATACCTCCTGCTGTTTACCTGGACTCCTGCCGGGTCAACTACAACACCGACTGGTGTATCCAGCGCAATCTATAAACTTAGCAATGTGAATGTGGATGATCTTCATAATGCCGGAACAGGTGCACCCGGCACATTGATTGCGACATCAACATTTGCAACTCTTTACAATAAGAGTCATATCGAGTTGAGCCTTAGCAGTACGACTGTAACTGCAACTATTCAGCAGTTAGACAACACAACTGGAAATCTAACCGGATCCAAAAGTACCATGTTTAACTCGCAAGCTCTTACAACAACAGGATTCGGGGGGTTCGGTCCATTTGTGTTCTATAACCCCCATGGTTGCACTATTGCTTCAGCATTTCGCTATTCCAATCTCGAAATGTCATTTGCTGGTGTGATTTCCGGTAATTCTTCGCTTGAGTCCTACCAATATGCCAAATATCTCAACGTGATTAATAATCGCTTTTTTGTTAACCTTACGAATACTTCTGCAACCAATTATGCTGCTACTACCAATGATATAGATAATGCGTATCTCACCCGAATCAAAAATGACCAGGTAAAAGTAATTACTGATGAAAGTACCGGTACTTATCTGCCTGGTGCCCTCAATCAAAACATAGAAGATCTAACAATTATACCTACAGACGCTGATGTTACAGCCAAATTACCTTCATATAGTGGTTTGACTTCAGACAAGAAGCTTGCAGCAAAGGTGGCCTATCTGATTTTACATGCCCCACTTGGAACGTACAACACTATTACAGCACCCACTGCTGCAGCAGTTGCCTCGCTCTACCTTCTGGATAGCCCGGGGACAGACGCGGTTTGGACTGGTGCTAATCAGGTCAATGAGATTGATTCCTGGCTGGTTAGCGGATCCAGTATAAACATTTTTCTCAACCCTAATAACAGCGTAAATACCTCCGGTTTGACCGCAACATACAAACTGACAAACCCAAGTGCTACGGTAACGACCTTAACGACCTCTACCGATAGTAACGGCAAGTTATATTTTGCTTTTCCGAAAGCATCCGCTACAGGAGACTACTCTGTTACTCTTAGTTATGCAATTGGAGGAAGTATTACATCTACCGTGCCTTCAACTGCTGCCTTCAAATATAACCCAGCACCTGCACTCGCAGGCTCACCCGTCATTACTGGTACTATGCAATTAGGGGCAATGCTGACGGTTACGCCTAACAATACCGATATCGGCATTACCGGCGGCACACCACTGCTCTATCAATGGAAAGCAAACGGTACAAATATATCTGGCGCAACAGCAAGCACTTATACACTGACTACAAACGAAGTTAGCAAAACTATTTCGTGCAGTATTACAAGCAGTGTGCAGTCAGGAACGCTAACTACAACAGCAACAGGAACTGTGGCTGCCGCACCGGCAAATCTCACTTCAATTACGGCCAACTACAGCACCCTCTGCTACGGTGCCAGCGCTACACTAACTGCAAACGGTGTAGTTGGAACAGTATATTGGTACACGGGCAGTTGTGGTGGCACTGCCACTTCGCCGGCTACAGGTAATACGTTAACCGTAAGTCCAACAGTGACTACAACCTATTATGCACGGAATTATAACAATTCACAGTTCAGTGCAGGTTGTGCTTCCATCTTAATAACAGTTAATGCACGGCCAACCGTAGCGAGTTTGGTAGCTACCGGGACCGGCATTAAATGGTACCTTACTTCAACAGGCGGAACAGCGTTGGCAACAAGCGTACAATTGAGTAATAACACGCATTACTATGCCAGCCAAACCGTAAACGGGGCTGAAAGTACTGCAAGACTGGATGTATTGGTGACCTTGACAAACCCATAATAACTAATGATTTACATATTTAACAACTGATAAAAATGGCCATGAAAAAGAAACTAACTTTTATATTCCTGATGTTTTTGAGTTTTAATACGATAATTTTTGCCCAGAATCCGGTAACTGATTATGTTGTTATCGGATTAGTGTCTGATGATTCTAATATGAAGCAAATTCAATTGAGCTACAATGCGAATCCGGGAGTATATTTTACCGCAGAATCATCTGGTAGCGGTATCGAACAAATTACAGAAGCTATTGGAGGAAGGCAAATCAAAGACTTGCATATTTTTGTAAAGAACGATTCTTCTGGAATATTCCTGTCCAATGTTCCTGTCGTATCAGCAAATGTCTATGATTTCAGCACTTATTTAAGTGGATGGAAAAAGTCTATTTCAGGGAAGGTTGTGATCCACAATCAAACAGGACTTAGTTCGCCTGAGTTAAACGACCTGCTAACTAAACTGAATGAATTGACTGGGCTCAAATTTATATTGAATCAATAAAATTATACATAAGCCAAGGCTAATCGTGGCCGATTTGCTAAATAATGACACTTTAGTCCTATAATCTCGGCTATATCTGCCACTGAGCTTGGATATAAGGGAAACTATACTCAAAAATAAATCAAAAAACACAGTGAAACGATTTCTTCTGATATACTTAATACTAATTAGCGTAGGAGTTTTGCTAGCTCAAACTCCAACGGTTGACAACCTGACTGTGACTTCAGGTTCGGTCATTAAATGGTATTCTGCTACAACAGGAGGAACTTTATATACAGGAACTGAAGCGTTGGTCAACGGGCAGCATTATTATGCCAGCCAGATCGTAAACGGAGTAGAGAGTGTGAATCGATTGGATGTAACGGCATCCCTAACATCATGCTTTACGGCACCATCTATTTCAACATCTGTGGTAAGTCCTATTGGTAGCACTACAGCCACTTTCAATGGAAACATTAGTGCAATCAATGGTGCTAATGTCACTACGCGTGGTTTTAAATACAGCACAAGCAGTGGTTTTAAACCGGCAAGTGCAGGTACGAATATTTCGGAAACAGGAACTTTTAGCACGGGTACTTTCAGTTTGAATCCTTCGGGACTTACTTTAAGCACAACTTATTATGTTTTGGCCTATGCCACCAACAGTTTTGGTACCAACTATGGGGCCGAACTAAGTTTTGCAACCACAGCTCCCGTGCTCAATATTGGAAGCAGTTACCAGGGTGGTATAATTGCCTATATTTTTGTTAGTGGCGACAACGGATATGTGTCAGGTGAAACGCATGGATTAATTGCAGCCATAAGCGATAATGTAAGGAGCAAGTGGGGTTGCATCGGTACACTTAGCTCAGCAACCGGCACTGCCCTGGGCACAGGCTATCAAAATACAGTAAAAATTATGAACATATGCACAACAACAGGAATAGCTGCCAGACTGTGCAGTAATTTGGGTGCCGGATGGTATTTACCCAGTAAAGATGAATTATACAAGTTATATCTAAATAGAGCAGCCATTGGAAATTTTAATACGACTAGCACTGGTTTATATTGGTCTTCATCTGAGGATGCGAACAGCCACGATAATTGGAATTCATTTTTCTATGATTTTAGTAATGGCGGCTATCAAGCGAAAGACAAAGACGAACTTTATCTGTCACGTGCTGTAAGGTCTTTTTAATCTGAATAGTAGAAAAAACAGAACGATAAAACAATAAATTCATGAGACGAAATTAACTTATAGTTGATTCATAACTATTAGATTAATTTAACGATTACGCAGTGGTCGGTTTAGGGTTCCAAAGTGCTTCTCAAACTAATTGATACAATAAGTTTGGACACTAGAGTTACAGGTTTATAAGTACTTTAAACTCTAATAAAACAATATCATTCTATCAAATATAACTAATCATAAAGATTGAATCGAAAAAGAAAAAATTTAAATTCACATATATGAAAAAGATTTACAACATCCAGTCGGTGAGCAAACTGCTCTTAACAATCGTATTGATTGTCTTCTTTTTGCCATCGTATCTTATTGCACAAAGTGGTAATAGCCAGAGCTTTTCATATACATATACCAGTGCGGGTTCGTTCACATTGTATGGGACAACTACGAGCGTGGCTATAGCTGCTTATGGCGGTGGTGGTGGTTATGGCGGAATTGATTGCGGTGCTGGTTGTACCCGTTATTATGGCGGTAATGGTGGATATACGAGTGGAACGTATAGCATTGCTTCGGGAACAACTATTGCAGCCTATCCTGGCTATGCAGGTGGCAATGGCGGTGATAATGTAAGTGGTGGGGGCGCTGGTTCCGGAGGTGGTTCAACCTATAGTAGCTCATACAATGGTGGAGCCGGTGGTAGAACCGGAAGTTCGGGATCCAGTGGTGGTGGCGGCGGCGGCGGTGCTCCATCGGTCGTTTCAGTAGGTGGTTCTTTATACATGATGGCAGCCGGTGGTGGTGGTGCCGGTGGTGCTTGTAATACTGCTAATACGGGGCAAACCGGAAGTAGTTCTTTTTCATCTAACGGAACCACTTATGGTGGAACTGGATCAAATGTAGGTAGTAATGATGGCGGCGGCGGCGGTGGCGGTGGCGGCGGTTGGACTGGCGGAGCCGGTGGTGGCTTGTCAGCACAGTACGGTAGCGAATGGTATGGCTTAGCAGGATATGCTGGGCAAAACTACGGAGGAAGTTCTTCGGGTTATGGTCAAAATTCTGGAAATGGGTATGTTGTTGTAAGTTATACAGGCTATAGCGGAACCATCTCAGGAACGACTTCTTCAGTATGTTCCGGAGGGTTGTCAACACTTTCTCTTAGTGGTTATGCAGGAAGTTCAATACAATGGCAGTATTCACCTAATAATAGTTCATGGTATAATATAAGTGGGTCAACAACAGCATCTTACAATGCATATCCAACATCGAGTACGTATTATCGTGTTGTAATAGGTGGCTCACTGGCATCCGGCAGTTATCTTGTTTCAGTTAGTACAGGTCCGACCAACCCTTCTTCATTGACAGGGACAGTTGCGTCTTTAGCAAAAACGGCAGCAAATATTTCATGGGGAGCTTCTACAGGAACAGGAACCATTACGTATTACTGGGTATTGAAAAATGCAGCAGGAACAACTATACAAAATAGTAATACTACAGCAACTTCAGTTTCGCTTTCAAGTTTATCATCAAATACGGTTTATTACTTCACTGTTTATGCAAATAATCTGTGTGGAAATTCATCAACAATTACATCAGGTAATTTTGCTACTTACCCCGATGCTCCAACAGCATCGGTAACAACACCTGTTTGTATCGGTAATGCCTTGACACTCTCGGCAACTGCTACTGAAGGTACAGTTTATTGGTATAATGCAACTAGTAATGCGCAGGTAGGTACCGGCACATCACTTAGTTTGTATCCAACTGCACCTGCAACAACCCTATCTTACTACGCAAAAAACTACAGTAACGGACTTTATAGTGCTGCATCTGGCAACACATCGGTTGTAACTAAAGTTCCGGCTACTGTTCCAGGTAGCGCCACAGTTACTGCCTATACAGCAACTACTGCTAATTTATCGTGGGCTCAGTCAACAGCAACGGATGCCATTACCTACAATTGGGTAGTTGGCACCAGTGCAACTGTAACGTATGGAAGTGGAACTGCACAAGCTACTACTTCTGATCCTACTCTTACCGCTATTGCAACCGGCTTGACATCCAGCACGACCTATTACCTTAGAGTCTTTGCTACTACAAATTCACCTTGTAGCAACTCGGTATACCAAACATCGGCATCATTTACAACCGTACCAACAGCACCAGTATCAGGTGCAGCTACATTAGTCAGAGCTAATAGTTTCTCAGCAAATTGGGCTAGCTCAACAGGCGCTACAAAATATTTCCTCGATGTATCAACTTCTGCTACTTTCGCAATATTTTTATCGGGTTATAACAATAAAGATGTAGGCAATGTAAGCACATTAAATTTAAGTGGTTTAGCCAGAAATACGATTTATTATTACAGGGTGAGGGCTTATAATGCCGGCGGTCAAAGTTTGAGTTCTTCTACTCAAACACTTACCACATTAGGTATTGACCACTTCCTTATTGAAAAGCCTGCAAGTGGTAACATCCCTGATCAGACAGCCGGTACTCCGTTTAGTATAAAAATGACTGCTCAGGATTCACAAAATACAACAGTATCAGACTTTAGTTCTACTGTTGCAGTAACGACCAATTCAACATTAACTGCAGGAGGAACTTCCATAGCTTTCACAAATGGAGTTCTTGCATTGCATTCAGTCACGTTGACACTTACCGGAGCAAATAAGACCTTGACGGTAGCTTTTGCAACAGAGAGTGTATCAACTACATCAAATACCTTCACGCTAATACCTGCTGATATAAATAATTTCACCTTAGTTGCCAACGGTGGCGCTGCAGTGACAGCAGGGGTTCCGTTTAGTGCTCTGGTTACCGTATACGATCAATATGCTAACGTGAAAACAAACTACACGGGTGATAATAGTGTGACCTGGTCTACTACTTCGGTATCATCTACTTCGGGGCAGGCTCGTGTTATGCCCGCTAACGGTCTTCAAACATTCACGGCAGGAGTAGCCACTGTTTCCGGGTTTACATTCTATAACTCAGATCAAACCCAATTAACACCATTTACGTCTCCAACTATTACAATAACCGATAGTCCTACGTCAAAAGCCGGTACGACTACAGTTGTTGTGAAAAACACTACATTAGATAATTTCAAACTAGTAGCAGGGACAGTACAAACCTCAGGTACTGCCTTTGGTGCAACTGTTACGGCAAGAGATATCTATTGGAATACGTGTGTGGATTATGCCGGAAGCATTCGATTTAAATCGTCGGATGACCTTACTGCAGGGAATGTGAGTTACCCCGGAGCTACTGGATTGCAATCGTTTGCTCCAGCAAGTACGTATAAAGGTGTAAGAACATTTACAAGTAATATTGCTATCAACAATATAGGCGCTTATTGGTTAAGAGCGGCCGATTCGCAATTCGCTTATAAGACCGGTGATCAGCAAAATATTGTAGTCTCTCCGGGAGCATTTTCTCCTTCAACATCGACTGTAACAATTGACTCCAATACTAAAATTGCTGGCCAATCAGTGCTTGTAACGCTTACAGCACGCGATGCTCAGGGTAATTTGCTTTCTTCATGTCAAAACATAACCTTATATTTGGATGGCGCATTGGTAGGTACAGAGCAGACTTATGGTTCCACAGCAGGGTCTGATGGTATCTATATATTCAATGTGCCGGTTACCAGCACAACAGCAACAAATTTAATTACTGCAAAACTTAATGCTGTGCCATTCTCACAATCATTTACAATAACAGTTAGCCCAGCTCCGCCTTCTTTATCAAATACGACCATTACGCCTGATGCTGCTACGATTTCAACTGATGGAAGTCAGCTTTTTACCGTACAGCTAAAGGATCAATATAATAATAACCGGACTACCAATGATGGAATAATTACACTTACTACTGATCTGGCCGGATTTGGTGACCATACAGGAGTGAAAACAATTACTTCAGTGTATGCAGGTAGTGGAAATTATACAACTACTTTATATCCTAGTACGGATGGAACTAATGGTGCAGGAACTGCAACGATTTCAGGTTCAGTTGCATTCAATTCGATACCTGGTCCTGGTGTGTGGGCAAGTGCTCCATGGCCATCAAATGGTGCAATAACCGATCATGGATCGGTCACTATTACCGAAGGACTTCCAAGTTTGTCAACAACTGTTATTACGGCAAATCCAACATCAATGACTACGGATGGAACATCGACTGTTACTATTCAGTTGAAAGATGCTTTGGGTAACTTAATCGTAAACAATCGTGGAACAGTAACATTAAGTTCAACTTTAGGGTTCCTTTCATCTGTGACTTATGTTTCAAACGGTTTATATACTGCAACTCTGACAGGAGATACTCGTGGTACAAATGGAACCGGAACTGCTACCATAACCGGAGCCTTTACCGGGAGCGGAACTGCTTCTTCAGTATTCGGAGCATTTGCTGATAACAACACGACAGTAGTCATAACAGAAGGTCTACCGAATGTCAGCGAAATTCAAATTAGCACAGCCGCTGGAACCATAACTGCCGACGGGAATACTTTAGTAACAGTACAATTAGAAGATCAATTTGGTAATTTAATAGTCAATAACCGTGCTACTACTCTGACTCTTTCCACGAATATGGGAGTGATTGACAATGGTACATCTGTTGGTCCAACGAATGTGACAGCTAATTATACTTCAGCTGGTAAATACACAGCCACATTCAAAATGAATGGAATTGGTGTAGGGAATGCAACCATTACGGGTAAGTATAATACAGTAGCTATTATTGATAACGCTATTGTTGCTGTCACTTTTGGCCTAGCAACACAGTTAACTATTCAAACACAACCAGCTCAAGTAAGTCAGGCAATAGCCGGAACTGCATTTAGTGCCCAGCCGGAAATACGCATTAAAGACCAATGGGGTAATTTGGTGACTTCAGGCGTAAGCAGCACTTCAGCAATTACTGCAACAAGAGTAACCGGAACAAGCAATCTTCAGGGTACGACTACTATTAATGCATCAGGTGGAATAGCCACCTTTAGCAACTTAAGTTACAATACGGCAGAATTGATTAGTATTCAATTTAGTAGTGGTTTGTTAACATCGCCGACTTCAACTGATATAACAGTAGTACACAATGTGCCAGGTTATATGGTCATAACGGGTAACAGTACTCAAACTGCAGGTGTAGCTCAAACAATTACGATTAAGGCTTATGATACCTATGGTAACCCTGCAAACCGATTTACAGGAAATAAGACACTTACTTTCAGTGGAGCAAGTGATTCACCAACACCTCCATATCATCCGACAGTAAACGGAACGAATTTTGGTACAGGAACAACAATAAGCTTTACAGGCGGTATTGCCAATACTGCATCAATGATTCTTTATAAAGAAGAAACAGCTTTAGTAGCAGCTAATTTTAGCAATGCATCCTATACTGATACCTATACAGGAACTACTTCGGTAAATATAAATGCTGCCACTACAAATCGCTTAACAGTGAATGTTCATCAAGCAATTCCAGCTTATCTGGCTATTACCGGAAGCGGTAGCCAAGTGGCCGGATCAACACAAACCATTACAGTTACAGCATACGATGGATTCAATAATGTTGCAACGAACTATAGCGGAACAAAAACCATACATTTTGCTGGAGCAAGTGTTTCTTTAACACCTTCAACAATTCCAACTGTAAATGGAATTAATATTGGCAGTGATGTGTCGTTAACTTTTGTAAATGGTGTTACAACTGCAAACATGGCACTTTATAAAGTAGAAAGTGCTTTGATTACTGCTGTCGATCAGGCAACAGGAGGTATTGCAACAACTACCGGATATAAACTTGCTGTTAATGTTACTCACGCAACAGCTAATTACTATGCCGTTACGGGAACAAGTTCGCAAACAGCCGGAACTCCACAAACAATCTCAGTTACAGCCTATGATGCTTATAATAATGTGGCTACAGCTTACACTGGGTCTAAGAATATTAATTTTAGTGGAGCAAACTCTTCACCAACTCCTTCTAGCAATCCAACAGTAGCGGGTACAGCATTTGGGACTTTAACTGCATTGACATTTAGCAGTGGTGTGGCTACAGGCAGTATGAATCTCTACAAAACTGAAACAGCAGAGATAGTTGCTACAACGGGAAGCATAACCACACCGAATATTACCGGGTACGATTATCGGTTGGGAGTTGTAGTTGCTAATGCAGCTAATTCTTATCTGGCAATTACAGGTAATGCTACTCAAATTGCCGGTTCAAGCCAGACAATCAGCATAACAGCTTATGATACCTATAACAATGTTGCATTAGGGTACAATGGAACACATTCACTTACATTCAGTGGAGCAAATGTATCTCCTTCACCATCTACAAACCCAACAGTTCAAAGCACTGCTTTTGGTACAACAACATCCCTTACGTTTACGAATGGAGTAGTCACAGCAAGCATGAAATTGTATAAAGTTGAAACAGCATCTATCAATGTGAGTGATGGGTCGATCACTGCAGTGACTCATAAACTTGCGGTAACAGTAGCTCATGCAACTCCTAACTACCTCGCAATTACAGGCTCAGGAACTCAAACGGCAGGTGTTAGTCAAAATATTACCATAACAGCTTATGATGCTTATAATAATCAGGCAACCGGATATGCAGGAAGTACTCCTTTTACATTCAGTGGTGCTAATTGGTCATCAGCCAACCTTCCGAATGTGTCATATAGTCCAATCGTAAATGCAATTAATTTTGGAACTTCTACAGCTTTAACCTTTGCAAACGGTACAGTCACCACCACTATGAACTTGTTTAATGTAGAAACGTCGAACATCACAGCAACTGATGGTACTATTAATGCCAATAGTCATAAACTAAGTATTGTAGTAAATCAGTCAACTCCCGCTTATTTAGCAATAACGGGTAGTACAACTCAGACTGCGGGGTCAGGTCAGACAATTACTGTGAATGCTTACGATGCTTTCAATAATCCGGCAACGAATTATTCCGGTTCACACTCCTTGACCTTTAGCGGTGCAACTCCATCGAATGCAGCTGTAACGGGTAATAATATGCCTACTCCAACTACTGCGGTGACGAACCCTTCAGTAGCTGGTACTCCATTTAATTCAACGACATCACTGTCATTCACAAATGGTGTAGCTACAAGTTCAATGATGTTATATAAAACAGAGCTGGCACAAATTTCCACATCTGATGGAGCAATAAATTCGGATAATCACAAGTTATCATTAACAGTAAATCCAACCTTGTTGTATGGTTTTCTGGTATCAGGAGTGAATAATCCTCATGATTTTGGAACTCATCAGACTCCTGTTGTTACGGCTATCGATACTTACAATAATATAAAAACAAATTATTCAGGGACTGTAACATTCTCAAATACAGACGTTTCTGCCACAAATCCGGCTGATTATCAATTTACTGTGGGCGATGCTGGTGTTCATACCTTCCCTAATGGAGTTCTATTTAGTGCGCCGGGTATATGGTGGTTGACAGCGTTGGATCTGGCTTCTCCAAGGAAATATGGTGCTGAGGCAAATATCATAGTACAACGTGCTGTTACAATTACTGCCAATGACAGGTCTAAAACCTATGGAGATATATTGACTCTTGGAACTACTGATTTCTCAGTTTCAGCTATTGTTTCTGGAACAAGCCCCGTGGCTGCTGAAATTACCGGCGTAACATTGACAAGTACTGGTTCGGCTGCATCCGCTAATGTATCGGGTTCTCCTTACGCTATTGTGCCAAGTGCTGCTACTGGATCATACGACCCTGCTTATTACAGAATAGTATATGTAAACGGTTTGCTGAATGTGAATAAGAAACCATTGACAATAACAGCAGCATCGATTGCAACCAGAGATTACAATGCCACAACAACTGCAGGCGCTGTAACCGTAGGAACACTTTCCGGATTTATTGGAAGTGAAACAGTCACTGCTACCGGAGTTTCTGCAAATTATAGCAGTGCAAATGTTGGTACTTATACGGGTAATGTCGTGACTTACACCTTGTATAATGGAACAGTTGGTGGATTAGCATCGAACTACAGTTTAGCTACAGGTACGGCAACCGGTATAATTACCCGGAAAGCCTTATCAATAACATCACCATCGATTTCAACCCGAGATTACAACGCCACAACAACTGCAGGCGCAGTAACCGTAGGAACACTTTCAGGATTAATGGGAAGTGAAACCATCACTGCTACCGGAGTTTCTGCTAATTATAGCAATGCAAATGTTGGTATCTATTCAGGAAATGTAGTGACTTACACTTTACATGATGGAACACTTGGCGGATTAGCTGGAAACTACAGCTTAGCTACAGGAACGGCAAGTGCTGTAATAACACAAAAGGCCTTAACCGTAACAGCACCATCTATTGCTACAAGAGACTATAATGCAACAACATCTGCAGGCGCAGTAACCGTAGGAACACTTTCAGGATTAATGGGAAGTGAAACCATCACTGCTACCGGAGTTTCTGCTAATTATAGCAATGCAAATGTTGGTATCTATTCAGGAAATGTAGTAACTTACACTTTACATGATGGAACATTAGGTGGATTAGCTTCGAATTACAGTTTAGCTACAGGTACGGCAAGTGCTAGAATTGCCCAGAAAGCCTTATCCGTAACTTCCCCATCGATTGCATCCAAAGTATACGATAGTTACACAACTGCAGGTGCAGTAACCGTAGGAACACTTTCCGGATTTATAGGAAGTGAAACTGTAACGGCAACCGGAGTTTCTTCTAATTACAGCAGTAAAAATGTTGGTACTTATACGGGTAATGTGGTGACTTACACCTTGTATAATGGAACAAACAATGGCTTTGCTGCTAACTATAGTCTGGCTAACGGAACTGCAACCGGAGTCATAACCCAGGCTAATCTGACAGTAACTGCAGTCACCGATTCCAAAATTTACAATGGCTTGGTTACTTCATCAAAAACGCCGATTGTTGGAGCGCTTATAACAGGAGATGTCATCAATACACAGCCAACTCAGGTTTATAATAATAAAAATGTGGCATCGAACCATGTAATGACTCCTTCTGGTCTTACTATTAGCGATGGTTTATCTGTTGACATGACAGCTAACTACAATATTAACTATACAACGATAAGTACCGGAGTAATTACAAAACTTGATATTACAGGGAACTTTACAGTTGCTCCATCGAAAGTTTACGACGGAAATACCTTAGTCAATGTGCTAACAAGAACATTGAACGGGATCATTTCTCCTGATGTTGTTGCATTAACTGCTGGAATTGCTAATTACAGTGATAAGAATATTGGAGTAGCAAAAACAGTTACTTTAACTGGTTCCAGTTTATCTGGTACCGATCAGGGCAATTACAACTTGACAACTGTTGCTACAACCACAGCGGATATAACCAAACGAACACTTAACCTTAGTAACTTCGGTGCGGACAGCAAGTACTATGATGGTACGACGATAGCTACCGGTATTGGTTTCAATGACGACCGTGTAACGGCAGATAACCTCGCATTCGGAAGAACTGCTGCGTTTGTAGATGCAAATGTAGGCCTGAATAAGAATGTAAATTATTCTGGAATAACGATTTCCGGTGGAACGGACAAAGATAATTATGTATTGGCATCGACTACGGGTGTTGCAACTGCCAGTATTTGGGCAGCTCCAGTAAGCCTTACAATAACGGGTGTCAATAAACAATATGATGGAAACAGGACTGCAACTGCAAATCTAACTGCTAACTTTGTTAGCGGTGATGATGTTAGTTTAACATACACAGATGCATTATTTAATACAGCATCTGTTGGTTCAGCTAAAACTGTTACGGTTACCGGTATTGCACTTAGCGGGACAAAAGCTATACAATATACGTTGGGCTCAACAACAGGAACAACCACAGCAGATATTACAGATAAGAGTTTGAGCATCACTGCTCCAACACTTACTACCAGCAAGGTCTACGATGGATCTACATCCATATCCAGTGTAATTACTGCCGGAACTTTGACTGGTGTTGTGACAGGTGACGATGTATCAATTACGACAAGTGCAGCCTATGATAATGCCAACATAGGTACAGGAAAAACAATTACTGTAAGCTATACGCTTAGTGGTATTGATGCAACTAAATATATTGCACCTGCTAATAATACTTTGACAACAGGAATCATAACCGCCAAGTCGTTGACTGTAACAGGATCAACAGCATCGAATAAAGTATAT
>JBAWXD010000040.1:0-23014 GCA_037144275.1 Paludibacter sp. | reverse complement strand
GAAGAGGCGTTTAGGGTACTATTTAAAAAATAGAATGAGTTGAAAAAAAATAATTGACTCAATAGAAAACATCAGATTTTAAGGTTTTTCAATCTCCGTTTTCGATACGTCTTTACACTACTCGGCAGCCATTTTATTAGATTTTAGCCATCAATTTACAAACGTTGTTTTGTGTTTTGGAAAAGCAAGTGTTAGTAATATGCTAAAAATAGCTTGTTTTTTTTGTTAAAACACAATTTTCAGCGAAGCTCCGCCAGGAAAGGTACTTAAAAAGAATTCCGGTTGTGCTTGATAGCTGAGCGAAGTTGAACCTGATTTATATTTCCGGAAATATTTTTGATAATCTTTCAGCGTGCGGGTCGGTTGAGTCCAGATTTGCGCTTCTGTGATAACCGAGTTCATAAGAAAATTGGTCACCCCATCCCACAGGGTTCGTTTATAACCAAGCCAGGTTATTAATCCGCTGGCCAGATTGACACTTTCATTTAGGGCATGAATCTCCCACGACCGACCGGCTTGTTCCTTCATTGCATTGGATTTCAATAATTCTTCAGCCAAAGCTAATTTTCGAAGCTGATCGTCTGTAGTGATTTCGGAAAGTTTCGAAAGTGTTTCAGCATCTCTGCCGGTATTTATGGGTGTGAGAACCTGCAAAGCTGCTCCCAGAAAAGTAGTGGCTGCACCCAATGCCATATCCTGTCGGGTGTTTTTGTCGGTACTTGTCAGTGCAATTGTTCCCTGAGCCATAGTAGCTGCAGTATAAGCACCCAACCAACCGTACCACCAACCATCAACGGCTGGTTTGGATAGAATCAGGTTGTTCTGTATGTACAGAATGCGTTCATGAACCAGCGAATCTGATATTGAAGTTTGTGCACTAAGTTTTACAGTATGTGAAATCAGCCAAACAAATATAACAAACAACAAGAATGATTTTATCATAGTTGATCTTTTTCCTCTTTAGAGCTTAGGAGCTACTTTTCTTTTTTATCCGACATAAATGGCGATTCTTTGAGTTGGGTTGCCAATAACAAACAAAGTATGGTAAGAACAATCATTACTGCCAGTGGATTAGTCATTGAACCGTTAACCGGCGATTTAAAACTGTCCATGCCAAAGATAAATGCTATTCCTGAAATTTGTCCGGCCAGAATCAATAATCCGTTGGATGTACCTTCGGAAGTAGGAAAAGTTATTTCGGCGCCATATTGAAATCCGATAGGACCGGCACTCAATAGAAAGAATCCAAGTATTGCACCCGATATAAGTAAAATTGTGTAATTTTCGGCAAAGGTTACTCCCGCCAACCCCACAACAGCACCGGCAAGCGCAATCAGAATAAATAATTTTCGTTTCCGGTAATGATCTGACATCATGGGCAGGATCAATGCGCCAATAATACCGCCCACAATCATCAATCCACCAATAATTCCAGCTTGTTCTGCCGAAAATCCTCTGGGTCTGACAACGTCTTCAATCCAGGTGGTTACGCTGTTGAAAATTCCAAGTCCGACAAAAAAGATAAGCAATAGCCAGTAAAAGTTTTTATTTTTGAAGGTGTTTTTCAATCCGTCAAAAACGAGCGAACGTTCTTCCTGATGTGCATGACAAGGTGCTGTACGTGGACGCTCTTTTGAAAAAAGAATAAAAATCAGGGCTGAAATAATAGATATAACACCATAAATATAAAGCATTCCATTGATACCATGACTTTTCACCAAAATTGGAGTCAACATCATACCTACCAAGACTCCTATGTACATGGCCAAGGTGCCAAGACCGGCAGCGGTGGCTCGTTCTTCGATGCGAAACCAGCGTCCGGCAAGTTTAGTGATGGCATTTATAATAAATGGTTGTCCGACTGCGATTCCGATTTGTGACCAAAGCAATAAATCATATCCCGTGGCCATGCCACGTAACATCCCGAAAACTCCGGTAAGTACAGCTCCAATTCCCACCCCAATTCGAATGCCGTAGGTATCAATAACCCACGATGCCGGCACGGAAACGAGTATAAACACAATCATAAAACACATCGACAGCATGCCAATTTGTATATCCGTAACGTGGTAAAAATGCGTTGCATCCATGGTGATAGGAGCAAAGGTGATCCACAATAATTGATTTACGGCTACGATAAACATATAAATGCTCAGCATTATCCAGCGGTATTTGTACACTTTAAAAACGGTTGGTTCCATTTGTTTATTGATTAAATTTATAATTCTTATCCGGCAAAAATACATTAATTTTTCAAATAAAAAAGAAAAACGCAAAATGGGTAGCATTTTGCGTTTTTTTTATCTCAATATTTTTTAGAAAAACAGAAAAAATCCGTTTGCGAAATAGAGCAATCCAACTGCTCCTGCCGCTGTGGCTAAATACCAGATGTATTTTCGTTTAATTAGTGCCGAAATGGACGAGAGCAAAATCGCAATCTGAAGAAATATAACCGCCATCCCAAAGGTTTTTGAATGACTTTGCGCTTCATCGCGTTGTGCTTCCAGCTTTTCGGCATCCTTTTTAATGTCAGTCTTTTCCTGGTCGTAGCGTTTAATGGATTTTTCGTAATCTGCCACTTTTTTCTCAAAAGCTTCTTTAGCAAGTGCTTCGTTTTTAGTCATACGCAGGGTGTTCAGTTCGAGCATATCTTTTTGTGTTTCATAAAGATACGATTTCAGACTTTTGCTCTGATAATAGGCCCATTTGTTGGAAGCTTGCTCCTGATTAAGCATTGAGCGGGTGGAATATCCACCGCCTTTAAAGGTTGATAGGGTTGCTGCTACTGCAAAAATGATAGTGGTAAGGGCTAAATAATTAAGCCAGGGTTCTTTTTTGTCGTCTGCCATAATGCTGAATAATTAAAATTTGGCGACAAAAGTAATGAAATAATTGATTTACTATTCCAACAAAAATTAGAAAGTAAGTTTTATTAATAAGTGGACTCTCCGATTTAAGAACAGTTTACCTGATTAATAAAACCTTTTGTTTGAAACTAAAGCTGTTTTTAGTATCAATACTCAAAACATATATCCCGTTTGACAAGCTGCCGATATTCAGAATATTTCCTGTAAATGTGCTCATTTTTTGACCGCTTGTATTAAACACTTCAGTTTTCAGTACATCATCGCCTGAAAGATGTATATCACCGGTTTTGGGGTTGAAATTTACTGTTAAATTCGACTTTGTAACAGAGTTTATTCCTGTCAATTTTCCGAAACGAGGACTACCGGCATCAAGCCATGCACTATATATTAAATCGGCAATAGAGTGAGAAGCATTTCTGAAAAGTAAATTTGTAAATTGAGCTTTACTCCAAAGCGCTGCAGAATAGGCTGTTCCATAGGCTGCATCAATTTTGACTGCATAGGAGTCGGCTGTAAGGACACTGTCAACATAGATATGGTTTTTGTAAATATAGCTATATACATATTTATCCACATTGCTAATGTAAGTTGCCGGTGTGCCAGTATAATTTGATAAGGCAGTTTGATATGCATAAACCATATCTGACTCGTATCGGGAATGAATTCCACTTTGATTGGTCGATCCTCCGTCATAATTAGCCGTGATGTGAAGCGGCATATGACCATCGGCCACATAATGCCCCAAATCCGAAGCATCCAACATGGCTTTGTGCCATTTCAGTTTTTTGAAATCAGTCACAAGAGTATCAAACATATTAGAAGTTGCCCATGGCAGTGTGCCATTTTTTACGACAAAAGTGGCTCCGTGTTTAATTACTACTGAGTCGTAAGTAGAAGCTATACGCCCTGTTGAATTAAATTCACTGTAATTATCGATATCAATAAAATGTTTTGGACTTTCATTGCTATCGGAACTCTTTCGTGTGTCGGCATTCGAAGCATTACTGGCAAGGGAGTCAGACCAAGTCTGAAAACCAGTCATGCTTGCCGGAAATGATGATACGCTATGACCATTGATAATTTTATGTCCCACACTTCCCCAACTTACAAGGAAAAGACTCAGAGTTAGAAGAAAAAATACAGGGATTATCCTTTTTATCATTGGGTTTTTGTGTTTGTAAAAAAATTGCATAAAAATTCAAGAGTGCAAAGATAAATAAAATACTTATTCAAGCAACTATATTGAAATTTCATGCCATTCAAAAAGTTCATTTAGGATGAGTGACCGTTTTACTTTTTATTGCAAATTCTCAAGAAAAAACGACATTTTAATAAAAACTTACTCTATATTTGCAGTATTGATAATCCAATTAGGTAAAAAAGTTCTTCGAATACCTAAAATCAAGCAAGAATAGGATTTATTTGTAATTATTACAATTATCGAATAGATTTATTTTTTTATCTTTGCAGCCAAAAATTCATTACTTAATTTATAATTCTCCAACAAATGAGTGAGAAAAACGAAAAACCTAAAAAAAGAACCAGAAGGGAGTTCTTACAGGATATAGGACTTGTTGGTGTTGGTACCTTGATTGGCGGTTCTGCCATTTTTGCTGGCATCAACTATGACAAGAAAAAAAATGCAGCTGAAAGGGTACGCGTGCTCACTGCTGAAAACGAATTGCTTGAAATTGATAAAAGTGAAGCTTCCAAGGTTGTAAAACCAAATCTCGAAAACCTTACTTACCTTCAGAAACAAGGTCGCGAAGGTTTGCCCGGCAAACGTTTCGTTATGGTTATCGACCTCTCGAAATGCCGGAATGCCCGCAAATGCATGGCAGCCTGTAACGAGGCTCACCACCTTCGCCCCGAACAACATCATATCAACGTACTGAAAATGCAGGATTCGAAAAATACGCCTGCTTATTATATGCCCAAGCCCTGTCAGCATTGCGATAATCCGCCATGTACTGCCGTTTGTCCTGTGGATGCCACTTTTAAACGTGCCGACGGAATTGTGCTGATTGATAATGAACGATGCATTGGTTGCCGCTTCTGTATTGCCGCTTGTCCCTACAGTGCGCGTGTGTTCAACTGGGCCGAACCCATTCATTCATTGGAAGATGAAGGAAAAACCTATAATGTGGAACTGAATGTGCCTCAGAAAAAGGGAACCATCAGCAAATGTCTGTTCAGCGCCGACCGTGTACGCGAAGGCAAACTGCCTTATTGCGTTTCGGCTTGTCCGAATGGAGTGTATTATTTTGGCGACGAAAACGAAGATGCGGTTACCAATGGAACTACCAAAGAAACCGTTCGATTCCGTAAATTGCTCGAAGACAATGGTGGTTATACCCTGATGCCCGAACTTGGAACTCATCCGCGTGTATATTATTTGCCACCAAAAGGCAAGGAATATCCATTTCAGGATAAAGATAAAGAAGAAGCAGGAGAACGTTTACACAATTCATAATTTATAATTCACATTAATATTGGGAATTGATAATTATCTAATTGAAAATTAAAACATTATGGCAAAAAATAATACAGCAGATAAAATCACTAGCGATTTGCTGAGGTCAATCAGACTGAACTGGAGTTTCAAAATCTGGTTTGCGTTTTTGGGTGTGGCATTGTTAGTGTGTCTGGGAGCTTACGGCCTGCAGTTGAAAAATGGTATGGTTGTGACCGGATTGGGCGATTATGTGTCGTGGGGAATGTACATTTCAAACTTCGTGTTTTTCGTTGCTACGAGCTTAATTGGCATGTTAATAAGTGCTGTTCTCGGGCTGAGTGGTCAGAAATGGGCTGCGCCGCTGTCGCGCATTGCCGAAATTATTGCGCTGGCTTTTGCGGCGGTGGCAGGCTTGGTTATCGTGATGGATATGGGGCGCCCCGAACGTTTGTTGAACGTGTTTATTCACGGACGTATTCAGTCACCTATCTTGTGGGACGTAACCGTGATAACTATTTATATGCTAATCAGTGCTTTGTTTCTGTATATTCCGTTGATTCCCGATTTGAAAATTTGTTCCGAAAAATTGGATGTTCCACCTTTTGTAAAGAATATCTACAAAATTTTATCTTTGAACTGGGCAGGGACTCCCGAACAGAAGAAACTGATTGAACAGTCAACCCGTGTGATTGCTATTTTTATCATTCCCGTGGCGTTGGCAATACATACCGTTACATCCTGGTTATTTGCAAATACATCGCGTGTGGGCTGGGATTCAACCATTTTCGGACCCTATTTCGTGACCGGAGCGTTTGTGTCGGGAACGGCTGCTGTGATAATTGCCATGTACTTTTTTCGCAAAAACTATAAGTTGGAAGACTATATCACCGAAAAGCATTTTGATATGATTGGCAAATTGCTGGTGTTGGTTTCATTGGTTTATCTGTATTTCAATCTGAATGAATACATGGTTGCGGGCTATAAAATGAAGGAGTTTGAAGCCATGCTCATTCGTGATTTGTTTAGCGGTAATCATGCCCTGTTGTTCTGGTCGGTTCAGCTTTTCGGATTGGTATTGCCCATTATTTTATTGCTGTTCAAAAAAATGAGAAAACCATTTCCGATGCTTTTTATAGGTATTATGGTATTGCTTGGTGCCTGGTTCAAACGCTTTATTATTGTTGTGCCGACCATGGAACATCCGTATTTACCAATTCAGAATGTGCCGGCTAACTGGAAAATTTACACACCTACACTGATTGAAACTTTTGTAACCATTGCCCCAATCATAATGGTGTTACTTATTATTACAGTGCTGGCAAAAGTGATACCGATTGTTCCGATAAGTGAAACGCTGGAACATTTGGAAACTACTGAAGAAAACATAAAATAAAACCATTTACTGAGTCTATATTTCAACCAGACAACTTATGTACACAAAAAATTTAAGAATACTTATCCTTGCAGTTGTTTCTGTATTTTTATTCCAGTCGTTCGCTCAGAATAACTGGAATGTACCTGCCGATAAGAAAGCCAAAAACAGTTATATCAAATTTGATCCGGCATCAGCCGGTCAGGGTGAGGCCATTTATACCAAAAACTGTGCATCATGTCACGGTAATCCCGGTAAAGGTAACAGCCTGAAATCACTCAACCCGATTCCACCTGATTTATCTTCGAAAAAAACTCAGGCACTTACTGATGGAGAATTATTTTACATTTTGACTACCGGTCGTGCTATAATGCCATCATTTAAAACTGTCCTTTCTGAAGAAGACCGCTGGAAAGTGATTTCGTATATTCGTAGTTTCAATAAAAGTTACCTTCAGGTTTTGTCGAAATACGATCCGAACAAGGCTAAATTGGTGAAAGTAAGCATGAGCTATGACCCGAAAACCAATCAAGTGAAAGTGGATGTAAAAGCCAACGAAAAATCAGGACTTGTTTCTCTGAAAAACACAGAAATAGGATTGTTTGTGACACGTTATTTCGGCAAACTTCAAATTGATAAAAGTCAACTTAGCAATGCTGATGGTCAGGCAATGTTTAATTTTCCGAAAGACCTGCCGGGTGATAAAACCGGAGCAGTGGAGCTGGTAGTTAAAGTAAACGACGAAAATTACGGCGAAATAGAATCGGTTACCAAGCTGAAAATCGGTGTGCCAACCGAAAAACCGGGATTGACAGATGATCGTGCTATCTGGAATGTGTTGGCAAAAGCACCGTTCTGGATTATCATTTTGTACACAGCAGGTGTGCTGGCATTTATTGCCGTTTTATTATACCTTGTTATGACACTCAATAAGATCAGAAAATCAGGAGCAAAAAAGTAAGAATTAATATTTGAATTAAAAATAATAAGATTATTAACGAAGTAATTAAAATTTGTATTATGAAACAACTTGGAATTCTCGGGCGAATTTTCTTCGCGTTACCATTTGGAATAATGGGTTTAAATCATTTTTTGATGAGAGATTATTTTCTCGGAATCATGTCTTCTTTTATTCCCGGTGGTCTTTACACTATCTTGCTGACCGGAGCTTTGCTGATTGCTGCCAGTATAAGCATTATGTTGAACAAAAATCTCAAAATTGTTTGTTTTGGGCTTGCCGGATTGCTGCTTATTTTCATTCTCACCATTCATATTCCGGGTTTATTTGACCCTAAAAATGCTCAGACAGCTTTAATAGAATTGCTGAAGGACACAGCATTGATGGGAGCTTCATTGCTCCTTGCTTTGACTTCGGATAATAAAGAAGAAACAATTTCAAAAAAATAAAAAAAATGAAAAAAATACTGGTTTATGTATTAATTCTTTTTGTATCATTCACAGCAAGTACTTATGCACAAGTGGATAAGGCACCCGAAGTTGGTATTATTGAGCATTTAGGTACAACCATCCCTTTGGATCTGAAATTTGTTAACGATAAATTTGATACCGTTTCGCTGAAACAACTGATTGACAAACCGACTATTCTGTCTTTCGTTTATTTCGATTGTCCGGGTCTTTGCAGTCCGCTGCTTGAAGGATTAGGAAATGTGATTAAAAAAACCAGTATGCAAATGGGCAAAGAATATCAGGTAATTACCATTTCATTCAATTTCCGGGATACACCTCAGAAAGCCAAAGAAAAGAAAAACCGTTTTGTTGAACGTTATTCGAAAGGCAATGGCGATGGATGGATTTTCCTGACTACCGACAGTGCCACAATCTTTAAAATTACAGATGCTACAGGCTTCAAGACTAAAGCCGTGGGATTGGATTTTATTCATCCATCAGCTATTATTGCACTTAGCCCGAAAGGCATGATTACCCGTTATTTGTATGGAATCACTTTTATACCTAACGATTTCAAAATGGCGATAATTGAAGCAAATAAAGAACAACCACGCCCAACCATTCAGCGAATTTTATTGTTGTGCTATAGTTATGATCCAGAAAATAAACGATTTGCATTAGATGTTACCAAAATAACAGGAACTATTATCGCTTTTATAATTTTAGTAATACTTGTTGCTTTGATGCTTAAAAAGAAAAATAAAAAATAATAAGTTTATATGAGTAAAGAGACTGGAAAAATTGAATATGTGAGTTATCTCGACCATCAGAGCAAATATAAAGGCATTTTTGCCTGGATTTTTGCTACCGATCATAAGCGGATTGGCTTGCTTTATATGTATGCCATTGCTGCATTCTTTGTGATTGGAGCATTTCTTGGTTTGGCCATGCGTATCGAACTGATAGCACCCGGCCAAACCATCATGAAGCCTCAGACATACAATGGGATTTTTACTGTTCACGGTATTATCATGATTTTCATGGTGGTAATTCCCGGGTTGTCAGCCGTTTTTGGAAACTTCTTTTTACCCATTCTGATTGGTGCGAAAGATGTTGCATTCCCTAAACTGAACCGTTTTTCGTGGTGGATTTTTATGACCGGTAGTGTCATGGCCGTTGCTTCACAGTTGCTTAAAAGTGGACCTCCCGATACCGGTTGGACATTTTATGCACCTTACAGCACCACCACCGGAACGAACGTAATTATGGCTACCAGTGCAGCTTTTGTGCTTGGTTTCTCGTCTATTCTTACCGGATTGAATTTTATTGTTACCATTCATCAAATGCGTGCGCCGGGCATGAAGTTTTTCAATATGCCCTTGTTCCCATGGGCTATTTATGCTACAGCCTGGATTCAGCTGCTTGCCACGCCAATTATCGGTATCACATTGGTAATGCTTATTGCTGAACGTTTATTCGGAATCGGTTTCTTCGATCCTGCCTTGGGTGGTGATCCGCTGTTGTATCAACATTTGTTCTGGATATATTCTCATCCTGCCGTTTATGTTATGATTCTACCGGCCATGGGTGTTATTTCCGAAATTATTCCCACATTTTGTCAACGCAAAATCTATGGTTACAAAGCCATTGCATTGTCAAGTTTGGCTATTGCAGGTGTTGGTTTCCTTGTTTGGGGACATCACATGTACACTTCAGGGATGAGCGAAAATGCACGTTGGTTTTTCTCCTTGTTGACTTTTATTGTTGCTGTTCCGAGTGCTATTAAGGTATTCAACTGGTTGGCTACCATGTATAAAGGTTCTATTGATATGCAACCACCATTTCTATATGCGGTTTCATTTATCTTTCTGTTCATTATTGGTGGAACTACCGGTTTGATATTGGGTTCGGTTGCCACTGACGTTCAGGTGCATGATACTTCGTTTGTGGTGGCTCACTTCCACTACATTATTTTCGGAGGTATGGGATTTGCTTTCTTTGCTGCAATTCATTATTGGTTGCCAAAAATGTACGGCAGAATGTACAATCTGAAGCGGGCTAATATTGTGGCAGTGATTGTGTTTATCGGATTTAATCTGCTGTATTTCCCTCAGTTTATTATAGGAATTCAGGGAATGCCACGTCGGTATTACGATTATTTACCACAATTCCAGTGGGCGCAGGTAATATCGACTGTTGGCGGATTTATCCTCGTGGGCGGCTTACTCGCAATGATTTATAATCTGGTTATGGGTGCACGCAAAGGTGAAATTGCTCCTGCAAATCCATGGCAGGGTTCAACACTCGAATGGCAAATTCCTTCACCTCCATCGTTGGAAAATTTCGATGAAGAAATTGTGGTTAAGGAAAATCCATACGATTATGTATAAGAGGCCCCAAACCCCTAAAGGGGCTTAAAATATTTTTTATATTGCTTTTTTTTAATAAATAAAAAAACTAACGCTATTCTCCGTCGGTCGACGGATTTGGGGCAAAATTGATTATTATGAGTGAAACACAGCATCATCCTGAAGTACACCGCGACGACGAAGCCAAGAAATTGGGCATGTGGCTCTTTATTTTTACCGAATTACTACTCTTTGGCGGTTTGTTTTTGGTGTATTCTATTTTCAGAGCCGAATATCCCACAAGTTTTCGCGAAAGCAGCCTCGAACTGAGTGTTACAATTGGAGCTATCAATACCATTGCGCTGCTGTTTAGTAGTATGACAGTGGCTATGGCGCTGACTGCTATGCAAAAAGGAAACAAAAAACTGGCTATGCAGCTGATCGGAGTTACTTTGCTTATGGCCTTTGTGTTTTTGGTAAACAAATATTTTGAGTGGGGACATAAGTTTGAAATGGGATTATATCCCGGCTCCGAACTAATGAAGCATCTCGACAGAGGTCATCTCTTGTATTTCAGCCTGTACTTTTTCATGACCGGATTACACGCCCTGCACATTATTATTGGTATGGTGTTGTTGTTTATCAGTCTTTTCAAGGTGAAAAGCGGAAATGTTCACAGTCAGAATTATTCGTTTTTGGAGAATGGCGCACTTTACTGGCACCTTGTCGATTTAATCTGGATTTTCCTGTTCCCTTTGATGTATTTAATCTCTTAAATCTGTACGAAAATGGCAAACAACACATCGCATACAACTGAATATAAAGTTTTAGGAAGAATTCTGGTTCTTCTCATGTTTATGACTTTTCTCACTATCACTGTTACTTCATTCAATCTGGGTGCATTCAGTGTAACAGTAGCACTTTTAATAGCTTGTTTCAAAGCATATATGGTATTATCTTATTTCATGCATCTGAAGTATGAAAGCTTGTTGTTACGCATATTGGTGGGGATGGTTTTTGTGCTTTTCGCAGTTATTGTTCTCATTACTTTTATCGATTATGCTTATCGGTAATTACATAATCATTGAAATTCAAATGATTTAATTTCAGAGATCTGATAATTATAAATTGTAAATTGTAAATCAAAAAATAATGTTTAGCAACGCATCGAATTTTGTGCATGGTGTAGACAATGCCTTCCTTATAATCTTAGGAATTTCTTTTTTCTTTCTGATAACATTAACCGGAACGATGATTTATTTTGTGGTGAGATACAACCGCAAACGGAATCCTCATGCAACTCAGATTAAAGACAGCACATTGTTGGAAGTCACCTGGACGACTATACCGTTGTTGTTGGTTCTGCTGATGTTTTATGTTGGATGGGCTGGATTTTTACCTATGCGTGTTGTTCCTAAAGATGCCATGCATGTGAAGGCAATTGGTAAAATGTGGAAATATACTTTCGAATACGAAGGAAACAAACAGTCGGACACATTGGTTGTGCCACTGAATAAAGCAGTAAAGATAGATCTTGTTTCAACTGATGTATTGCACGGATTCTCTATTCCGGCATTTCGTATTAAAGAAGACATGGTGCCTTATAAAAAGAATTATACCTGGTTTATACCCGGCGAAAAAGGTGACTACGATTTGTTTTGTACAGTTTATTGTGGTGTGAGCCACTCGTATATGTATGGGGTTGTTCGGGTGGTGGATGCTGATTATTTCGATAAATGGCTGGCTAAATTGCCGGTAAAAAAGGCCGATACCAATCGTGGTTTTAAAACACTCGAAAAAAATGGTTGTTTGGCTTGCCACTCCATCGATGGTTCGAAATTAGTTGGACCAAGCTTTAAAGGACTTTACGGATCGTCTGTTGAGGTTTCGACCGCCGGAACTACACATAAAGTCACAGCCGATAGCACATATATTAAATCTTCAATTCTCGAACCAGACAAAGATATTGTAACCGGTTATCCTCAAGGCGTAATGAAGTCGTACAAAGGATTATTAACCGAAAAAGACATCGAATTGGTGAATGAATATCTTAAAACCCTGAAATGAAAAAAATATTATCTGAAATAAAATCAATTTCTCCCAAAGCTGTTTTAGCATTAATTAAATACAGGGTTTCAATTGCAGTTTCGTTTACCGGAGTTGCAGGATATCTAATTTGTACCGGTCATTTCGATTTTCATGCCTTATTGGTTGCGCTTGGAGTATTCCTTTTTGCCTCAGGAGCAAGTGGGCTGAATGAAGTTCAGGAACACAAGTACGATGCGTTGATGAACAGGACACAGAACCGGCCAATTCCTTCGGGGCAGCTTTCTCCGCATTTGGCCTTTTTGATATCTTCCGCTTTTGTAAAACTTGGATTTACCACTCTTTTTCTAAGTTTTGGCATAGTTCCTGCTTTGCTGGGCTTATTGAATATCTTCTGGTACAATGGAGTTTATACCTATCTGAAACGTGTTTCTTCCTTTGCTGTTGTTCCGGGTTCATTAGTGGGTGCTATTCCTGCTTTCATTGGTTGGACTGCAGCAGGAGGAAGTATGTTGGATTCCACCATTATTTCCATTGCCTTTTTCTTGTTTATCTGGCAAATTCCACACTTCTGGTTACTGATGCTCAAGTATGGAGATGAATATGAAGCAGCCGGTTTCCCAACCATTAATCAGGCCATTCAAGCGGTTAATCTAAAAAAAATTATTTTTACCTGGATAGTTGCCACTTCGCTTATCTCGGTGATGATTCCGCTGTTTCTGACTAAATTGTCATGGTCATTCTTTGTGGTGGTTTTTGTGATGAATCTACTGTTTATAGGCATATTTACGATGCTCTCATTCGGGAAATCATCTGAAACGAATTTGACAAAATCATTTATAAGTATCAATATTTATATGATGGTTTTTATGTTGATGCTGATAACTTATAATTTAGCGCTTTAACCAATTATTCATTTCCGCACTCACACATATCTTTTTGCTCTAGGTTTTATTGATGTTGGAATTCCTGAATTTTTTACGAATTTCTTTCAAAAATATTGACGGTTGCTTTTTAATCTGAGCTAGCCTGTTAATTTGCGTATAACCTTCATAGAATACTAATTTGACAGTTATTTTCGAACTCATGCGAATCCATGATTCTTTTGCCTTTTAATCTACATCAAAAAACCACCGAAATATTATCAATTAATTTTATTTTTTCATACATTTGTTTCGTTTATTCGTTCAAATACAAATTGCAATCTAAAGAAAAAAGATGGAAACCCGCGGAGAAAAATCATTTATTAAAATGCAGCTGATTGCAGCACGAATATACGACTGGCTAACTGATATAAAGGGTGTAAAAGAGGGATTTATAAAAATCTCCAAAATAATTAGCGGGAAAATTACTGCTGGTCGGTTTTTGGAAGTCGGATTTGGTCCTGGACGATTATTGGAAGAGTTAAGGAACCATGTTCCTCAACTGGAATTGCATGGACTCGATATTTCGGCTTCAATGTTGAAAATTGCTCATAAAAGACTTGGTACAAAACCTGAATTACAACTTGGTAGTATCGAAAAAACCAATTATTCCAATGATTTTTTCGATTGCATTGTTTGTTCTTGTAGTTTTTATAATTGGGATAATCCGGTAGAGGGCTTGAATGAAATGTATCGGATATTAAAACCGGGTCAGACAGCATATTTGTTCGAAACAACACGTGATTTCGACCCCGAACTTTTGGGAATAAATCTGCAAAATAATTTAGTCGGATATAGTCAAACTCAACGGATTTTGTCAACTGTTTTCCTGAAAAAACAATTAAAAATGACCTATTCCACAGCTGAATTCAATGAATTGATTTTGCAGTCTAAATTTAAAGATAATTACAGTATTGTGCGTGATGTGTTGGGAAGTCTCCCAATTTATGTTCGCATTGAATTAATTAAATAAGTATTTGTAAATAAACAGATTATGGAAGAAATTTTAAACAACAATTACCTGCGGATTATTTTTAGTACGTTGGTTATCTATTTATTTATTATAATTGCTATTCGGTTGTTCGGCAAAAAGGAACTGGCGCAGCTTTCGGTGGTGGATATGGTATTTATTCTACTGATAAGCAACGCAGTACAAAATGCAATGGTCGGACCCGATTCATCGCTTTTGGGTGGATTGGTGGCAGCTTTGACACTGTTTATTTCGAATTATATTTTTAAAAATCTGCAATACCGTTTCCCTAAATTTGGAAAAATCGTGGAAGGGAATGCTATTCTGCTGATTTATAAAGGAAATGTAATTGATGAACATTTGAAGAAGGCTCAGATTACAGTTGATGAATTGCTTGAAGCGGTTCGCGAGCATGGAGTCCCTACGGTGAAAGAAGTAGATTTAGCCATTCTGGAAGTTGATGGAAATATTAGTGTATTGTCGAATGAATATCAAAAGAAAACTGTAAGACGACACAAGGGACATAAAATTATAAGTAAACAGGAGAATTAGCCGGTATTCAGCAGGCAGCAATCAGCAAACGGTAATCAGTAATCAACAAACGGTAAACAGCAAACAGTAATCTGTAAGTAATAAGTAATTTTCAGTAAACACGAAATCCATTTAAATTTAAAATTATCTCTAAGCACTATTTTTTATGGATATAAGACCCTGTACCGAAAAGCAATTAGCAGAGATTTTAGCTATTTTCAACGATGCCATTCTAAATACAACGGCATTATACGATTATAAAACACGCACCATGGAAACCATGTTTGCATGGTACGAAGACAAAATAAATCATAATTACCCGATAATTGGTGCTTTCGATGAAGATAATATCCTGCTTGGTTTTGCTACCTATGGCATGTTTCGGGTCCGTCCGGCTTACAAATATACAGTGGAGCATTCAGTATATGTTCGTGCTGATATGCGAGGGAAAGGAATCGGCAAAGTTTTATTGCAGAAGATAATCAGAAAAGCCGAAGGACAGAATTTTCATGTAATGGTGGGTGTGATTGATGCTTCTAACGAGATTAGTATAAAATTGCATGAAAATGAGGATTTTGTATTGACCGGGATAATGAAAGAAGTAGGCTATAAGTTTGGCCAATGGCTCGATGCTGCCTTTTATCAATTGATATTGAAAACACCTTCCGAACCTATCGAAGAATGAAAATTGAATAAAGTTAAACTTTTTGGATTCTAAATCGTTAATATCATACACGCTATAATATAATTGCAAAAAAATAAGTTTAAATGAGAAGAACAGTATTGATAACCGGAGCTTCAAATGGCCTGGGGGTTGAATTTGCGAAAATTCACGCTGCTAAGGGTGACAACCTGGTTTTGGTTGCTCGTGGAAAAGATAAAATGAATTTATTGAAAGCCGAAATAGAAAAACGTCATAATGTTTCCGTGTTGGTTATTGGACGGGATTTGTCTGAACCTGCTGCTGCTAAAACTATTTTCAATGAACTGAAAACTCAGAAGATTAAGGTGGATTACCTTATTAATAATGCCGGTTTTGGTGATTTTGGAAATTTCGAAAAAAGTAACTGGGAAAAGCAACTTCAAATGATTAATCTGAATATTACTGCTCTAGCATATTTTACACGTTTATTTTTGCCGGATATGATTAAAAATAAGTATGGAAAAATTATGAACGTTGCTTCCACAGCTGCTTTTCAGCCCGGACCCAGCATGTCGGTTTATTTCGCTACCAAAGCGTTTGTGCTAAGTTTCTCGGAAGCTATTGCAAACGAACTAAAGGGCACAGATGTAACTGTAACCGCATTATGTCCCGGTGCTACTGCTACAGGTTTCAAAACTGCAGCGTCGCTTGATAATAGCAATTTATTTAAAGGAACAATTGCTACATCGAAATCTGTAGCAGATTTTGGGTATAAAGCTATGATGAAAGGAAAAACAGTTGTAATTCATGGCCTTATGAATAAAATTATGGTTTTTTCGGTTAGGTTTGCACCCCGAAAGCTTGTAACTGCAATAACCCGGCTTAAATTAAAAGCAAATTAATTACTTTTTTTACTACGTTAAATGCAGTAAATACGGGCTTTTCTGAGAAAAAATATCGATTCTTTTAATTTTTTTACGAAAAACAGTGATTTATAATAATATAACTGTATCTTTGTCGGACATTAATAACAATAATTTATCAACAATGAGTAAAGGAACAGTAAAATTCTTCAATGAATCTAAAGGATTTGGATTCATCAGCGAAGATGGTTCAAAAAAAGAACATTTTGTACACATTTCAGGTTTAATTGATCAAATTCGCGAAGGCGACACAGTAGAATTTGACCTGCAAGAAGGAAAAAAAGGATTAAATGCCGTAAATGTAAAAGTAATTTAGTATATACTAATTTGACTTTTTTGGTAAGCAGATTATTCGAGATTTAAAGGAGAGGTTGAAAAACCTCTCCTTTTTTGTTGTGCGTAGAACTAACCACAAAAAAAAGCGTGAACTTCATTTTTATCCGCACTCGAGCCCCTGATTTGCAAGTGTTTTAATATTTGCGTTCTACTCTTTTTCGGAGTGTACAAAAAAATAGAATTAAGAGAACATGGTTTTCATCAATATCTTTCAAAAAATAGTGCTTTGAAATCCATTTTTGAACGTATTGAAAATATTTAATAATAATTAACTATTGCGATTTTCCCTTTTTAAACACCACCGGTTTTTTTGGGCAACAAGTAAACCAACGTAGACTGATGTAAACCGATGTAAACCGGAACAGATTAACAAAATATATTGTTTATATTGCTGTAAGTCAAGTTTATAAATCTGGAAGTGCGCAATCGAAACGGCCTAAAATAAATTGTGTAATTGCAATATTATTTTTAATTTCGCAACAGATTAGTCAATGTAACACAACGATGTGTTGCGAGGCAAGTAACCTTCTAAAACTATATTGTAATGATAAAGTTAAAGAAAATTCAGCGTCCGAATCCTCAGAAGCCAAACGACCCACATAAGTTTTATGTAACGGCCGAAAATGGTGGGGAGATTTCACTCGAAGAAATGTCACAACTCATTTCGGAAAAGTGTACGCTGACTGAAACAGATGTACTGGCTGCATTAAACGCTTTGATGCTCGAAATGACCACACATCTGATGAACGGAAAAATTGTACGGTTTGGTACTTTCGGTTCGTTTCAGTTAGCACTTAGTAGCAGCGGCGTGGAATCCGAAACGGAAACCACACGACTGCAAGTTAAGGGAGCACGCGTTAAATTTCGTCCGGGACGACGAATAGAAGATAGTCTGCTAGCTCTGAAATATACGCTATCGGTTTAATACCGACACAAGCTCTTGTAACGATTTCTATTTTTTTCGATTTTGGACATCTAGTCCTTATCAAAAAAAACTTCTCAAAATAACACCTTCGAATGGCTTTTCAGAGCTGCTTGGAGGTGTTTTTTTTGTGCTTTTGTTCCAAAAACTACCGTAAGTATTAGTCAAAACTTACTGAACTTTTTAAAAAACTTACTGAACTTTTCGAAAAAGTACCTGAATTTTTCCGAAAAACTCCAAAACGCACAAAAAACAAGGCATTGTAGATTTAAACTGTACAAAGATAGCGCATTGTGGATGTGGCATAAATGGAGAATTCGTATAAATATATGTAAATGATGTTAATCGTATAACTTGACATAACAATAAGCGAAGTGTAGAATATTCTAATTGCCTTTTCGTTTTATTGGTGGAGGAATAAATGAGAATTAAATTTGCTGGTCAGATTGAACCGCTAAAAAATCGAAGCAGCTCAAAAATAGTACTGGCAGAAAAGGCCGAATAAAGCTTGCTAGCTCACGCCCCAAAATGGATGGAAATATTATTATAGTTACTTCTTTATAAAATCTTTAGGTAGAATCCCAAATTGTTTATGGAATGATTTTGCAAAATAGGATGGATAGGCAAACCCAACCAGATAGCAAACTTCATTTACTGAATAATCGTTTTCCTGAAGGATTTCTGCTGCTCTTTTTAATCGTACTATTTTAATAAATTCATTCGGGCTGAATTCCGAAATACCAGTGATTTTTCTCAAAAAACTGGAGCGACTCATTGCCAATGACTCTGCCAGTTGATCTACCCGAAAGTCAGGGTCAGAAATATTTTTAAGAATAATATCGGTAACTTTATTCAGAAATATCTCATCCGATTTGTTTAGAGCAATACTACCAGCTTTGACCAATGGCAAGGAAGCAAAAGCCAATTTGATTTTTTTTCTGTTAGAAACCAGATTTGATATCTGAACATATAGAAAATCCATAGAAAAAGGTTTTTCGATATATGCATCAGCACCCGATTCCAACCCTTCAATTTTATTTTGAACAGTGGTTTTTGCGGTTAACATAACAAAGGGAATATGGCTGTAATCAATATTTTCTTTCAACCGTTTACACAATTCCAATCCATCCATTAGTGGCATTACCACATCGCTTATAATTATGCTTACATTTTCTTTTTCGATAATCTCCATTGCTTCAACACCATTTCGAGCTTTCAGCACTTGATAATACATTCCAAGTTTTTCGGTTACAAAAGATAATAAATCTTCATCATCTTCAACTACCAAAACAAGTTCTTTGGAATCTCCCTTTACAATCACCGGATTGTTTTCTGGGATTTCAATAACCCCATCTGTTTCATTTTTCAGTTTAATTACATTTGATTGATTCAAGGGCATTACACATACAAATGAATTTTCCGATTGGACAGATTTGTCAAGATAAATACTTCCTTTATGAAGTTCAACCAACGATTTTGCTAATGCTAACCCAATACCCGATCCTGAACTAACCCTCCGTTTATCATTATCAATTATTTGAAAAAAAGGTTCAAATATTTGGTCTTTTAGTTCATTTGGAATAATGTTGCCATCGTTGTTCACCCTTACATATAACTTATCATCTGATTGAGCTAGAAAAACGTTGATTTGAGTTTGTCCGTATTTTATAGCATTTGTAAACAAGTTACTTAAAATTTTAATCAAAGCTTCTTTGTCAACATCTGCAAAAATAGAATTTTTCGGTCTTTCAAATAAGAAAGCCAGGTTCTTTTGTTTTGCCAGTGGCATAAATCTCACATAAGTTTCTGATAGCAATTCTAAGATGTCGGTTTGAACAAATGTCAGACTGAAATTCTCTGCCTCAATTTTCCGGAAATCAAGCAACTGGTTAATTAGCAGTAACAACCTATTCGTGTTTTTTTCCATAACTAATAAGTTTTCATTCAGTTCTTTTTTATCTACATTGTTTGTAATAAGATATTCCAAGGGACTTTGAATTAGAGTTAACGGAGTTCTTACTTCATGAGCTACATTCGTAAAGAAATTTATTTTAGCAGTGTAAATTTCTTTTTCCTTTTCTTTTTCAAAAAGAATTCTTTCGTTTTCACTTTTTCGTTTAAGTCTTTTAGTATTCTGTGTAAAGACATAATAAACAGCCCAAATTATAAAACCAAAATAAATCAATAAGGCCAGTTTTGATTTCCAAAATGGTGGAGAAATTACAATGTCAATGTAATCTCCTTTTTCATTCCAAACTCCATCGTTATTTGATGCTTTAATTTGAAACCGGTATTTACCATAAGGTACATTAGAAAAAATGATTCTTTCTGGTTTGTCCAGGTATATCCATTGATTGTCAAGTCCATTCATCTTGTAAGCATAGCGATTATTTTCAGGAGCGCTAAAACTTAACGATGAAAATTCAATACTAAATGATGACTGATTATACTTTAATGATACGGTTTTTGAGTTGTGAAGAATATCTTTAAAATAGGAGTTTTTACTGTCTAAGAGTTTTAAACTCGTGATAACAACCGGAGGGAGATAATCATTTTTGATAAATGTTTCGGGGTTGAATGAAATTAGACCATTAATTTGCCCGAAATACATTTTGCCATTCTTATCTTTGAACCCTGACTTGTAGTTGAATTGGTCTGAAATTATTCCATCTCCGGTATTGAAAACTCTTATTTGTTTTTTTTCAGGATTAAATTTAATCAAACCCGAATTACTTGATAGCCATAGATTCCCTTGTTTGTCTTCCAGAATTTTATAAATTACATCACTGGAAAACCCCTGTTTAAAACCAAACCGTGTAAAGTCGTCTGAGGATTCGTTGTAAACTGAAATACCTCCTGACTCTCCTGTAAACCAAATCCTTTTTTTGCTATCTTCAAAAATACTGATAATTTTATAAAAACAAATAGAATTATTGTCATTCGGACTATAATCATAATTTTTACATTCTTTTGTTCTAGGATTGTAACGAAAGACACCTATATCATAGGTAGAAAACCATATATTCCCATCTTTATCCTCAATAATATCAGATATAAAATGTTGTCCAATTTGGTTTTGCCTAATAAAACTTTCAGTTTTTTTGTCAAACAGGTAGGCAGAACCTGAGGTCCCAATCCAAATTTTACCGGTTTTATCTTTATAAATAGCAAATACATCATTATTATCTATCATATTTGGTTTACTTGACTTACAATAATGTTTGATAGATTTGGTTTTTAGATTAATTACACCAAGGCCATTGTTAAAGAAACCAACCCATAAATTATCACCATCAAGAACTAAATCATGGACATTATTGAATAATGATGTATTATTTGTTGAATTAAATTTAAAATGTTCAATTTTTTTTGTCATAGGATTAAATTTATTCAATCCAGCATCTTCTGTTCCAATCCAGATATTAGCTGAATTATCTTCACATATTCCACTGACACGCTCACCACTTATTGACATTTTATTGGCAATAGGGTAGTACTTTTCAAAGAAATTATATTGTTTGGGGATGTAATTTACACCACCAAAGTATGTTCCTACCCATACGCCTCCTTCTCTGTCTTTGTAAATAGAATAAATTGCATTATCTGATAGTGAAAACTGGTCGTTTTTGTTCTGGCTAATATAATCTGTTTTTTTCGTTTTTAAATCAATAATATATAATCCAGATTCAGTGCCAACCCAAAGGTTATTTGAAAACAATTTCAATGTTCTTACATATAATTGTTTGTTTAATAACCCTTCATTATTAAAAAGCGGTTTTATTTCACCCGAGATTTTATCAATAATTTTCAATCCTTCATTTAATGTTCCAGCTATGATATAATTATTCTGATAATTTATCATCTCAGAGAAATATGTGTTTATTAAATCTTTTTTCTCTGCATCAAAGCTTATATCTTCAATTATATTTGCTTCTCCTTTAAATTTTCTTATACCCCTATTATGCAAAGAAACCCAAACTGTATTGTCTTTGTCAATCATAGTTGACCATGGACGAGTTGGTTTTTTGAAAATATTCTTGCCTGACATATCAATCAATTCATTTTTACTAGGAAGATATTTATATAGTTTGTCAGCCGATATCCACACATTTCCTTTTTGATCTATTTTGATATCAAGTACAGGCGTATTGATTTCTATTCCTTTGTTTGATTTTGTTGTTAATTTATTAATCGTTTCCTTTTCGTTATTGTATAAGTAGATTCCTCTATCTGTTCCAATCCATATCTGACCAGCACCGTCTTCCATTAATGACCAGATTGTATTATTTCCTAAAGAAAATGCTGAATTAGGATCTCTTTTAAAGATTTTGATAGAATTTCCATCGTAGCGGTTAAGTCCATCTTTCGTACCAAACCACATAAACCCTTTTTTATCCTGTAAAATTGATAGGACAGTATTCTGCGAAAGTCCGTTTTCAATAGTAATATGCTTAAAATAATAGCTCGTTTTATTCGCTGTAATGCCTTTTGAGATAAATAAGAAAATGCAAAGCAAATAAAGAAATATTTTTTTTCTATAAGTCATAAAGTGTTGATTATTACAGTAATATGGTTCATTCATCTTTTTATTATATTTCTAACAATGATATTACAAATATCATTGTTTACATTGAAAAATAATAATAATTTTGGGTCAAAAAATGCTATTTACAATCCTTATATCTAATAAATTGTAGTTTGAAGCAAAGATAGTATTAATTGAACGGTGTGTAATCGATGATTTGTCTATATTTGCATTCTAAAAATAAACTAACAATAAACGCGACTGAAATTGAGTTGTAAAAATGATATTAGAAATAGACGAGATAGTGAATTGAACTGAAATTAGTATTAATTGAATTGAATGTTTAAAATGTATAATTATTTCAGTGTATTTTTGTTGTCAATAATATCTTCTTGAAACAAAGTTGTCAGCAGTCATTTCGATACATCAAAGAAGAAAAAAAATATAAACACTTCGTTAACTTCAAATAACATAAGAACACATACAATGGACTTTAATTCAAAATCATCACGGCGTAATTTTCTTCGACAATTATCTGTAATTGCAGCAACCACAGCCTTAGCAACGCTGCCAATTCCGAAATTATCTGCCAAAAACCATAAGCCAAGAAAAGTAGGTTCAAATGAAAAGGTGAATTTGGCTTGTATTGGTATTGGAAATCGTGCTAACGAAATCATTAAGGAGTTGTATAAAACAGGACATTGCAATATTGTGGCATTATGTGATACTGACATGGGAGCACCTCA
>JBAWXD010000039.1:0-23546 GCA_037144275.1 Paludibacter sp. | reverse complement strand
AGAACTCGATTATAAACAATTAGAAATCAGCTGGATCTAAACGCCCAGCAGTGATCTGATATATAATAGACTAATAAATATGATCATTATTAGTTATTGAATAATAAAGACCTTACTTTATCATTTCTACTTTTTTCTTACCTTTGCGAGCTAACCACATAATTCTATGAACACATTAGATCTTATTATTGTTATTCCCATTGCACTAGGTTTTGTTTTTGGTTTGTTCAAAGGTCTTGTTAAAGAACTGGCATCGCTGGCATCCATTGTTTTAGGTATCTATGGGGCAAAAGCATTTGCTCCTTCTTTATCAGGATTTTTAATTCGTACTTTTTCTTTTTCACCTAAAACCGCCCTTCCGTTATCTTATCTTTTTCTGTTTATTCTTATTGCTTCAGTTTTAATAATCATTGCCAGAAGTCTCGATAAGTTCTTTGATTCTATTGCATTAGGTAGTTTGAATAAATTATTGGGTGGAATTTTTGCTGCTTTTAAATACGCTTTGATAGTGAGTGTTCTTATTAATATATTTGAAGCTATAGATAGCCGTTTCCCTATTATTAAAGCAAAATCGAAGGCTGAATCAATCGCATATAAACCCGTTTCGAAAATTGCTCCGGCCCTGTGGGAAGAAAGTAAAAAGACCAAAGTCTTTAATTTTAAAGATAATTCCAACAATGAAACGCAGGAAATTCAAAACCACCGCTGATGATATTGAACTTTTCTCTGAAGCAAACGAACTAAAAGGGAATTTCTCTAAATTCAGGCTCGAATGTGGTTGCGATGAAGCCGGACGTGGATGTTTGGCCGGACCGGTGGTAGCAGCAGCTGTTATTTTGCCTTTTGATTTTGAAAATTCGCTGCTCAACGACTCCAAACAACTTACCGAAAAAGAACGCGATGCACTTCGCCCGATTATCGAAAAGCAGGCATTGGCATGGGCTGTAGCCGAAGTTGATAATCACGAAATTGATGAAATCAACATACTGAATGCTTCCATTCTGGCCATGCATCGGGCTATCGACAAACTTACTCTGCGTCCCGAATTTATCATTGTAGATGGAAATAAATTCAAACCTTATTCCAATATTCATCATCAAACTATTGTAAAAGGCGACAGTAAATACCTTTCGATAGCGGCCGCTTCAGTACTTGCCAAAACTCATCGTGATGAAATTATGCAGGCTTTACACGCTGAATTTCCTGTTTATGACTGGAATAATAACAAAGCATACCCAACTCCAAAACACCGTGAAGGTATCAGAAAATTCGGAACTACGTCTTATCACCGAATGAGTTACGATTTATTAGGAGACAGGAAATTGGAAGAGAAGGATAGACGGCAGAAAAAAAAATAACTTTATAAACTTTTTATTCTTTCAAACTTTACAAACTCAGAAAGGATACCCAATGGCAAAATGCAATGCAAAGTCGTCATTGAAATTGGGGTTCAATCGCCATTTATCGTTACGACTAGAAATTGCCGGATTGAATAATTTCACACCCAAGTCCACACGGGCAATAAAGAATGAGAAATCAAAGCGAACTCCTGCCCCGTAGGCAATAGCAATTTGATTCATAAACGTATCGAAATGGAATGTGCCACCCTTTTGGGTATCGTAATCTTTTATTGTCCAGATATTTCCTGCATCGAGAAAAAGTGCACCCTCCATCAACCAGAATAATTTGGCTCGATATTCCATGTTCATATCCAGTTTGATATCGCCAACCTGATTAAAATCACGTGGTAAATCAATCCGTTTGTAAATGCCAGGGCCCAAAGTGCTTTCACTCCAGCCCCTAATGCTATTGGCGCCACCGCTGTAAAAACGTTTCTCGAACGGAATAACATCACCATTTCCATAGGGTACACCTAATCCAAGGCCTAAGTGATAAACAAACCTGTCCCCTTTATCGAAAATCTTGTGATGCGTGATATTGTATTCCGCTTTGACATATTGTGCAAATCGCACGTTGAAAAGTTTATAATACCCCGCAGTATCAGGTTTGCTAAATAAATGACTTAATCCGTTTAGGCCATTACCGGCTGTTTCGATAGAATAACGTGCTACCGAATAATTCTGAAGTGGACGATTGGGATTAAAGGTAGTGTAAGATCCACTGTAACCCATTCGCCAGATTAAATGGTCGACATAATTATAGGGATTGAATACCGGTTTCAGTGGATTTAGGAAGCTATCACGAAATTCCTGACGAATTTCGGGAAAACGAACGTAACTTAAATCGAAAAGCTGGAAATTATGACGGTACCTTCCTCTTGTCCACGAATAGTTCATACCAGCTCCGATATTGGTAGTGGTAAATTCTCCGGGACGGAACTGATAACCAAAAGCGCTTGTAAACTCGGTATTAGCATGGATATTCCGTTTGAATTCGTAGCTTCCGAAGGGCAGCATAAACCGTGGGAACTTCAGTCCAACCTGCTCACCATATTCCTGTGCCCAAACTCCATTCTGCCATTCTGCTGCTCCTCTAACCATCAATGAAAAGGTTTCAGCACCTTTAAAAACATTGCGGTTAATATATCCTATATTGGCAGCACCACCCCAATATCCTGCTGTGTAAGTTAATTCAGCTTCGGTCGAAAGCGAAATGGCTTTGGATGGAATAACTATAATGTAGCAATCTAGTTCATGACTTTCTGTTTCTTTAAAGCTTATATTCACGTACTTAATCGGACCAAGCGCATTCAGTGCCGAATAGGTTTTTTCAACATTTTCGTCGCTGTACAAGGTTTTTGGATTAATATAGGTATTCTGAACCAACGCATCAAGGGTCAGAATTCTTTTTTTGGGAGTTACTAACATAAAATCCCGAAAATGAAGTGTGTCCAATTCCACCTTAGTTGCTAAATCGGTTGTAATATTAGCATCGGTATTGGTATAAAATATAACTTTTCGAATGGTGAACTGTTTAAAAATGATTTTATTCACAGAATCTAACGATCGCTTTATATAATCGCGTAATTCGAGCGTTACATTTACCCGATGAGAATTAAGGGAACTATCTGCACTGTATGAAAGGAATTCTTTGTTGAAATTATAGTATCCTTTTTGTCTGAAACGAGTACTTACTCGCTCTCTTTCAGCGTTTAAAATATCAGCATCAAACAGTATACCCGGCTTGATAAGTGTTTTTGATGTGTCAGAGGCTATTTCGTTCAGTAAATCATTTTTCAGATCAATTTTGTAATTCTGAATATTATAAGGTTTATTCGAATTAACTACATATTCTATAGTTGCTTTTTTGCCACTAATGCTAATATTACTATGCACTTTGGCATTACTATATCCTTTGTTTTCGAGCAGGCGCTGCAGTTGCTGAACGGTAAGTGACGTGAGTGCGGTATTGTAAATCACTGGCGGATCACCAATTTTTTTTAATGTTTTATTTAAACGACGATTTAGCCATTTTACAGTGTCTTTCGGTGCCCAGTTATACAAGCCCAGTTGCATGCGCCAAAGCCCGAAAACAGCTGCATTTGGTGTTTGACGAAGGTATTCTTTTAAATCGTCACGCTTAACATCTTTGTTGTCGGATTTGATGGTTACTTTGTCCAGCAGATATTCTCCATCGGGTACAAATTTAGTAGTGTTACATGCCGATATCAGCAAAAAAGCTACCAGAGAAACCATATAACCACGCAACTTCATATAGGTACAAAACAAAAAATTAAAATTTTCTGCAAATATAGCTTTTTTTTATCGTTATCTTTAGTAGCTTTGTGTCTTTAAATTTCAGGAAAACTCTTAATTATTTTGAAGAGTATTTTGGAATAATCAATCGAATCATGATTTCAAAAGCTAAAATTAAACTCATTAACAGCTTGTTGCAAAAAAAGTTTCGGGACGAAACCGGACTTTTTGTAGCAGAAGGAACCAAGTTGGTCATTGATCTGGCTTCGGCTTTTCAGTGTTTAATATTAGTTGCAACCTCAGATTGGCTAAGTGAACACCCACAATTCAGAGCTACCGAAAAGATTGAAGCTGAAGCTAATGAATTCAATAAAATTTCCAATCAAAAATCGCCTCAAGGTGTGCTGGCTGTTTTTAAAAGGCCCGATTATATATGGAATGACCAAGAATTAAGCCAAAAGTTGAGTCTCGCGTTGGATGATGTGCAGGATCCCGGAAATCTCGGAACTATTATACGCATTGCCGACTGGTTTGGCATTTCTGATATTTTTTGCTCAGAACATTCAGCTGATGCATTTAACCCGAAAACAGTTCAGGCCAGCATGGGTGCTTTAGCACGTGTGAGAGTTCATGTGGTCGATTTAGAAGATTTTCTGAAAATATGCCAATCGAAAATTCCTGTTTACGGTACGTTTATGAATGGTGAAGATATTTACTCTAAAACTTTGACACAAACCGGAATTATTGTAATGGGAAATGAAGGAAATGGAATTTCCCGAGAAATTGAGCAACATGTATCCGAACGGTTGCTAATACCAAATTTTCCGGCAGGGCAGGCTACTTCCGAATCGCTGAATGTGGGAGTGGCAACAGCTCTTGTTTGCGGTGAGTTCAGAAGAAGGTTTTAAAAATAGAAAACCACAAATTCTTAACTGAATTTGCGGTTTTTCTGTGCGTAATTATCTGGTTATTAATCATCACCTCCCATCATATCTCCACCACCACCGGTACCCTGCATTTTCTTCATGTCCTGTGGTTTAGGTTTCACATTCCCAAAGTTATACGTAACAGTCAGCATGGCCATCCGTCCGTGGAAATATGAGTTGGAGTATTGCGAAAATCCTGTCCCGGAAGTTGTTTGTCGGTCGCGGTCGGAATTGAGTAAATCTCTCACATTCAGACTGACACTGAGTTTACGGTCCAAAAATGTTTGACGCACTCCCAAATCAATTGAATACTTAGCATTCTCAATTCCCTGTGCAATAAGTTGTGCTGATTCGTATTCAGCCGTAATTTGACCCGAGAAAGTTTTGCTCAACATAAAGTTAGCCATAATATTGGCACTCCAGGAAAAATTACGTTGACCCGAAATAGGAATAGCCGCTTTATATTGGTTAATATAAGTTGACGAGTCTAACTTGCTATAATACAAATTTAGAGTGCTGGTGAGACTGAGAATTTTAAACAATCTGTTTTTTGAAATCAATTCCAGACCGGCATTTTGAGACTTGGTAACATTGGCATACGTGCTTTCCATTATACCGCTATGCATAAAACGAATATTCTGAATTACAGAATCGGTGTTATGGTAATATAATGAAGTGGAAAGTGTTTGAGCACCCCATGTTTTTACGTAATTTAATTCGAGTGACGATGAATATTGTGGGCTTAGGTCTGGATTTCCGTACGAAATATTGGTTGGATCTGAATAGTTTCTAAAAGGATTAATTTGTTGTCCACGAGGGCGGTTTACCCGATTTGTATAATTTAGCTGGATTTCAGCATCAGCAGGTAAACTATATGATAAATATAAGCTTGGAAATAAGTGCCAATCATTCAAATTAGGTGCTCTTGAAATATTTTGCACATTTACAGGCAAAGTAAAGCTGGTGCAAGTTGTATCTGAAGATTGTTTAGTCATGTACTCAGTTCTCAACCCTACCTGAAAAGTGAATTTGTCAATTTTGCTTCCGTAGGTTACATAAGCTGCATGGACTTGTTCGTTGTAGTTAAAACTATCGAAATAGCCTGGGATATTATTTGTAGTGTTATCTGATTTCACGCTGTCACCTGACGAAGTACTTAATCGGTTGTTAATCTTGCTTTCCCACCCGGCTTCAAGTTTGCTGTTTTCATTAAATTTTTTAGTGTAATCCACTTTGAAATCATATTCTGTGTTTTTGCTGTCAATAATCTGATTGATAGATGATTTATTGCCCGAAATTGAGTCGAACTGATTGTAAAATGTATTCCCTGTCCGGTTATGGTTTGAATAAGAGAATGTTCCGGTCAGAAAACTTCCTTTTTTGTCAAAGTCATGTCGATAATCTAAGTTCAAGTTTAGACTTGGGCGAGTTCCATTTCCAAGATTAGTCATTGAATAATTTTTCAATATCGTAGATGACTGATTTTTAAAGAGATAATCGGAATAATTATCCTGATAACCCGTTCCGGCCATTCCAAAACCCGAAAGGCTCAGGGTATTTTTGGTATCTAAATGATAATCAATACCGGCACGCAGAAACAATCCTGAAAATCCCATGTTCATTTTATTATTTTGATGCAGATAGGTGGTATCATTGCTGTTTGTCCAGTTTTTTCGGTCGGTTTGTCCGCCACCCTGAAAATCCATAGCACGATAGCCCAAATTCAGATACGCATCCACTTTTCCGCTATTGTAATTAATGCTTGCGCCCAGATTTGAGCCGATTTTTCCACCATCGGGGTATGACAAACCGGCCGAAACACTGCCATAATAGCCGGCTTTGCGGTTTTGTTTCATCACAATATTGATGATTCCTGCCGAACCTTCGGGACTAAATTTAGCTGAAGGATTGGTCATAATCTCTATAGACTCAATGCTTTCTGCAGGCATTTGCTGCAATACCTGAGCGCGGTTATCGGCGGTCAGACCCGATGCTTTTCCATTAATCCATACCTCTACATTTCCATCTTTGCGAAGCGATACATTTCCTTGATTATCAACCGTTACGGAAGGAATATTTTTCAAAACGTCCGAAGCAGAACCTCCGGCAGCGGCAATATTCTGATCTACGCTGAATACGCGTTTATCAATATCAAAGTGCATTTGCGAGCCTTGCCCCATCACTTCCACTCCTTTGAGTTCCTTGATGTCTTCGCTCATAGGAATATTACCTAGCGCAAGCTGTTTCCCGCTAACTTCAACCGGTTTTAAAATACTGGCATACCCAACATAAGTAATACGTAAAAAGTAGTTTCCATTCTCAACCGATGGAATCACAAAACCACCTTTGTTATCGGTTATGGCAAGCGCTAAAGGTTTTGGAGTACCTTTTTTTATTAAAGCGATATTCACATAATCCAGTGGATTCTGATCACCCGCATCCACAATAGTACCTTTTATGCTGCCTGAAGCTGCAGAAGCTCCTGACACTGAAATCAACATAACAACCAACAATAAAAAAACCTTTTTCATCTTGATAAAATTAGTAAAATATCTATTTAACGCTTTTACTTTAAGCACAGCCCTTTGACACAAAAAAAATGCCAGAGTTTAAACAACTCCGGCACAATTATAGTTTTAAAACATTATAAGTGAATTATTGTGAATCAAAAGTTTGGAAGCAGGTATTTCTCGCGTGATTCGAGAATTTTATCAACCCGGTTTACTTCCAGAAATGTCGTTCCAAAACCACTTCCAAAGCTTCCGCTCAGGTAGCTCACAAAATCTTCCGGATTAAGCATTCCCTGTTTAATAAACTTTTGTAATCCGTCAATAAAGTACTTTTGGGTATTTCCTTTTTCAGCCTGAAATATCGGAAAAACGCCGTATGATAAGGCAAGTTCACGAGTTGAACGTTCGTGATAACACAAAGCCAGAATCGGATTTGTACTACGATATGCCGCTAAGTGAAGTGCCGTTTTTCCGCTAAATGTATCGGTAATAATGGCTTTTGTTCCAATTTTGATACTAGCTTCATTGGCAGCATTGGCCAAAAAGGAAGTGGTATCATTGGTTACCAGATTTACAGGAATGTCATTTTCTACCAGTTTGGTTTTCTCAGCTTCCTCTGCCACTTTGGCCATTGTGCGAACTGCTTCAACCGGATATTTGCCATAAGCTGTTTCGCCACTTAGCATCAGCGCATCAGTACGATAATAAATGGCATTTGCTATGTCAGTGATTTCGGCACGGGTTGGGCGTGGATTTTTAATCATGGTATGAAGCATCTGTGTTGCCACAATAACCGGCTTACGAGCCACCACACATTTACGAATAAGACGGCGCTGAATGCCCGGAATTTTTTCCTGAGCTACTTCAATCCCAAGGTCACCACGCGCAATCATTACTCCATAAGTATGTTCCAGAATTTCATCGATATTGTCAACGCCTTCCTGATTTTCTATTTTAGAAATAATTTTTATCTCGCTGTTATGTTCATTCAGAATTTTGTGAATATCAAGCAAATCCTGTTTGTTTCGCACAAATGAGTGAGCAATAAAATCCAACTCATTTTCAATAGCAAAAATGATATTTTTTTTGTCCTTTTCAGTAAGCGATGGGAGGTTAATACGAACTCCCGGAACGTTCACGCTTTTGCGACTGCCCAATACGCCATCATTCAACACCTTACAATATAACGCTTCATTGTCTTTCGATTCTACTTTCAGGTCAATTTCACCATCATCGAACAATATATCATCGTCTATATGCAAATCACGCACAAAATGAGGATAATTTACGGCAATACAATCCCGGGTTGAGATTAGGTCCGGATTTCCAACCACTTTGACTACATCGCCGGTATGAAGTTCAATTTCATTATTTTCTGCAATGGTAGTTCTAACTTCAGGACCTTTAGTGTCCATTAAAATGGCTATTTGATTACTTACAGCACGAACGTTATGGATGATTTTCAGGAAGCCTTCTTCCTGCAGGTGAGCAGAGTTGAGGCGTACTACGTTCATTCCTTCGTCAAAAAGTGACTGAATAAAATCTACTTCACAGTTTTTGTCGCTTATTGTTGCAACTATTTTAGTGTATTTCGACATACAAATTTAAAAATTAGTTTAGTGATGAATTTTGCAGATACTTTGAAAAAAGTGTCAGAATTTTAATATAGCATCAACTGCCAACCGATAGGAATCCATTCCGAAGCCGACGATGCAACCTTTGCAGGCTTCTGATAAGAATGAATGATGACGGTATTCTTCGCGTTTAAAAACGTTGGAAATATGTACTTCAATAACGGGAACTGTGATGGAGCGAATTGCATCAGCAATAGCAATGGATGTGTGGGTATATGCACCGCCATTGAGTACGATTCCATCGTAACTGAATCCTACTTCCTGTATTTTATCAATGATTGCACCTTCCGTATTAGACTGGAAATAATCCAGTTGAGCTTCCGGATAGGCTGATTTTAATTCTTCCAGATAGGTCTCGAAACTTTGACTTCCATACACCGATGGTTCACGTTTTCCCAGTAAATTCAGGTTAGGTCCGTTTATAATCTGTATTCGTTTCATATCGTTTGTTTTTTAGCTTTGAAAATATTACGAATGCTAATGTAAAGTATATACAATGAAGGGATTAAGCAAACGCCGTTGGCCAAAATCATAGGTAAATTTAGTAGAAAAACTCCGTAAAGAAACCATAGCAGGATTCCAAAAGTCATTATAGTGTACATTCCCACCGAAATACTCTGTGTATCACCGGTTTTAATAACCTTTATGGCCTGTGGAAACTGAGCTGTTGCAGTACAGAATCCGGCTAAATAACCGATAACTACTATGTCAAATGTCATGGCGTAAATTTTCTGCAAAAGTAGCAAAAATATACGACTTGCACAAAAATGCTCTAAATGTGTAGGGTTCAATCACGTTCTTGTCACAGTAATTATTTGTTAAAAGTGCTTAGCTAGTAGCAAGTCCCTTTTATATTGATAATTGAATCGCTTCTTCCATTTCTTACACTTTTTATAGCAAATCCAAATATCTCAAGCCCAAAAGTGTCAAAAAAGAATATAACAAATAGGATTTGCCATTAAAATTAACCAAAATACTCAACTTTCAAACGTTTGCGAATAAAAACGAGTTATATCGTATTGGTTTGAATTTCTAATAGCAATTACAGACTTATATTTGCAATCCAAACTCCTTCAATCCAATATTTATGAATGCTGTTTTACTTCGTCGCTTTTACTTCGCAGGTTTTTTTGTTTTTCTTTTCTTTACGGTATCAGCTCAAAAAATTCACACCACCTACCTCTGGCACATGGATCAACCCGATTACTGGGCTGATAAAAGCATTGATAAACCTGATTCAAAGCAATATGCAGAAGAATCGCAACGTTTGAAGTCAAACGGAGGTAATATGTATCCCGGTAGCACAGTTCCACATCCTACCAACGATTTACAAAGTATTTTTAATTTGGCCGACCGTATCAATGCCTATCAGTTTACGCCACGCGACGCTGTAAATAGTATCAAAGATATTAGCAATGCCGGCGCACAACTCAGCATTTCAGGGTGTTTGATGGAAAATATTCAATCGCTTGGAGCAAAAAATCAATGGGGTTATTCAGCCGGTTGGATGAATCCATACAAAGAAGTCAATGCATTAAAAACTTCAGGAGGCTTTCCCCGACTGGATATTGTTTGTTTTACCAATGACCATGCACTTTCACCACTAGTGAGTGAAAGAACATTGGTAAAACAAATCAAAGCGCATCAATACGTTGCTAATAAATATTACGGTTATACCTCCAAAGGTTACTGGCCGGCTGAATGTGCATTTTCGGAACGAATTATAAAAAGTCTCGTGGATTGCGGCATTCAATGGTCGGTAGTGGCCAACAGTCATTTGGCACGCACACTTTCCGATTATGTTCATCCCTATAATATTACAGGTAATATTGAAGCTCCCAATAAAGCCGACATTGTTCCTGCCAAAGGAAATAACTGGTTTACAGGAACGATTGATGGACGAGGAAGTTTGCTGGCAGCACCTTATTGTTACCAGGCACACAAGGCTCAATACATCGACCCATCAACCGGAACAGCTTACAAAATTGATGTGGTACCCATGTGTAATTATATCAGCTATTTAGATGGTTTTGGCACACATGGTACAGGCGATATTTCATCCAATATTGAACCATACAGCAATACCACCCAACCGTCAATCGTTTTGATGGCACACGATGGCGACAATGCATGGGGCGGTGGTAGCAGTTATTATAATGAATCGGTAACCGGATTTAGCCATGCGGCTGCCAGTGCAGGTTATGAACCAACCACCATTCAGCAGTTTCTGAGCAACCATCCTGTTCCAGCAACAGATATTGTGCATGTGGAAGATGGCGCGTGGGTTAATGCCGCCAGCGACTGGGGACATCCGCAGTTTATTAACTGGTTGTGGCCGCTTTACGACGCAACAAGCTATCGATTCAATCCGGATGGTTGGACGGAAGATGCCCGAAACTGGGCAGTGATTACCGCCACCGAAAATTATGTAACCATGGCTGAAGACCTCGAAGGTGGTAATTTGCGCATTGATAAAATTGCTGATGGTGGCACTTCGGCTACCAACGCCGAAAAAGCATGGCATTTCTATTTTGGCGGGCTGAATTCCGGTTTTATGTATTATGGTAAAGCCGAAGATATGGAAGTGAAAGCATCAATGACCGGAAACATTGCCATTAATTATGCTCAAAATGTGATTAATGCTCACTCAGGTGTTGATAACACAGCACCATCTGTTTTTATTCCGCAGCGTTTTCCGTATAATCCTGGTAGTACAGGTTTTGGTCCAACTACCGGCTATAAAAAAGTAAACTATTCGTCAGATTTTCATGTATGGACCTATGCTTATGACGTTAGCGGACTGACATCGGTAACATTAAAATACCGCACCGATTTAAATGGATTAAATTCGCCCGATAATATTCAAAATGAAACATATACAGGTGGTGCCGATGTTACATCATGGCAGGATATTGCTATGACTCGCCGTCCTATGGCTGCCGATCCAACCAATGATTCGGAATTAAACTTTTTTATTCTTCCGCAAGCAAAAGCTGATTTATGTTATGCCGAGATTAAAAATCTGAAAGATACTCTGGTAGATTACTATGTAGAAGCTATTGACACCAAAGGAAATATCTTCCGTAGCCCGATTCAACATGTTTATGTCAGCAATGGAAGTGGTGATAATGGAGGAACAAGCGGAAATGTAACCTGGAATCCAACAGCTCCGACTACCGCTAATACCATTACTATTAGTTGCAAGAACGCCACCTCTGTTTCGTTTTTGCATTGGGGTGTGAACAGCTGGACAACCGCAAATACAGCCTATCAACCGGCAGGAACTGTAGCTTCGACAGGTGGAGCTGTAGAAACTCCATTTACTCTTGTAAACGGAGTATGGCAGGTAACACTCGGCCCATTCAACAATCCGGCACAAGCTGTAACAACAGTCAATTTTGTAATCAATCTGGGGTCAAACACCTGGGACAATAATAGTGGCAGTAATTATCTGATTACATTAGCTCCTGTTGTCACCAATAATCCCCTTGGGCAAAATATCAGTAAAACCCTAAATGTGAGTCAGGTCTACACTTTTGCTGCAAGCGATTTTGGATTTAGCAGCCCGCTGTCAAATTCGTTCAAAGGAATAAAAATAATCTGTTTAGCAACTTCCGGCACACTTCTTTGGGGAGGAAATGCTGTGACTTTGAATCAGCTTATTCCCGATGTCACACAACTGATTTATACAGCTGGAACTTCTACCGGTTTATTTACCTTTCAACTTGTTGACAATGCGGATTTACTGAGCGATGCTACTTATACCGCCTCTTTTACTGTTGGAAGTATAACTCCATCCGGTATAACCGTTTCGTTTAAGAAACCAACCGATTGGGGAACAATTATACCTTCAGTTTACGCGTGGACAGGAACAAGTACGGCTGTGGCCGGTGCATGGCCGGGAGCAGCCATGACTGATAGTGGAAATGGTTGGTATTCCTATACATTTGCTTCGACAATTAGCTCCGTAAATGTGATTTTCAGCAAAGCCGGGTCACCGCAAACGGTTGATATTACCGGTATAACCCAATCAACTTGTTACCAGTCAAGCGGCTTGAGTGGTTCAAAACTAACGGTAAGCACTACAACTTGCCCAACCAATGCAGTAGAAACTCCACAAGCCTTGCTCAAGGCACTGGTTTATCCACAACCAGCGACCAATCACTTCGTCGTAGAATTACCCAATATTGCTGAACAAGCTAAATTTGGCATTAGCATTCTCGATCTGAGTGGAGCTGAAGTTCGACGGGAATCGTTCAGTGGAAATACAGTTGTTATTGATAGAGGAAATCTGAAAGCTGGTTTGTATATTGTTCATATTATTGCTGACAAATCAGGCCTTGAATTTAGTTCCAAACTAGCTTTGAAGTAGATATATAATTAAAAGTAAGTTTCAAGCATTTTTCAAATTTGCATTAACAATGATTTTTATCATCAATAATTAGGCTAAGAAGTGCCAATATCAGAAAATTAAAATTAGTTTTGCAACTAAATTTAGTGAATTAATGGAATTAGCATTTTTATTACTTGGTATATGTGCCGGCATTATGTCAGGCTTATTTGGAATTGGCGGTGGTATCATTATGGTACCATCGCTGATTGCGTTTTTTGGGATGGGAATACTCAATGCCAATGCCACCTCGCTCGCAGCCATGTTATTGCCGGTGGGTGTGCTGGGAGTTATTGCTTACTATAAAGCCGGATTTATCAATGTTCGCCATGCCCTCTGGATATCCCTGGGCTTACTTTCGGGTTCGTATTTCGGGGCCGAGCTGGCGGTTACACTCGATGTAAAAATTCTTTCGAAACTATATGCCGCCATTTTGCTTTATGTGGCCATTGGGTACCTGGATATTCCCAAATTGCTTCGTAAAAAAAGTCTAGCCATTTCCGAAAACTCACAGAAATCCAAAGCTGTTCAATTTCATTTCTGGCAATTTATCCTGCTGGGCGTGGCGGCCGGAGTTTTTGCCGGACTGTTTGGCAAAGGCGGTGGACTGGTTATTGTGCCTATGCTGCTAAAGTTCTTCAAGTACGACAACAAAGCCGCTTCGGCTACTTCGCTGGCCGCATTGCAACTTCCTGTGGGATTGCCCAGTGTAATTGTGTACGCACAGGCCGGTTATCTGAACTGGCTGTATGCCGGACTCATTGCTATTGGCATTGTGGGCGGTGTATTTTTCGGAACAAAACTGGCCATCAGACTCAACAGTGCCACCTTCAAAAAAATCTACGCCCTGTTTCTGCTCGGAGTGGCGGTGTATATGGTTGTGAAATATATATAAATTTCAATTTAATGCAATCTTTCCAGCCTTGCCGCATCCAGTCGGATCATTATAAACAGCAGAATGGTAAAGCCCCAGAGCGAAGAGCCACCGTAGCTGAAAAACGGGAGCGGAATGCCGATAACAGGCATAATTCCAAGTACCATACCCACATTCACCATCAGATGGAAGAAGAAAATACTCGCCACACAATAGCCGTACACCCGGCTGAAAGCATCCCGCGCTCGCTCGGCCATTCGGATTAGGCGGGTGAGCAGAAGCCAATACACAAACAGCACCAGTGTAGAACCCCAAAAACCATGCTCCTCGCCCACGGTGCAAAAAATAAAGTCGGTATCCTGCTCGGGTACGTATTTCAGCTTGGTTTGGGTGCCGTTCAGGAATCCTTTTCCGAAAAATCCACCCGAACCAATGGCAATTTTCGACTGATTGACGTTATATCCTGCTCCCAATGGTGCATCATCCATATTGAGCAGCACTTTGATACGCACTTGTTGGTGTGGTTCCAATACTTTTGTGAAAAGATAATCGACCGAAAAACAAAACATTACCGACCCAATGGAGAAAAAGACTACAAACAGGTATTTTTTGTAACGGTAGAAAACTTCAATTATTCCCCAGTAAATGCACGATGCTACCACCGTGAGAATAGCAACATAATTATAATTCAGGTAAAACCAGAAGTTTAGCACATACGACGCTATGCCAATCACAATCGTTCCGAGCAGCAGAATAAGTGCTTCTTTTTGATTTCGGCAAAAGAAAATGGCATAGACAAACTGAACCATCAGAATCATAAACATACCCATTACCATTCCCAGTGTTCCGTGATCGATCTGAATAGGAACAATACTCAGTTTGACGATTGTAATAAAAAGCGCCACGGCAAAAGTGCCTATCAGAAGCACAATACCATTCATTCCCTCGCGGTAGAGCATAAGCGTAAATGCCAAATATACCAGGGCTGTACCGGTTTCGTTCTGAAGGATAATGAGTATAAAAGGTATGAAAATGATAATTCCTAACGGAACTAAATCGCGCCAGTTTTTGAGTTTGTAGTTGTAGGCACTCATATACTTCGCAAGTCCTAGTGCTGTGGCCATTTTAGCTAATTCGGCAGGCTGAAAACTAACAGGACCAAGCACCAGCCACGAGCGGGAACCTTTGATGTCGTGAGCCACAAAAATTGTGACTATCAGCAGCAGAATAGCCGCGACATATATAAACCACGCAAAGATATTATACAGGCGTGAATCAATTAGTAATAAAATGCCACCCAACGCAAAAGCGGTCACAATCCAGATAAACTGTTTTCCGGCACGCTGACTGAAATCGAAAATGCTGGCCTGGTCGAAATTATAACTGGCACCATAAATGCTAATCCAGCCCATAAAAACCAACACAACGTAAAAAAATACGGTTGTCCAGTCTAATGCATATTTTATACTAACGTTTTTGGACATTGGAATTGGTAACTATATTGGAAATTTGTTCTTCTAAATCGGTTCGTGTAATCTTGCCTTTCAGGTATTGTTCCACCATCAGACTGAAAATAGGTGCAGCGTACGTAGCTCCATATCCGGCGTTCTCCACTACCACCGCAATGGCAATTTTCGGGTTTTCACGCGGTGCAAAACCTACCAGAATTGCATGGTCTTTCCCGTGACTATTCTGCACAGTACCTGTTTTTCCACACATGCTAATATCTGGAATTTTACTTGCCTTTGCTGTTCCGAATTCAAACACGCGCCACAATCCTTCGTTTACAATCGGAAAGAATCTTTTATCCACCTTCACCTCATGTCTTTTCTTCAACATGGAGTCACATTTATTCAAGTGTGGCGTAATGTAGTAGCCCTGATTGGCAATAACTGCCATCACATTAGCCAGCTGAAGCGGTGTTACTAACACTTCGCCCTGCCCAATCCCGAGCGAACGAATGGTTATTGCACGCCAACCGCTGACGCTTCTGTATTCTTTATTGTAGAATTTTTCGGAAGGAATAAATCCTCTGGATTGTTCATAAATATCGCTCTCTGTAAATTTAGCACCCAATCCAAAACTCTTTATCCGTTCCGACCAGTCTTCGAAATTCTTACGGAAAATAGCATTCTTCTCACCATAACCGTCTTTCTCTATCGTTACCCTGAAAGCATTCCAGAAATAGGGATTACAACTTTGCTCGATGGCACTCAGCAAACTCACCGGCGAACCATGATGGTGCGTACATTTTACAGGCGACGATTCCGGTCCGCTACAACCAAACATGGTACCTTCGTTTATCCCGCCCATTTGTTGGCAAACCAGTGCCTGAACCGGTTTAAACGAAGAACCCGGTGAATATTGCGCTTGTGTGGCACGGTTCATCAAAGGCTTAGTAGGATCGTCGAGCAGTTGTTTATAATTTTTCGATCGTTGCCGTCCTGATAAAAGCGTTGGGTTGAAAGAAGGGTTGGAAACCATGGCCAGAATTTCACCGGTAGTTGGTTCAATCGCAACTACACTTGCCACTTTTCCCTTTAGTAGTTTCTCAGCTAAAAGTTGCAATTTGGCGTCGAGCGTCAAAGTCAGATTTTGTCCGGCTTTCGGTGCTATATCTTCCTTTCCGTTTTCGTATTTTCCTTTGATACGACCTTTGGCATCACGCAGCAGAATTTCCACTCCTTTTTCACCACGTAAAGTTTCTTCGTAGGTGTATTCAATCCCATCCCTACCGGCGTAATCACCTGAATTATAATAATCATCTGCTTCAATTTTGCCACGCGAAACTTCACCAATACTCCCCAAAACGTGAGCCGCAGCCGAGAACGGATATTCCCGTAAGGTTCGGTTTTGAATATAAAAGCCCGGGTATTTGTACATCGATTGCTGAATGGTAGCAACATCTTCAATGTTCAGCTGTGTCATGAAAAGCTGAGGAGTGTAGGACGAATAACCGGGGTTTTTGTGTCGGTCTTTTATGTCAGCAAGACGATTAATCAAGTATTTTTTATCAATACTCAATGCTTTACAAAATGCCACGGTGTCCAAATCATGAATTTCACGCATGATAAGTGCAATATCGTAAGCCGCTTTGTTGTAGACCATAAGAATGTGGTTGCGGTCGTAAATCAACCCTCGCGGAGGAAACTGTGTTTTTTTGAGGAAAGCATTGCTATCGGCACCATTCTTATATTTCGTGTCGATAATCTGAATGGTAAATAATCTCAAAACATACAAAACAATGACAGCAGTCATGATTCCTACAATCACATACCTTCTGCTTTGAAGTGCATCGTTTATCATGGTTTACTTTTTATTAAGCGATTGTATTCCAAGAATAAGCAAAATAGTGACTGCCGAACTGAGAATAATCTTGGCTAACATAAGCCAAAAATGTACAAAAGAGAAAGCTTCGAGGAAAAAGAGTGTGAAATGGTGAATGAATACCATAAACACAACATATTTCACGTACGTTCCAACACTAAAGGTGTAATAAGATGGTGTCGGATTATTTCCTTCGTCAATGGAAATAAACAGATTAATGACCGGATTACGCAAAAATGCTAACATTACACTGGCAAATGCGTGCATGCCGGGTGTATTTGAAAAAATATCGATGGTAAGGCCAAGTCCGAAAGCCAGTAGTAAAGCTGCCCAGCGTGGCAATCTAACCGGTAATGAGAGAATAAAAAGAATGTAAATGTATGGATTGATAAAGCCCAGAAACTGGATATTATTCAGCACCAGTACCTGAACCAGTACCAGTAGTAGAAAGCGGAATATGTTTTGAAGGGCTACAGGCATTTCTTTAATTTACGATTTACGATTTTAAATTTACAATTGAATTCCAGTCTAAAATCGTAAATTTAAAATTGTACATTTTTATTGTTCTTCCGACTTCTTTTCAAGTCCTTTTTGTTCGTTATAATTCAGATAATCAATTACTTTTACGTGTGAAAGTGTCCGGAAATTCACTGCCAGTTTCACTTTGATTTTGTAATAGGCATCGCTTTCCTTAATCTTGAAATCTTCGATGATTCCCACTGGAACACCTTCGGGGAAAGTGCTGGTCAAGCCGCTCGTAATAAGCGTATCACCCAATGAAAGTTCAACGTGTCGGGCAATATCTTTCAGGTTTGCATAGCGGTAATCTTCGCCACTCCAAAGTAGTCCACCACTATAATTGTTACGTTTAAATTTACTGCTTATTTCAATTTTCGGATTCAGAATCGGAATTACGACTGAAAATCGTTTGGAAACCGTTTTTACAATTCCAACCACGCCTTCGTCGCTCACCACGCCCATGTCGGTTTTAATTCCGTCAATCGCTCCTTTGTTTAGCGTAATGTAATTCTGAAGTTTGTTGGTGCTACAGTTTATCACTTTGGCCGAAATAAACTGATATTCCATTTCGGGCGGAATGCGGAAACGTATGGAATCTTTAGCCTCAGGGTTCATGGTTGAGAGCTTATTCTCCAACATAATCACCTGATTTTTAAGGGCTGTATTTTCTTCCGAAAGGTTATCATTGGCGGTGCGGAGTTTGAAAAATTCAACTACCGAATTACTCCATTCGTACATGCCCGAAACCACCGAATTACTGGACGAAATATAAACACTTTTCTGATATCCCTGATTTTGAACAATCATGGCAAGTGATATTATTTCCAGAAACAGAAATAAAATCACAACGCTATACTGAATCAAAAAATTAAAGAGATTCTTCATAAATCAGGAAAATTCGGGAGAAAAGCAAGTCCTTTTTTGAGCAAAAAAATTTTCGATAAATACAGAATCTGCGCTGTATTTATCGAAAATTCAAGAATATTTTAGCGAATCATGAACGAGAATTTGTCAACGTTTTTCAACGCGATTCCTGTTCCACGAGCTACTGCACGCAATGGATCGTCTGCAATATGGAATTGTATGTTTAGTTTGTCAGTCAAACGTTTATCCAGTCCGCGAAGCAATGCTCCACCACCGGCAAGGTAAATACCTTTCTGTACAATATCCGAATATAATTCAGGAGGAGTTTGTTCCAATGCGCTCAGAATAGCTGCTTCAATTTTCGAAATTGATTTTTCGAGACAGTGAGCAATTTCCTGATATGAAACCGGAACCTGCATTGGCAGTGCTGTCATACGGTTTGGTCCGTGAACGATATAATCTTCGGGAGCATCTTCCAGATCGGTCAAAGCTGCACCTACATTTATTTTGATTAATTCGGCTGTACGCTCACCCACTTTGATGTTGTGCATACGTCCCATGTATTCAACAATATCCAACGTCAGGTCATCACCAGCAATACGGATAGATTTGTTGGAAACGATACCACCAAGCGAGATAACAGCAATTTCGGTAGTACCACCACCTATATCAACAATCATACAACCGTTTGGAGCTTCCACATCGATACCGATACCGATAGCAGCAGCCATTGGTTCATAAATCATATATACTTCCCGGCCACCGGCATGTTCGCTCGAGTCACGTACCGCACGAATTTCCACCTCGGTACTTCCTGAAGGAATACAAACTACCATTTTAAGGGTTGGTGAAAATAAATGATTTTTAGAAGGAATCATTTTAATCATACCGCGAATCATTAATTCAGCAGCATAGAAGTCGGCAATCACACCATCACGCAGCGGACGCACCGTGCGAATTCCTTCGTTTTCTTTTCCTTGCATTTGTCGTGCTTTTTCACCAATCGCAATCAGTTTATCAGTACGTCTGTCCAATGCCACTACTGAAGGCTCATCTACTACGATTTTATCATTATGAATGATAATCGTATTGGCAGTTCCCAAGTCAATAGCAATTTCTTGTGTAAATGAAAATAGTCCCATTTTCTTAATTTATTTCAGGTTGTTTTATTTTATATTTATCTTGTACAGACAAGACATGCCTTGTCTGTACAGGCAATTTAATGTTTAAAATGTCTGTATCCGGTCGTCACCATCGCCACGCCGTTTTGATTGCATGATTCTATTGAAAGTTTATCGTTGATTGAGCCACCTGGCTGAATTACAGCTGTAATGCCTGCCTCGGCAGCAATTTGTACACAGTCTGGAAACGGAAAAAATGCATCGGAAGCCATCACGGCACCTTTCAAATCAAAATTGAAAGTTCCGGCTTTCTCAACTGCCTGATTTAATGCATCAACGCGTGAAGTCTGACCAACACCACTGGCACACATTTGTTTGTTTTTTGCAAATACAATAGCATTTGATTTTGTATGCTTCACAATTTTATTGGCAAACAATAAATCTTCAATTTCATCGGCACTTGGTGTTTTTTCAGTTACAACAGTCAACTCATTAGCCGATTCGGTATGCGTATCTTTATCTTGCAATAACACGCCATTCAGCAACGAACGGAATTGTTGTGTTTTATAGTTAGCATCTTTGATAATCAGAATGATGCGGTTTTTCTTTTGACTCAAAATTTCCAGTGCATCCAAATCATAATCGGGAGCTATCACTACTTCAAAGAAGATTTTGTTCATTTCTTCAGCAGTAGCTTTATCGATAACTGCATTGGTAATCAGTACACCACCGAAAGCTGAAACCGGATCACCTGCCAATGCTGCATTCCATGCATCCACCAAAACCGGACGCGAAGCAATTCCGCAGGCATTGTTATGTTTCAGAATCGCAAAAGTAATGTCATCAAAATCATTAATCAAATTTACAGAAGCATCAATGTCAAGTAGGTTGTTGTACGAAATTTCCCGACCTTGTAATTGCTCAAATAAATCTTCGAAATTTCCGAAGAAAATGCCTTTTTGATGTGGATTCTCACCGTAGCGAAGCACTTTGGCATCATTTTCACTCATACGGAAACCACTTTTTTCATCGCCATCGAAGTAATTGAAAATAGCCGAATCGTAATGTGAAGAAACTGCAAAAGCTTCTTTAGCAAACCAGCGACGTTCTTCCAGCGTGGTATTTGCACCATTTGCCGAAATCATTTCCAGTAAGGGTTCGTATTGAGCTTGTGAAGCCACAATTAGCACATCGTTGTAATTCTTTGCAGCTGCGCGAATCAGCGAAATGCCACCGATATCAATTTTTTCAATCGTTGTTGGTTCATCAGCTCCCGCAGCCACAGTGGCTTCAAATGGATACAAATCAACTATAACTAAATCTATTTCAGGAATTTCGTATTCTTCTATTTGTTTCTGATCTTCTTCAAAATCACGTCGATTTAAGATGCCTCCAAATACTTTTGGATGCAAAGTTTTAACTCTTCCACCTAAAATTGATGGGTAACCGGTTAAATCTTCAACAGCCTGACATGGAATATTCAGCGATTCAATAAAAGATTGTGTCCCTCCGGTAGAGATAAATTCTACTCCTTCGGAATGAAGTTTAACTATAATTTCATCAAGCTTATCTTTATGATAAACAGACACTAACGCTCTTTTAATTTGCTTTTTTTCCATATTAAGTTTTTACTTTTTGTTATGGGATGCAAAAGTACAAAAAAATACTCGTTTAATCAACATAAAAAAATGATAGATTTTCAGTGTCAATATTTTTTAATAGCTTCATACAGAAAAGCTATTCTTTTGGCTATATTCAGTCAGAAAATTAGATTTTGTTACCCAAACATTCGTTAAGTTTTCTTATTGGTCTGATTTTCATAAAAGCGAAACACTACTATTCTCTTTATCAATTCAATAGGTATAGGTTGGTTTAACCGAAACTGGACTGTTCCCTTGAAGGTTTTGAAGTCTGAAAGTTCTGCTTTGAAGTATTCTATAGTTTTTACTCCCGGATAAAATCCTAAGTGTTTGGCATAGCCCGCAAAGTACAACAACATGCCATTCAGCGTGAATGCCGGCATTTGATAGCTTATTTTCTCCTTAGCTTCGGGAACAAGTTTTTTTATCAGATTTCTGAGTTCGGTAAGTTTTACCTGAGTTGGGACGGGGAAGGAGTTAATGTATTCTTCAACAGATGAATAGCTGGTTTTAATCATAGTTCTCAAAACTATTCAATCGATTCTTTTACAATTCGAAATGCCTTTTCCAGTTTCAACATTTCGGCAGCCATAAACTGATAAAATTCCATCCACTGAATGCGACGATGCAGGTCAATGCCTGTTTTTTTTGTGTATATGCGGCAAACTTCGTTGCCCGTTTCGCGAACATAAGCAAAATTCCATATCAATCCTTCAGGAAAATCCTTTTCCATCAGGACTTTATAGTTCTCAAACTGCTCATACTTTTCAAGTCGGGCTTTTTCGTCGTGGTGGTTTATTTCCAGAATCACGAAAGCACCTTCTCGGGTGGCATCGAACTTCATTTCCACACCTTTCATCTTGGTATTGTAGAGCAAAAACTTACTTTTACGCCGCTTCAAAGCCGGAATATGGCTGCAATACACACCAAATCCTTCCCAGAATTCTTTCTTAAGTTCTTTCAGTTCTTCTTTGCTATACATTTGATGATTAATTAAATCTGGCTATTTCACAATCCGATACAAATTTCCCGGCAGGCATTTCACCACGCCTTTAAATTCCATTTCAAGCAGCATAGAGGAAATTTTACTAACCGGTTTTTCTAACTGTATGGCTAATTCATTAAGCTGAATTCCATCTATATTTTGGCGTAAAATGCTCACAATACTTTGTTCTTCGTCCGACAAATCCAGAAAAAGCGATGTTTGAACATTCAATACCGAACCTGAATTCTGTTTTTCCCAATTCATAAATCGTAAAATGTCATCTGCCGATTCAATCAATGAAGCCTTATTATTTCTAATCAGCGCATTACAACCGGCCGACCATTCATCGTTCACTCTACCTGGAAATGCAAACACATCGCGGTTATAATCGTTGGCAAGTTCAGCAGTAATCAACGCACCTCCACGAGCTGCCGATTCTACCACCACGGTTGCGTCACACAATCCGGCTATAATACGATTACGTTGCACAAAATTCTGTCTGTCAGGATTAGTTCCGCTCAGGTATTCGGTAAGCAAAGCACCTTCCTGAAGCATTTTTACAGCAGTTGGTCGGTGTGTAGCCGGATATATCCGATCCAATCCATGCCCAATCACAGCAATCGTTGGCAATCCGACTTCAAGTGCAGCTTTGTGTGCACAAATATCAACTCCGTAAGCCAGTCCACTAACAATTATTGCATTAGGCAACGAAGATGCTAAATCAGAAATCAGTTTTTTGCAATTTTCTTTTCCAATTTCTGTTGCATTTCGGGTGCCAACAATTCCAATGAATTTACCTGTATTGAAATCAGAACAGCCTTTATTGTAAAGTATTATGGGTGAATCAGGACATTCTTTGAGTCGATAAGGATAATTGCGATCAGTATAATATAAGGTTTGAATTTTGTTTTTCAGGATAAATTCTATTTCCAGTTCAGCGCGAGTCAAGACTTGTTGAGAAACAATTTCGGTAGAAAGCACTTCGCCAATTCCGGGAATTTTAGCCAGATTTTTCTGCTTCTCTTTAAAGACTCCTTCAACAGATCCAACATAAGCAATTAGGTTTTTGGCTAAATTATTGCCAATACCTTTAATTAGAG
>JBAWXD010000038.1:0-23830 GCA_037144275.1 Paludibacter sp. | reverse complement strand
ATAGTCGACCCCTTTTTGCATTCCACGGCCATCAGATAATTTGAAATTCCAACCATTCAATTCTTTGTTAGTTAAAATCCATGTTAGTGTTGCAAATCCATCGACGCAAAACAGCGAATAAGAGTATGGTTTTGTTCGTTTTATTTCGAGGGGAAGACTACCATCTGCCGCCATTTGCGTTGGCAATAAAATGTCAGTATAATGTTTTTGACATTTTTCCAAAATGGTATTATCTCCGACAAATTGAGCATAAGCAGCAACCTGAGCATGCCACCAGGTACCGTGATTATTTTTGGCATTCATTTCATCATTTCCATAAGGATGCGTATTTAGCCAGATCATAAAAGTTCTGAACCAGGTATGTATGGTTTCATTGTCTGATTTTGACAAATATGGAGAATTTTCCAATATCTGAACCGATTTCGTAACTTCGATAAATGGTATTCCGTCAATAATGCCGATGCCACGACCGGTATTCACTCCTTTAATGGCCTGAGCATATAGGAAATTCGGGTTCATACTGGTTTCAGAATTTACAAACCAGGCTTTCAAATGTTTTACAGCAGTTTCGGCATAAATAGCCTTTCCGGTCAATAAATAAGCGGAAGTTAAGGTCCCAACAGCCCACGATAGCTGGCTGATGGCTTGTCGATGAAAATCAAAATTGTCCGGATTATTCAATCCATCTTTGCGAATATAAGGTGCGGTTGGATTTGCCGGATCGGGCCACCAATAAGTAGCTTCAGAATAATAATCGTGAATACCACCTGCACTCCGGGGACAGGAAAATGAAGTCACGGTAACAGGTTTCAGCTGTAAAAAACTATCAGCCAAATGTATAATTCTGGGCTTTTCTGCCCGAATTATATTGGCATAAATCTGATTGACAGGATTTTTTGAATCGGTTTTTTTTGTTGAATTGTCAGCAACGACATTTGTCGACAGCATGAAAATTGAAACACATGAAAACGCCAGAATTTTTAGTTTATTCATAAATGGAAAATTTGAAAGTTACTGATAACTATTTTCGTAAGCCAATATTTGAACCATCAACTGCTTTGCCTTTCAGAGATGAATTAGCAGAAAGTGAATAGGTTTTAGGGACAAAAAGCGGATTTTCAAAACTCGGATTGGTTGTTCTTGCTCCTTTGATTAACTCAGGTTTTGGACAATTATAGAAGCAACATCTGGAATCTTTATCGTACAGGCCCCAAAGCAACATGGAAGATTTCACAGGACAATTTGAGAAAATGCTGTTGTTGATTTTTACAAACATAATTCTCGAGAGTTTGAGAATAGATTCTTTCCTTGAAGTCCCAACCGAATCGAACACACAATGATTAATAGTCAGAGAACCGCCGATAGTTGATTCGTCGTAACCACCCCGGTAATAATCGAGTGCAAAGTCTGCTAAATTGGCAAAAACAGAATTACTAAAAATCACTGTTTCAGCATTGTATCGCCCATCTTCTTTTTCTTTATGAAGTTTAAAACCACTATACGAATCACGAATTACCGAGTTTTTTACTATTATCGAATCTGCCATCGTGCAATATAAACTATTGAAAACAGAACCTCCCTCAACGTTGAAATCTAAAATATCGCAATTGTCGATAAATAAGGAATAACCAAGCGCATGTTGGGCAGTAGAAAAAGCATATTTTGGAGTTTTTGCCTGTTTGTTGTCGCCGTCACCATCAATTCTAACTGCTTTGAAATGTGCGTAAACATCAGAAGCGAGCTGAAATAAAGGTTCGTCACCTTTACTTGGTTTCATTTTAATGACTGGTTTCTCTGCCAGTCTGGATGAAGCTGTAATAGTAATACTTTTAGTCAGAGTAATTGTCTTGGTGAGGATATGTTCCCCTTCGCCCAACATGATAATATCACCAACTTCGGCTTTAGCAATCGCTTCGAATAGATTGTCTATTCCGGCTTCTACTTTTATCGTTTTCCCTTTTGCAAATTCTTTTTTTATTGGTATCAAATCCGGTTTGAACCAGTGTGGACCACAATTATTGGCACCAGCTATTTCAGTTTTGGCTTTCTCATCTTTATCCTGAAATGCTCCAATTACAGGATTTGCACGTGATTGACCCATAATGTCGGTTGAAATAAAGGAAACTTTTTGAGCTGGAGCATTGCTGTAAACTAATTCAAGATCATTTATTTGTGATTTCAATATTTCACCTGCAACAGCACCTTTTTCTGAAATCAGCCCTTTTTTAGCAATCATCAGATTGTTGGTAAAAGTAATCCCATCGGTTTTGTCGTAACTTTTGAGTAAAGCTGTATCATTTGGACAATACACTATGTTGTTGATAATCTTGGTACTTTGTGGAGTAACGATGCGGTTACGTTCGCCAACTCCAACGCAAAAGTTCCAAGGCAAGCTGCAATCAATCCATGAATTATTGGCAATAATCACATCTTTTACCGCAGCATAGCCTGTTGGCGGTGAATCAGGAATGGCATTCATGATGGTGAGCGGTGAACGGAATTCATCACCACGCAATTTGTAAAAATAATTGTTGAAGATTCGATGACCTTCGTTAATAACACGAATGCCACCTGTAAATGGCAGTCCATTACCTATGAACCAGTTGCCTGAAACAGTAGCGCGATTTCCATGACGAAGCACCAAACTACCTTCCGATTCGTAAAAAGTATTGTTCAGGAATTTATTATCGCATGATTTATTGGAGATAATTTCCACTTCTCCCCGGTTATGTTCGAAATAATTCCCTTCCACAACCGTTTCAGAACTAAACGTACAGACTTCGCCGGTTCCAATACGCATCGATTCGCCCCCATTTGAGCCCAATCGTGGGCGTGGGCCAAAGTAATTGCGGTGAATCCAGTGATGATTATGAATACTGTTTGAGTCATTTGGGCATACAATCAAGGTTGTGCCTTCGTTGGTTTTTCCACCGAAATAACAATATTCCACTGTATTATTCTTTCCCCAAAGAGCAATCCAGTTGTCGATTGTTTCACGATAAGGTTGATTAAATTTATCAATCACACAATTTGAAACTACACAATTATTTGCATAATCAGTATCAGACGTTTTAAACAAGATGACCGTTGTTCCGGGTGTGAAACCTTTTCTGAAAACTAAGTCTGAAACATGCAACCAATTTCCAGATAATGAAAGTGATGATTCTCCTTCAAGAAAAACTTTACCCTGAGTTTCTGCTTTCATCGAAATGAATCTTCCTTTTTTGCCATTTCCTTTGAATACAATTTGAACATCTTTCCAAATACCGTTTGCCAGGATAATGCTATCTCCGGCCACAGCTGTCTTTATTCCGGCGTTTAGCTCCTTGAAATTGGCAACTTTGTAGTTTTTGGCAACAAGAGTTATAGATGCAACGAGTGCAAAGACGATTAGAAAATGTAATCTCTTTTTCATATTTATATTATCGAATTGCTGATTGTTAAGCTTTAATCAAGTAGTCAGAATTTAATATCCATCGGGAAATTTTAGAAATACTATTTAACAATTGCAGCTATGAAAATTGATTTTGCTTTCGATAGATTGAAAGTCGCAGCAGTAATATCAGTATCTATCGTTGTAGGAGTATCTCTGCTCGTAGTGGCAGCTCCGATTGCAGTATTAAATGTCGTTTTTGCAGAAGAAACAACTTGCCCTTTTGCTGTACCTACAATAGTATTTGTATACAGAGTTTGAGCTACAACGATAGAATCGTTAAGAGCACTTCGGAAAGATACATTTGCAACAAAGTTTACTCGTGGACCAGCCGGAGGAGCTGTTGTACCTAATGTTATCATTCCTTTTGCCATTAGTTCAACAGTGGTGGCCGGCTTCGAGGATAATGGATCAGCCAGAATTGAATCTGCCCGCAGAGCATTAACATAGTTATTATACACTAATGGTACGTATTGATAATAATCGTAACCCACTTTCACTCCATAACAAATAGCAAGTTGAGCTTTAATATAGCTTAGACATCTTGCCTGATATGTTGGTAGATCAGCAGGAATAATCGAATTATAGTATATCGGAATAGCCGTTTTTAAAATCGTAAGTGCTTTATTCACCTGTGCTAAAACGTAAGTTGCGGAATCCCGAGCTGGTTGAGCCTGTGAAATGGCAGTTAACATTTGACCTTTATCATAAGGCAACACCTTACCAGCGGCAAATCCATTAAAACCGGTAAAAGATGTTAATGATGAGTACACTTTAGTAGCCGAAACCAATGAATCTGCAAGTTCTTTTCTATCGCACATATTGATTCTGCTTACAAAATTAAAGCCTGTTGTTGCCATTGATTTATTAATTGCCACTAACTCAGCCATTGTGACACCTGTTTTTGCAAGCAAAGTAGAATCGGTTCTTAAATCAACAAGAAATGCGTTATAGTATTTTGTAAAATTAGCTGTCTGGCTTGTATTAAAATTACCTTTCAGATAACCAATTTTAGCACTGTCCAGAATTTGTCTTTCTGTAGTATAAAATTCTTTAAACTGTTTGATAAACTGTTCAGTTGGTTTTACATTCAGAATTACCGGATCTTCGTTTGTACAAGAAGATATAGACATTCCAATTAAAATACTTAAAAGGAACAGAAATGATATTTTATTTATATATTTCATAGGTTTACATTTTAATAAATTAATAATCAGCATTTTGAGACAGCGTTAAAGTATTTCCTGAGTTATATGTATCAATTTCCTGTTGTGGAATTGGTAATAGTAACTTGGTTGTTTTATAATACTCTTGCGAAGGAGGAATAATTGGCTTATAGCCTGAGTACAATGAAATATCGGTAATAAAAACTTCATTTTTTAATACTTTTATCGCTTTTTCAGGATCATTGTACGATTGATTCATACGCAATAGATCGAACCAACGGGTATCTTCAAAAGCAAATTCCAAGCGTCTTTCCAGATAAACTTTATCCAACGCCGCAGTTCCTGTTCCATAAGTGAGGGCAGTAAATGCAGTTACTCCGGCACGAACCCGAACGGCGTTAACATCCGCTAAGCCCAAATCTCCTGCTGAGTTCTGTGCAAAAATTTCAGCCCGAAGTAATAGTAAGTCGGCAAAACGTAAAACAATCCAGTCATTTTCTCCCTGATTAATCTGAGCTATAGTCGGATCAACCCATTTATTCGGAGCTCCGATAAGGGAAGTCACTTTTTTACCATACATATAAATTGCCTGATGATACCTTATATTCGAGATTCCAGCTGTAGTATCAGCTTTAAAAACTGTCAAAAGATCTGTTGTAGCATTGTTATCACCACCCGGTGTTCCCACAGTAAGGAATTTATTGGCTGAGCCATCAGGGGCAAAAGTAGACCAAAACGGAGAACCGATACCGGAAGTTCCACCTTTGAAACGAATAGCAAAGATAACTTCTTTGTTCATTTCGTTTGAAATATCAAAGATACTTGCGTAGGATGATAATTGCTTACCTGCAACTAAAACTCCTGTGGTAAGTAATCCGTGGGGACTATTGGTTATAATATCGTTAAGAAGAACCAGTGCAGAATCCAAATCATTGGTTTTATGGCGGGTTATATATGCTTTTGCCAATATTCCCTCAGCGGCCCATTTGGTTACTCTACCGATGTCATTCGAAGCATAGCTCGAAGGTAATTGCAATGCGGCTTTCTTCAAATCGGGCATAATTAATTCAGCATAAATGGAATCTACCGGAAGTCTTTTCAGAGTTTTAGCCTGATCTTTATCCAGTAAGGTGGTAACTTTAAACATATCACCCCAAAGAGTTGTCAATGTGAAATAGTGGTATGCTCTGATAAATAACAATTCTCCTTCATATTGAGCTCGTAAAGTTTCGGAAGGGATATAAGTCTGACCCTTTGTAACGGCTGGCAAAACAGCATTTACATTCATGATATTAGTAAAAAGATTATCCCAATACCCTAGCAACAAAGGTTGACTTGGAGGCGTTCTAAAGAACCGTATATCGCAATAATCGACTCTTCGGGTAGTGCCCGTACCTGAATTCGCCACACAACTGTTATCGGTTCTATTTTCGGTAAATTTCCATTCATCAACAATTACCTGTTGCATACCCGAGTAACAACCCATGATGCCATATTCAATGCTTAATGGAGAATTGTAAAATCCAACCTGGTTTAGTTTTGACTCAGGTTTGTCTGTTATTAAGTCATTACAAGACGTTAGCATAAGCACTGAAACTAATGTTATTAATATCGCTATTTTATTTTTCATTTTCATATTATTTTAAACCCGAATTTCCGGTAAGTTAAATAATTTATTTGTTTATATTATTATCAGAAGTTAATGTCAAGTCCCAAAGTGTAGGTTCTGTTTAATGGAAAAGAGCCACGTTGATATCCATCTACCAATGGAAAAGAACTAGAATATGGACCAGTTGTCATTCTTGCTTCAGGATTTATACCTTTGTAACTTGAAGCCATAAAATACAATAAGTTATTTCCGGAAAAATAGAGTCTGAATTTGCTTAATCCGAATGATCTTACAATTTTATCAGGGAGTGCATATCCGAAAGTGCAATCACGCATAGCAAGGTATGATGCATCTTGTAGGCCATGACTTGTTAAAAGTAAATCTCCACCAGAGGTATTCTTATCATAGGTTGTCATACCATCTCCCGGGAACATTGGACTCACCCAACGATTAGCAAGGTAAGCAGCGGTTGAACGTAAGGTTTCGTTATAGTTCATGTTTCCATCTATTAACTCACCACCTTTAACGCCTTGAAACAAAAAACTTAATTCAAAACCCTTATAGGTGAATGTATTTGTAATACCATAAGTGAAATCCGGGAATGGAGAACCGATAAATGTGCGGTCGTCTGGCGTGATATTTCCATCACCATTCAAATCTTTAACCTTTTCACCACCCGGTATCGGAGCATATTTGGTATAAACGGCAGGTGTCCCAGATGAATTCAAAGCAGCTTTTGCAGCATTACATTCAGCCCATGAAGTCCAAACTCCTTCCTGAACATATCCGTAATACTGGATAGAAGGCATTCCAACCTGAGCACGATATACTTCACTTCGTTCACCAAAGTTATCAACATAAGTGCCTGGAGCACTGCTTCCGTAATTAATCAAGGTGTTTTGGTTATGAGCAATGTTAGCAGTTGTTTTCCAAATAAATCCTCTGGAATCAATATTGGTGGTTGTTATTTCGAATTCAATACCCTGATTATTTACTTTTCCAATATTATTCCAGAATGTTTTATGACCAGTTATGTTCATAATTGGCTGTTGTAGCAATAATTGAATGGTATTGGAATTATAATACTCCACTGTCACATTTACTTTACTATTAAACAATCCTAAATCAACACCATAATTTCCTTCTTCGGTTTGTTCCCAGGTAATGTTTGGATTTCCAATAAATGCATCAGTACCAGCAACTCCGGGAATTAAACTTCCTGTACCTGTTCCAAGTACATAATTAGAGGTATTATAGGAATTCATGTAGGAATATTGTGGAATTTTGTTATTCCCAGTCAAACCATAACTGGCACGAAATTTAAGATTAGAAAGCCAATCCAACCCTTTCAGGAATCTTTCTTCTGACGCACGCCATCCCACTGAACCTGCAGGGAAAGTTCCCCATTTATGATTATCTGCAAATTTTGAACTTCCATCAGCACGTACGCTGGCTGAGAACAAATATTTGCCCTGATATGCATAAGTTAGTCTGCTTATAAATGATTCCAACGCTTCAGTATAATAAAAAGAAGTAACGCCATTAATTGTTGGGGTAGAATTCTGATTATCCAGAATTAATGAAGACGCCAGATTAAATGAGAATGTTTGATCATTTGGGAAATTGGTAGCAACCATCTGATTGTATCTGTTACCTGTTTTTTGATAGGTAAAACCGGCCATGGCGGTTATGTCATGATTGCCAAATTTCCGCGCAAAATTCAAGGTATTTTCAGATAATAATTCGGTGTGAAGTGTCGTCTGACGAGTCAACATATTAGGAGCTCCATTTTGAATAGCCGAAGTTTGTTGAGCATTATTGTATTCTTTGTACTGTGTAAAAGCACTATTGGCAGTCTTAAAGTTTAATCCGGGTAAAATATTAATTAAAATATAAGAACCGGCCTGCAGACGGTAATCATCAGTAGTTATACTGGTTCTTTCATTAACCGAAACCGGACTATTGGTGGTAGACCCCGATAAACTTGCCATTGGCACAAACCACGATTCGCCGTTCAGTCCAATACCACTGACTGTAGTGAACATGAAGTTATTTGGTTGGCAATAATCACCTTCAATTGTTCCGTTTAAAGCAGCTATTGCAGCATTGTTCCGAACCGGTAGCCATGTTGGATAACGTAAGTAATCGATCAAACTTACTGCTGGTTTTGTTTGTCTGCTATAAGTTGGTGAAATATTTACACCAATAGTAACATTCTTTGATAAGGTAATATCCACTTTAGCACGAACACTATATTTATCATAATTGCTGAATCTCATTACTCCGTCTTCTTTCAGATAATTTCCTGAAATAAAGTATTTAGTGGTTTTATCACCACCTGCAGCACTTAATTCGTAATTTTGATTTGAACCATTGCCCCGTAAAGCTTCATTCACCCAGTTAGTAGGTTGATCCAACAGATAATGCTCAACTAAATATGCACCCTGATCAGCAGCTGCAATCTGGTTATATTTCATTGTTCCAAGCGGATTACTTGTTGCATTATAAATTGTTCCATCAACAGCAGGATCTTGCATACGAAGCGCTGCTTCACTGTACATCAACTCAACATATTGATCATTTGTCAGCATATTAGGCAGCTTTAACGTAGTTCTGACACCGGTATACATTTTAAAATTGTATTTTGGTTTGGCTACATTACCACTTTTTGTAGTAACCAGAATAACGCCACCGGCTGCACGTGAACCATACAAAGAAGCAGATGCTGCATCTTTCAAAACTTCGATTGATTCAACATCGCCCATACTAACTGACGACAAACCATCCGGAATTGGGAAACCATCGACAACAACCAATGGACTTGAAGCTGCACTAATTGAGCCCAACCCACGAACCCGAATTACCGGAGCTTCACCTGCCTCTGGGTCAAGTTGCTGAATACTTACCCCAGCTAATTTTCCTTGTAAAGCCTGATCGATACGGGAAACCGGAATGTCATCCAGTTTATCTCCTTTAATTGAGGATACGGCACCTGTCAAGTGAGATTTTTGTTGAGTACCATAGGCAACAACCACTACTTCATCCATGGCTTTACTATCTTCTTCCATCTCAATAAGGAGTTGCTTGCTATTCCCGACTGCCTGAACTACGGGTTTAAAGCCGATATAAGAAAAAGCCAGAAATGCTTTAGTATCAGTAACACTAATACTAAATTTACCGTTGGCATCAGTAATGGTACCTGTTTTAGTTCCAACTACTTTAATGTTAACACCAATCAAAGGTTCTTTCTTACTGTCTGTTACTGTTCCGTTTACTTTGAGCTGTGCAAATGTTGCGGCTGTGTTCAGACATACCAGTACGAACAACCACATCATGTTCCTGAGGAATTTTTTGCTGTTTCTGCTTTTTTTCATTTAGATATTGATTTTTATTGTGAATTTGAGTTTTATATGCTGAATTAAATAAATTGAAATTTTAAGAGATTTTGATTATTATCTTAGAATCTTAATTTTTGAAAATCGAAAACCTATTCGTTATTTTTACCGGAAACTACTATATTCGAATGATTATCTGATAGTTGTAATAATAATTTGTAAATTAATTGGCATACCAATAATTTGGTCAACCAAAAATACTGCTTTGTTTTATTATAGCAAAAGTTTTTTTGCAATATTTTGTACTTTCTGTTGTAAAACATATTTTTGAGTTAAAATATTAGTTACAGCAAAAAAAACACCGATCTGGTGGCTCTATTTTAAATCAAGTTCTTCGCGTACTTTTTTTGGTAATCCCGCGACGACGAGATTATAGGAGTGGTTTATCATTTCGCATAGAAACTTTTGCGAAATAGAAGGTGCAATCAGAACGGTATTCCAATGTTTTTTGTTAAAATGCCAGGCAGGGACAATGGCTGAAAATTCTTCACGTAGGGAAATGGCTCGTTCGGGGTCACATTTAAGTGAAATTTGGGTTTCCGGGTTGTCGAGTGGTATCAGTGCAAACATTTTCCCCTGCACTTTGAGTACCATATTCACATCGTCGAAAGGAAATTCATCGGTAGTTCCTTTCAGACTCAAACAGTATTCACGGAGTTCCTCTACATTCATTATGTTCAAAAATTGAGATTTGCAAACATACTAAAAATTCTAATATAAAAAAAAGTCCGACAGATATTTTATCAGTCGGACGTTTAAAAATGAATGTCGTTTACTTTAATTTAATTGCCAGAGATTTGGTAATCTCGTTTGCAGGCATAGCAAATGAAATCCCTTCAATACCCATACCAATCAGCTTAGCATTTACAATTCCCAGTAATTTCCCTTCCTTGTCAATAAGCGGTCCACCACTGCTGCCCCGGCTTACGCTGGCATCGGTTTGAATAATTTTAGAACCGTTTGCCTGTTTTCGAATGGAAGAAATAATTCCTTTCGTCAGTGTTTGTGATAAATCTTCGGCTGAAGGTGTGCCAATTACATAAATTTCTTTCCCCATTCCAGCCGACTCTATATCCGAAATATTAAATGGTACTATGTTATTTTTTTCAATTTTCAATAAAGCCAAATCTGATTCCTTATTGAAACGAATTATTTTAGGTATCAATTTCGATCCATCATTCAGAATTACTTCGAGTTTGGCAGTATCTGCAATCACGTGATAATTAGTTACAATATATCCATTTTCGCTAACGAAGAAGCCACTACCATGTCCTTTAGGCGTTCTGATAGTAACTGAAGATTGAACAGCTTGTTCAATGGAGGAAACGTAAACTTTTCCAGCGTTTAATTGAAAAGTTTTAAGTGTATCTGCTACGCCGACTTTTTCCATTTTCATTACGCTCTTAAATTTCGCAGAGTTTAACAAACTATACAGTCCGGTTTCCATTGCATCTTTCAGAGCTTCCTTTTCATAAGCTGAATTAGCAGTTTTGACAAAGCTTACAAACTCGCCGGATTTTGATTTAATGGTATCAGAATAAATTGGTTTTTTATAAAAATCGAGCACATCCCATTTTATTTTCAATTCCACATTGATAAAACCTGTTTTGCGAATATCAGTTGGCCTTCCATTATTCTGAATCCAGATATATTTATATCCTAACACTTTGGCATCGAGATAGGCATTCTGATTGTAATTGGATTTTAATACAAGACCTGTTGTATCAATGTATCCATTCTTCTTCAAAAGGTTATTCAGCTCATCAGAATAATAGGTGTCGTCAATTTTAATTCCGTTTTCGGCTTTTATATTGACTTTGGTTTTCAATTTCCCACTCTTATAATCCTGATAGCTTGGATAATAATCTTCGGAGTTTTCCGGGCTGATATCAACTGCTACTTTGTTAAGTTGAATTTCCTTGCTGATTGAATCTCTGACAGCAATCTTAACTAAGCTTTCATTTAGTAGAATCTGATTATCATATTGCCAGAATTTATTATTAAATAAAGTTGCCATATAACCATAATACCCTCCAATTGTAGTTGAAACGAGAAAAAAAGGAATTAGGGTAGGAGCTTCAATTACTGCAGCGAATGCAGTGAATGGCACTCCGATAATCAATGCATTTAATCCGATTGTTGCATAGCCTGCTGGGTCAAGTTTGTAAGGAGTTATCACTCTATACTGAGTTTTGTAACCATCTCTTTTTAGTATTACTTGTTGTGGTTCAGCATTTCTTGGCAACACATATTTATTATTCTTTATTTCGGGTTCTTTTTTATTAATTTGTATGGTTGTAAGTGAGTCTTTTACAATAACAATACTTTGATTTTTGCCAATCAAAAAACCTAAACTACAACTATTAAGCAGAACTACCAGAGAAGCAATAAGAATTAATTTCAGAGATTTCATAAAGTGATATATTTTTAAGTTTACTTTAATTTCAGAGAGAGATTTTTTGTAATATCAGCAGCGTGTATCGCAAATGAAATGCCTTCCACACCTGTTCCAACGATTTTGGCATTGACAACACCGATTAATTTTCCATCTTTGTCTATAACAGGACCTCCACTGTTACCCGGACTCATGCTTGCATCAGTCTGAATAAGGGTAGAACCATTAGCCTGTTTACGGATAGAGGAAATGATACCTTTTGTGAGCGTTTGAGATAAATCCTGTGCAGAAGGTGTTCCAATTACATATATTTCCCGACCAATAAGGGCTGATTTCTCTTGAGGTATCAGAAATGGTACAAGATTATTTTTCCCTATTTTCAATAAAGCCAGATCTGCTTCTTTATTGAACCTTATAATTCGGGCAGGAACTTTTGTTCCATCATGCATAATTACTTCAAGTTTAACAGAATCGCTGATTACATGATAGTTCGTGACTATATATCCGTCTTCAGAAATTAAAAATCCACTTCCATGACCTTCTTTGGTCTTAATGGTTACCGAGGCCTCCACAGCTAGTTCAATGGACGAAACAAAACTTTTTGAGGTTTTTATCTCCAGTTGTTTTAATGTATCGGTACTGCTGACTTTAGCTAACTTCATGACATTCTGAAATTTAGCTGAATTCATAAAACTGTAGAGTCCTGCTTCCAGGGCATCTTTAATTGCGTCTTTTTCATAGCTTGAATTTGCCGCTTCTATAAAACTTATGAATTCACCAGATTTGGATTTAATTGTATCCGAGTAAATTGATTTCTTGTAGTAATCAAGTAAATCCCATTTTACTTTTACTTCAAGATTAATAAAACCGGTTTTAGTCCTATCGTAGGGATTATTTAATGTGTTGGCTACCCAAACAAATTTGTAAGCAAATATAGTGGCATTCAGATAGGCATTCTGGTTGAAGTTTGACTTTAGAACTAAACCGGTAGTATCGATAAATCGGTTGTTTTGGAGGATCTTATTCAATTCGTCAGCGAAGTAACTGTCATCAATTTTGACTCCATTTTCCGCTTTAGTATTGACTTTAGTTTTAAATTTAGCTTTTTTGTAATCGGAATAAGTCACATTGTAGTCTTCGGAATTTTCGGGACTTACATCAAAAGATACTTTATTGAATTTTATTTCTTTAGTTAGAGAATCTCTGAGTGGAATTTTTATTAGCTTGTCTTTCAAAGTAATATTGCTATCGTAATTCCATAATTTAGGGTCAATTGCTAAGAACATACTTCCCCAAACTCCTCCAATCATGGAAGACACTGTTGATAAACAGACAACACCCAACGTACCTATTTCAGTCACTGATAATGCTGTGGCAGTGCCAGCTACGGCTGCATTAACAGCAATAGTTGCGAATCCTTCGGCTGATAATTTGTAGGGCACCAACACCTTATATTCTTTTTTGTATCCGTCACGTTTAATTTCCAGTTGCTGAGGCATACCATTACGGGGCAGGATATATTTATTGTTTTTCATTTCAGGATTTTTTTTATTTATCTGAATAGTGTTAAGGCTATCCTTATTAATTGTAACTTCCTGATTTTTACTCATAAAAAACCCGAACGAACAGCTGTTGAGTAAAAAGATCAATAAAACAAAAGGAAATAATCTGGTTAATTTCATAAAAAATAGAATTAAGTATGTCGTTTTTTTGATTGACAAATTAACGGATGAGCAAGGGCGCAAAATTAAAAATTTAAATTGATAAAATTGATAAACTATAGAAGTATTTTAGCTGATTAAAACAGGGAATAGAGTTAAAAAATGTCCGATCGAATTTAATCGATCGGACATTTCTTAAAGTCACTCTTAGGGTGGATTAAAGTTATTTATTTCACTTCTACTCCATTAGTAACGATTGCAGCCGGTCGAATAAGCACCAGTTTTCCATCTGCATCTTCGGCTGAAAGGATCATGCCTTCGCTCATTATGCCACGAAGTTTGCGTGGTTCGAAGTTAGCAATAAAGCAAACCTGTGTTCCTATCAGTTCTTCCGGATTTGGATAGTAAGCGGCGATTCCTGACAAAATAGTACGTTCTTCCATACCATCAGCCAGGCGGAATTGGAGCAATTTATCTGCTTTTGGTACTTTTTGACAATCAAGCACTGTAGCTACCCGAATATCCATTTTTGTGAAATCATCAAACGAAACATTTTCTTTTACAGGAGCTGGTTTGTACGCTGCGGCTTCATTGGCAAGTTTAGTATCAAGCAATTTTTGAACCTGAGCAGCCATCGTTTCGTCTTCGATTTTTTCGAAAAGCAATTCCGGTGTTCCCAGTTGTGATCCGGTTGCCAGTAAATCTATTTTCCCCAAATCTGACCAGTTAAACGATTCCAGATTCAACATTTTCCGGAGTTTTGCTGACGTAAAAGGTAAAAATGGTTCGAATGCAATGGCCAGATTAGCAGCAATTTGCAAACTTAGGTGCATAATGGTTGCCACACGATCCATATCCGTCTTAGCGACTTTCCAGGGTTCGGTATCGGCTAAATATTTATTACCAATACGTGCCAAGGTCATGGCTTCTTTCTGTGCATCGCGGAAGCGGAAATTGTTTAGTAATTTTTCCACATTGGCTTTTACGTTTACAAATTCTTCCAGGGTTTGTTTATCGTAATCGGTTAGTTCGCCCAATGCCGGCACTTTGCCATCGTAATATTTTTGAGTGAGCACTAACGCACGGTTGATGAAATTACCAAAAATAGCTACCAGTTCATTATTATTACGTGCCTGAAAATCTTTCCAGGTAAAGTCGTTGTCTTTGGTTTCGGGAGCATTTGCCGTCAGCACATACCGCAACACGTCTTGTTTTCCGGGAAAATCTTCAAGGTATTCGTGCAACCAAACTGCCCAATTGCGTGAGGTGGAAATTTTATCACCTTCGAGATTTAAAAATTCATTTGCCGGAACATTATCGGGCAAAATATAGGAACCTTCGGCTTTCAATACCGATGGAAATACAATACAATGGAAAACGATATTGTCTTTTCCGATAAAATGCAATAGGCGTGTTTCCGGATCTTTCCACCATTTTTCCCAAGAGTCAGGCAGCAATTCTTTTGTATTAGAAATATAACCAATCGGTGCATCGAACCACACATAAAGCACTTTTCCATCTGCTCCGGCAACCGGAACGGGAATTCCCCAATCCAGATCGCGACTCACGGCACGCGGCTGCAAACCCATATCGAGCCAGCTTTTACACTGTCCGTATACATTTGGTTTCCATTCTTTATGGTCCTCCAGAATCCATTTGCGTAACCAGGCTTCGTGTTGGTCGAGCGGAAGATACCAGTGTTTGGTTTCACGCATAACCGGAGCACTTCCGCTGATGGCAGATTTCGGATTAATTAAATCGGTTGGATTGAGTGAAGTTCCGCACGATTCGCATTGGTCACCGTAGGCATTTTCGTTGCCGCAATGCGGACATTTACCCGTTATATAGCGGTCGGCAAGGAATTGTTGAGCTGTTTCGTCAAAATATTGTTCACTGGTTTTTTCAATAAAACCGCCTTTGTCGTAAATGGTTTTGAAAATATCCGAAGCCAGTTCGCGGTGCGTTTTGGAAGTGGTACGTGAGTAAATATCAAAGGTAATTCCGAAATCTTCGAACGATTTTTTGATAATTCCATGATAGCGATCCACGATATTCTGAGGCGTAAGGCCTTCTTTTTTGGCTTTGATAGTAATGGGCACACCGTGTTCGTCGGATCCGCCAATAAAAAGCACTTCTTCCCCTTTCAGCCGAAGATAGCGCACATAAATGTCAGCAGGTACATAAACACCTGCCAGATGACCGATATGAACAGGTCCATTGGCATAAGGCAAAGCAGAGGTTACGGTGGTACGTTTGAAATTTGTCATAAGTTGATTGGTTGATTGGTTGATTGGTTGATTAATTGAAATAACCAATTAACGGACAAACTAATTAACCATAAACTAAACCGAGAATGCAAAGATACGGACAAATACTGAAATTTTAAAGAATTCAATACTAAAATGAATGGTGGCGTAGGAATTTTGAACAATTTTTTAATATGTATAGAAACCGTTTAGGTGGTTTAACGACTAAAAAACTTGCCTGAAAATTTAATTTTCCAGGCAATTTTTTTAAAGAATTTGGATCATTTACTTAGCTTAATTTAAGCTGAACCAATCGAACGTACTGGCTAGCAGAACTCAGGGTGTCATTTAGGCATCGGGGACATCACTTTAAATTATTTTATTAAATATTCTATATGCTTTGTTCGTTTCATTTTTTTTCTAATTCAGGACAAAACGTGTGGAGAAGTTAATTATTGTTGACTTTTTATTATTGACAAATTAGTTGTAATTTAGCTCCCCATTTTTGAACCCATAAAATGAATAAAAAAATAGCCTTTATTATCAACCCTTTTTCCGGAACTGGAAGAAAAGAAGATCTTCCAACTTTGATTCAAGCCGGTTTAGACCAGCGCATTAGCAAGCCGGAGATTGTTTTTACAGCCTATCGTGGACATGCAACCGAATTGGCAAAAGGCTTTGTGGCAAAAGGTTTTGATATTGTGGTGGCTGTGGGTGGTGACGGAACCGTAAATGAAGTTGCACGATCGCTCATTCATACGGATACATCGCTGGGTATCATCCCGATTGGGTCGGGAAATGGCTTAGCGCGGCATTTAGGCATACCTATGAATTTGAGGAAAGCCATTCAGCAGTTAAAACAGTCTGAACCAATCCTGATGGATTATGGGTTGGTAAATGAACGTCCGTTTTTTTGTACCTGCGGAACCGGATTTGACGCCTATGTGAGCACCGAATTTGCCAAAGGGAAAAGACGTGGCATTATGAGTTATATCGAAAAAATTATTACGGGATATTTCAGTTACAAATCCCAAAACTATCATTTACTGGGCGAAGGTATTGATCTAGATGTAAAAGCTTTTGTACTGACCTTTGCAAACGCTTCGCAATGGGGTAACAATGCCTACATTGCGCCTCAGGCTAGTGTTCAGGATGGTTTAATTGACATTTCCATTATGAGTAATTTTCCGGTAATTGCCATACCCACACTGGCATTGAATCTGTTTGCCAAAAACATAGATAAAGATTTGTTTATGACTAGCTTACGTGCCAATACTATCGTGCTTCAACGCGAAGAATCCGGACCATTTCATTATGATGGAGAACCTTATGAGGAAGGCAAAGAAATTGTAATCAAAACTATTGCGGATGGATTGAAAGTGCTTGTAAAGAAGCGTTTTTAGGGAAATTTAGTAACGTTTTTTTTCAAATCATTTGATACGATATCAATTTATTTGTGAGTCATAATATCGAGAATTATCTTATCGGTTTCCAACATTCCTACACTGCCTATTTTCGTTAGATTAAGAATCGTTTTATCCACGCTCTCGTCAGTAATTCCTTCGACAGATGAAATTACTTTGTTTTCCATGGCCATCAAGGAGGAAATGGCTGCCGTCGATACTCCATTGGAGACTTTTAACGCACAACTGGGTTTGGCACCATCGCATATCATGCCGGTTATGTTTCCAATCATATTTTTAATCGAAAAACCGATTTGTTCACGCGTTCCGCCCATAAGATAAGTTATACCACAACTTGAACCGGTAGTTGCCACCACTGCTCCGCATAAGCCCGAGAGTCGTCCCAGACTTTGTTTCATATAGATCGTCATCAAATGGCTCAGGATTAGCGCACGTATCAATTCATCTTCACTTTTACCAGTTTCCTCAGCATAAACCGACACGGGCAAGGTTGCGGCAATTCCCTGATTTCCGCTTCCGGAATTACTCATTACAGGAAACATTGCTCCCGCCATTCGTGCATCGCAGGCTGCTGCAGTAATCGACAACATGTGGGCATAAACGGTATTACCCATTATACCTCCTGCTAAAGTGTGGGCTATGCTATGACCATAAGCACCTTTAAGTGACTCAATGGCTGCTGCTTTATTTACTTCAACTGTTTTGAGAATGAAACGTAATTCGTCAATCGGACTCTCGAGGGCAAATTCGCAAACGATATCGAAGGACAGTTCTAAATCCGTGGGCTTTCCATCACTTGAAAAAGCTTCATCCAGTTTGAGAATCACTTCGTTATTCATTGCAATGTATGAAAAACGATCGTGGTTGCGGCTGATAATCACATGAGCTTTATCCTGACCTTTATTACTAATCACTTCGACAAACAGTTTTTCGGATATATCCGTTTTCAGTTGTATATCCACAGGCATTGATTCAATTAACAATTTGCCAAGTTCCAGTGATTCCGGAGAAATATCTTTCAACACTTCCAAACCATATTCCGATTTACCTACCAAAGCTCCCATAGCGATGGCAATAGGTAAGCCAATCATACCGGTTCCGGGAATCCCAACACCCATAGCATTTTTGAGAATATTGGCACTTAGTTTAAGCTCAATTCTATCGGGAACAGCACCCAACAACTCTTTGGTTTTTGCCACAGCGAGTGCTACAGCGATAGGTTCAGTACATCCGATAGCTGGTGTCACTTCCAAATTTATCAATGAAGCGATAGCATCTCTTTTCTCTTTTGTAAGCATGTTAATTAGTTGAGTTGAACTATTTACAAAAGTATACAAATATTTTAAAATAGTTATTCATAATCCATGAAAATTCTGTAAAACAATGAATCCATTAGGTATCGTCAACTGTCTGACAACTAGACAAAAAGAAAGGTAGATGATGAATGAATTTTTTTAGTTACCTTTGCACCCTCAAAAAAAAAGATTGTGTTACATGCAGAAAATTAGAAACATTGCTATTATTGCCCACGTCGATCACGGAAAAACTACGCTGGTTGACAAGATGTTATTAGCCGGACACCTGTTCCGTGATAACGAGAATGCAGGAGAGTTGATTATGGATAATAACGACCTTGAACGCGAACGGGGCATAACAATATTAGCCAAAAACGTATCCATCGATTACCTTGGATACAAAATTAATATAATTGACACACCCGGACATGCCGATTTTGGTGGCGAAGTGGAACGAGTATTGAATATGGCTGATGGCGTTCTGCTTTTGGTTGATGCATTCGAAGGCCCAATGCCGCAAACCCGTTTTGTACTTCAAAAGGCTTTACAAATCGGGTTGAAACCAATTGTGGTTATTAATAAAGTTGACAAACCAAACTGTCGTCCGGATGAAGTACATGAAATGGTTTTTGACCTGATGTACAATCTCGATGCTACTGAAGATCAACTTAATTTTCATACTGTTTACGGCTCGGCAAAACATAACTGGATGTCGGAAGACTGGAAAAACGAAACAGACAGCATCATTCCATTACTGGATGCGATTATTGAACATATTCCTGAACCACAGTATTTGGAAGGAACGCCACAAATGTTGATTACTTCACTCGATTATTCGTCGTATGTAGGACGTATTGCTGTAGGTCGTGTTCATCGTGGCACCTTGCGGGAAGGTATGGATGTAAATCTGGTGAAACGGGATGGCAAAGCTATTAAATGTAGAATTAAAGAATTGCACACCTTTACCGGCCTGGGGCGTACCCGGGCAACTGAAGTAAAGTCCGGTGATATCTGTGCGTTAGTTGGTATTGAAGGATTTGAAATTGGCGATTCCGTTTGCGATCTTCAAAATCCTGAACCACTGAAACCGATTGCTATTGACGAACCAACCATGAGTATGGTTTTCACGATCAATACTTCACCATTTTTTGGAAAAGAAGGAAAGTTCGTTACTTCACGCCATATCCACGACCGACTCATGAAAGAGCTGGACAAAAATCTGGCCTTGCGTGTTGAAAAGAACTTAGACTCAGATATCTGGCACGTTTACGGACGTGGTGTTTTACACTTGTCGGTGCTGATTGAAACTATGCGTCGCGAAGGATATGAGTTGCAAGTAGGTCAACCACAGGTGATTTACAAGGAAATTGACGGAAAGCGTTGCGAACCGATTGAACAACTCACCATAAACCTTCCTGAAGAAGCTTCGGGAAAAATCATTGAAATGGTGGCTATCCGCAAGGGTGAAATGCTTAGCATGGAAGTGATGAACGACCGCATACAACTCGAATTTTTAATTCCATCACGTGGTATTATCGGACTAAGAAACAGTGTATTGACATCTTCAGCAGGTGAGGCTATTATGTCGCACCGCTTTTTGGAATATCAACCTTATCGGGGACATATTGAAAAACGAAACAATGGCTCTATAATTGCTATGGAAGGTGGCACGGCTTTTGCCTATTCATTAGACAAATTGCAAGATCGCGGACGCTTTTTTGTATTTCCGCAAGACGAAATTTATACCGGACAGGTTGTTGGCGAAAGTTCAAAAGAGGGCGATATGGTGGTAAACGTTACCAAACCAAAAAAACTCACCAACATGCGTGCATCCGGAGCAGATGATAAAGCCAAGTTGATTCCACCAATTGTTTTTAGTTTGGAAGAAGCACTGGAATATATCAAAGAAGATGAATATGTAGAGCTTACACCTACTTGCATTCGTTTGCGCAAAATTTTCCTTGACGAAAACGAGCGGAAACGGAACACGAAGAAATAGTTGGCAGTTTATAATTGATAGTTAAATATAAGAATCGATACTAACTTTATTCCCGTTCAGGGGGTTAGGGGTTATGAAAACGAAACACATTATTCTGGTAGTACTTTTGACAATTACAACCGGCCTTTTTGCTCAGTTTGGCATCAAAACGGGAGTAAATATGGCTAACGAGATAAAATCGTTCAGTCAGGCTGATATTGCTGCAGGATTTGATTCTAAAAATTTAAATGGATATCAAATCGGATTGATTTATCAGGCAATGCCGAAGAAATCCGGCTTGGGCTTTGAAATAGCCGCCATTCTTACTCAAAAAGGAAGTGCTTTTACGGATACATCGACCGTTGCCGGAATTATTCAAAAAGGCTATCGGGAATTGAATTATGTGGAAGTTCCTCTGAATCTACGTTATCGGTTGATGCTTGGATTTATTAGTATTTATGGAACTGCCGGTGTTTATGGCAGCTATGAACTGAGTGGAAAAACAGTAAACGAAATTACCGATGCCACTCAAAATTCTACTTATCCGACCTTTATGGATCATGTGGATTATGGCTACAACTTAGGTTTAGGACTCGAATTATTTAAAAAAATGCAGTTTGGTGGTACCTGGTCTCAGGGAATAAAAAATAGCCCTGCATTGACAACCGGCTTACCATCAGCACTAACAAGTTCGAACAGAGTATTTTCTATTAATTTAGTTTATATGTTTTAAACTACCCCAAATTAACAACAACACTTTTAAAAAGGAGAAATAAGCCATTTATTGGTTATTTCTCCTTTTTTTGTTTCACGATTGTTGTTTTTGAAAAATCAATTATTTATATAAATAAAATCTGTATAAATATAAAGAATCTCCACCGAAATAATTTATCTTTGTATTCGTAATAACTCCTTTAATCCTATATGCCATGTATAAAATTCTTTCCGTAAATCCAGGATCAACTTCCACTAAATTTGCTGTATATGAGGATGAAACATTAGTTTGTCTTCACACTATCCGACATACAGCCGACGAATTGAAGCCTTACAACAGCCTGTTCGAACAATATGAGTTCCGCAAAAACCTAATGCTTGAATATTTGAAGAATGATGGCATTGATTTATCTGATTTATCAGCAGTAGTTGGTCGTGGTGGCATGGTTCGTCCACTTGAGTCGGGTGTATATGCCGTTAATGACAAATTAATTGCTGATTTGAAATCACCCAATGCCCCGGTGCATGCCAGTAATTTGGGCGGTGTTCTTGCACGCGAAATTGCCGAAAGCATTCCCGGTTGCCAGGCTTTTATTGCAGATCCAATTGTGGTGGACGAATACCAGGATGTAGCGCGTATTAGCGGTTTGCCACAAATGCCCCGAAAATCTCAATTTCACGCGTTGAACCACAAAGCTATTGCACGGAAATATGCAGCGGCCAATGGAACAAGTTACGACAAACTGAAACTGGTGATTGCTCACTTAGGAGGTGGAATTTCGGTGGCAGCTCACAAAAATGGCAAAGTGATAGATTCCAATCAGGGCTTGGATGGCTATGGTCCGTTTTCACCCGAACGTGCAGGAACACTTGATGCAGGACAATTAGTTGAACTGTGTTTTAGCGGCAACCATACTCACGAGGAAATCAAAAAAATGTTGGTTGGGAATGGCGGATTGATGGCACATTTGGGCATAAATGAAGAACTTGTGGCTGAAAAGAAAGCGGTAATGGGTGACGAACATGCCACCCTGGTACTGGAAGCGATGGCTTATAATGTAGCCAAAGAGATTGGTGCTATGCTGGCCGTATTACATGGCGAAGCCGATGCAGTTATTCTTACCGGAGGCATTGCATACAGCCTATATATAGTCGAATACATCAAAACCATGATTTCGCCGATGGTCAAAGTAGCGGTTTATCCCGGTGAAGATGAGATGGAAGCGTTGGCAAGAAGCGGGTTGCGTGTATTACGGGGTGAGAAATGCAAAGAGTATTAATAGCACAATTTAATGATACTAATTTAGTTTCATCGAAATATAACTATTAAAAACTTTCTCCTTCATGCCGTAATTTTGCGTTGTGCTTTATTCAATGTTCAACAATCGGCCGGTCTGGCTGTCAATATGAAGTTTCAGACCTTGTTTACGGAATAAACTTTCCGGTAGCGGAACGGTTTTACCGAATTGTGGTACGAAAAATTCGCGTGCGTACAAGATATTAATTCCATCACTAAGGGTTAGTTGTGTGGAGGCTGGCAAAATATAATAGAGCCCTGCCTTTTCAGCCTTTACTTTTGGATCGGCAGGTGTAACCGCCACTGTACTCGGAATAAGACTGATATAATACGGAACACCGCTTAAATCATCTGCTGAAACAATACCTTTCAAAGCCGAAAGACGGAATAGGACTTCATTGTTCAATGATTTTTGTGCTGAAATCTTTAGGGTCTGTGTTTGGGTTTCTATCGTTGTTTTCCCTGAAAAAAGTTCAGTCAACTCACGTTCCAGTTTATTCAGTCCATCCAGCATAGTTTTAAAAGAATCACCATCGGCTGGCAGTTTGTCAACATCGGCAGTGAGCAAACTCAATCGACGTTCACGAACGCGGTAAATCTGTTTTGCCACACCTTCAGCCAGCTTTGCTTCCGAACCAGCCATCATATATTCTTCACCCAACGGAAGTAATTGGTCTTTTGGGGTATCTTTAAGCGGAAATAAAATGGAGGGATTTAGCTCTTTTTCTGTTTCGCAGTTCACATTGACCCCACATAAAATACCTTTTCCATTAACCGACAATCGACTAGTTTGCAAAAAACGACTTGGAATGATTGAATAGGTTCTGTTTGAATCGGGAACAGCGTAGGCTTTTACGTTGAGACTTTTTAGTCTGAAGTTTATTTTATCCTCAGTAATCACCTTATTTGTAGCCAGATAGCGTTCGGAATAACGGTAGAAAACACCCGGTTTTTGTGTTGTTTTTTCAGTTTCAATCTCGATACTGAATTGCGTTTTTGGCAAGGAATAGACCAATACAGCTTCCCCTTCAGTGAGTGAAAAAACGGATTGCGCTTTAGCACCAAAGCTAATAATCAACAGAATGGATAAAATAATCAGATTTCTCATTTTTGCAGGTTATTTATGGTTATTTACTCCGTGATAGTTACTTCGTGTTATTTAGTAACTACTCAGCACTTCAAAGGGGATCAATAGTTATTTGCCACGGCAAGTATTG
>JBAWXD010000037.1:0-24248 GCA_037144275.1 Paludibacter sp. | reverse complement strand
GATGTACCTTTGTATCGATTTTGAATTGCAAAACAAACATGTTAAATTTTAAAAGTTTAAAAAATGAAAAAAGTATTATTATTTTTTGTGGTAGCTATGGCTCTTGCTTCTTGTGCTCCTAAAAAAGCTGACGAAGCTACAAAAGTTGATTCAACAACAGTTAAAGTTGATTCTGCTAAAGTTGATACCGCTAAAGTTGACACAACAGTTAAAAAATAACTGTAGGGCTAACGCAAAAAGAAATTCTTGCAAGCTAAGTAAGGTTCGTTATTCATAACGGACCTTATTTTATTTCTGTAAGTCTAATTTCATGCATTTTTTGTACCTTTGCAGACCATAATTAAAATCAACTAATTAGAATATGTTACGAATTGCAGTACAGGCAAAAGGGAGGTTATACGATGAAACGATGTTGTTATTATCCGAAACCGGCATAAAACTAGAATCCGGCAAAAGATTACTACTCCTACCAGCCAAAAATTTCCCACTTGAAGTATTATTTTTAAGAGATGATGATATTCCGCAATCTGTAGCCGATGGAGCAGCCGATGTTGGAATTGTTGGCGAAAATGAATATGCCGAAAAAAAGAAAAATGCGGTTATTACAAAGAGACTTGGTTTCAGCAAATGTCGCTTGTCACTGGCTATCCCAAAAGAAATAGATTACAAAGACATTAACTGGTTTAATGGAAAAATAATTGCAACTTCATATCCTGAAATTTTAAGTGATTTTCTGAAAGAAAAAAAAGTAAAAGCAGATATACATATAATTACCGGTTCGGTAGAAATTGCGCCAAGTATCGGATTAGCAGATGCTATTTTTGATATAGTTAGTTCTGGCAGTACATTAATAACTAACCACTTGAAAGAAGTGGAGGTATTGATGAAGTCGGAAGCTTTGCTCATTTCAAATCCTAAATTATCGACTGAAAAACAAGCTATTCTGGATGAATTAATCTTCCGAATAGAGTCTGTTCAGATGGCTGAGGACAAAAAATATGTTTTGATGAACGTGCCGACTGAAAATATTGATAAAATTATTGAAGTGCTGCCTGGTATGAAAAGCCCGACGATAATGCCATTGGCAAAAGAAGGTTGGAACTCACTTCATGCAGTTATAGATGAAAAGCGGTTCTGGGACATTATTGGAAAGTTGAAAGCGCTCGGTGCTGAAGGAATTCTGGTAATTCCTATTGAAAAAATGATTCTTTAGACCTTGAATTGCGATTATCTTTTTAAATTTTAAATGTTTGTGATGTGAATTTGTGTATTGACAGGGGAAACTCAAGTACAAAAGCAGCCATATTCAATCATTCTGAATTGGTTGATAATTTTCATTTTGACATTTTCGGGCAAAATGAGTTAACAAATCTTTTTGAAAATTTTCCGATTAAGAATTGTATTTTTTCGAGCGTCGCGACTGAAAATGATGAAGTCATTATACTATTAAAAAAAAAATCACACTTTTTCATTGAATTAACTCAAATCACCAAACTTCCCATTCAAAATATGTATGAAACGCCAGAGACACTGGGAAAAGATCGTTTAGCAGCAGTTGTGGGAGCAAGTTTTTTAAAACCGGGAAAGGATATTTTAGTTATTGATGCCGGAACAGCGATTACGTATGACTTTATCAATTCAAAAAAACAATATTTGGGTGGGAATATTGCTCCGGGAATAAATCTGAGATTGCGATCGTTGCATGAATTTACACAACGATTACCGTTGGTTCAGGTAAATTCTGAAAGTCCACTCTTGGGGGTAGACACCAATTCAGCATTAGTTTCAGGAGCACTTTATGGAATCGTATTTGAAATTGATGGTTACATAAGTACATTAAAAATTAAATATCCACAACTTTCAGTATTTTTAACAGGTGGTAGCACTTTTTACTTTGATACCAAACTAAAAAGCCCCATCTTTGCAGAAAAAAATTTAGTATTAATTGGACTCAACCGTATACTTCAATATAATGTACAAAATTAAGTTACTTACCATCACACTTTCAATTTTATTTTTCGCACAACTGGTTCAAAGCCAAAATAATACCAATTCACCATATACCCGTTTTGGTTATGGTGATATTAGCGATACAAATAACGGTGAACAACGTGCTATGGGAGGAGTATCGATTGGTTCACGCTTAAATACTGGTATCAATTCGGTTAATCCGGCTTCCTACAGTTCTGTTGACAGCATGACTTTTATGTTCGACCTTGGTGTTGCAGGGATGATGTCACATTTTTCTGATTCTCGGGGTGCTGTAACCAAAGCTAATGGGAATCTGGAATACCTCAGTTTACAATTTCCAGTCACTAAATGGTTGGGGTTCAGCGCAGGAGCATTACCATATTCGTTCGTTGGGTATGATTTTTACAATACTGGTACTACTATTACAATTAATCAACCCAAGAATGATACAATTTCAAATACCAAAAGTTTCAATGGTAGCGGTGGTTTTAGTCAGGTGTACATGGGACTTTCTGCAAATTTGTTTAATCATGTTTCATTGGGAGTGAATGGATATTATATGTTTGGAACAATCAACAATTCCAGGGATGTAAGTTATAGTGCAACAAGTGGTTTTACTTCTACAACTGAATATAACACGCTGAAAGCCAACAATTTCAGATATCGTTTGGGAGCGCAGTTTTATAATACATTTGCAAAAAAACACGATGTAACCCTTGGTGTTATTTTTGAACCAAAGGCAAAATTAAATGGCAATTTCAAAAAAACTTTATCTGGTATACTTGTAGAACCGACGGATTCATCCAGTAGTTTTGAAACTCCCGGAATTTACGGGCTAGGATTATATTATACTTTTGATAAAAAACTTTCGATAGGAATTGACTACAGTATACAACAATGGAAAGATGCCCAATTCTCTGGTAAAACAGACAGTTTAGGAAACCGCTCGAAAATATCTATTGGAGTTGATTATATGCCAAATCCAATAAGCAGAAAATACTCAGACCACGTGCATTATCGTGCCGGTTTTAATTTGAGTGATTCATATTTCAATGTAAACGGTCAGCAATTACCAAAAAATTATGGTTTCTCAGTTGGGGTAGGATTGCCACTTAAAAATAGCAGTACTGTTCTAAATGCATCGTTGGAATATGGAAAAATAGGTTCAACAAGCTTGTTGAATGAAGAATATTACAAACTCACCTTTAACTTTACCTTTAACGAACATTGGTTCTTTAAACGTAAACTATAATGAAACACGGTGCTCAAACTCTTAAGCCGATTGAAATGAGACCGGAATTTCGCACTATTTTAAAAAACAGTTGGAAAGAAACAGTAGGTATCGCTTTACTGCTGTTTTTTGCTTTTTCATGTGCCAGCAATTCCGATAAAGCCGATAAAATTGCGGCTGTATCCGACCGCACCAAGATACCCAGACTTCATGCTACTGAAATAACCACGGTGATATCCGATTCCGGAATTACACGATACCGCATATCTGCTTCACGCTGGGACATTTATGACCGCGCTATGCCGCCTTATTGGGAGTTTCCAAAAGGGATTCATTTGGAACGTTTTGATCAATCATTAAAAGTAGATGCCAACATTCACAGTTTTTATGCAAAATTCAATGAAAATGAGCAACTTTGGGAATTGCGCGGAAAGGTACGGGCTATAAATCTTCAGGGGGAACTTTTTGAGACGGAACAACTTTTTTGGAATCAGCGACAGGAAAAATTTTACTCCGATACACTGATTAAGATAACTCAGGCGACTCGTATTATTACCGGAATTGGCTTTGAATCAAACCAAACCATGTCTAAATATCTGATAAAAAGACCTCAAGGGATCTTTCCTGTTAATGATAAAGAGGGTGATGGGTCAACAAATAGTGCTCCTTAAGCTACACTAAGGGATAAAGTTACTGACTTTTTGTATTCTTTCTTCCGCTATTTTGCAAAATTCTTCACTCAGCTCGTAACCAATATAATTTCGTTTCAGCATACTTGCTGCCACGGCTGTACTTCCTGAACCCATAAACGGATCGAGAACCAAATCACCTTCATTGCTACTAATTTCAATAAACGGAATACAAACTTTCAAGGGTTTCTGTGTTTTATGCTTCGTTCGTTCTTTACCCATGCAAATAGGTGTTTGAATAAAGTTATGCATTTCGTTTACAGGTTTATGATTCCAGGTTTTAGGCGTACCTTTCGAGAAGTGAACTAACATTTCCATGCTGTTGCCATACATTTTTCGGGTATAAATAGCCGGAAAAGGATTGGTTTTATGCCAGTGAATGACTTTGCGAAACTGAAAACCGACGCGACCGACCATCCGGTTGAGATAGGAAACAAAATCATCGCCACACCAGAGGTAACCTGCTGCACCGGGTTTACAAACACGATAACATTCTGTGAGTACTTCTTCCAAAAAATGCAGATATTCTTCTTCCGACTCAAATCCGTCAAAATCGAATTCAGTTACCAGATCTTTGTGATTTTTGAGCCCTTGAACATTCTGTGCTCTATATTGATAATACGGAGGATCAGTAAAGATTAAATCAACACATGCATCAGGCAGCTGTTTTAATCCATCCAGACAGGATTGTTGATATATGACGTTTTGTTGCATGTTTCGTGTTTCGTGTTTCGTGTTTCGTGTTTCGTGTTACCAAACCTGGTCACAAAACTTAGTTATTTTTTTTCTCCGAAATACCTGTCAAGAAGATTTTTAGCCGCAACAAATGAACTTATTTCGTCAGATAAAACTTTCTTTTCGTTTTCAACTAAACGGTTTTGGATTTCGGGATTTTGATAGAAATTAGATTTAAGTTGCTCATTGATGGTTTCGTACATCCAGTACTTAGATTGTGAAATGCGTTTCGAATTAAAATAACGGTTTGATTTCACAAATTCTACATAGCGTTCCACCATTTTCCACACTTCCGGGATACCGTTTAGTTCAATTGACGAGCAAGTTATAGCTTCAGGAGTCCAGCCTGATTCAGGTGCAGGAAATAAATGCAAAGCATTTTGGTATTGAGTTCGTGCCACTTTGGCTTTGTCGGTATTCGAACCATCGCATTTATTTATCGCAATACCATCGGCCATTTCCATAATGCCACGTTTTATGCCCTGAAGTTCGTCGCCGGCACCGGCTATTTGAATCAACAAAAAGAAATCGACCATAGAATGAACCGACGTTTCAGACTGTCCTACACCAACTGTTTCGACAAAAATTGTATCAAAACCAGCCGCTTCGCAAAGTATTATACTTTCTCTGGTTTTACGGGCTACTCCGCCTAGCGAACCAGATGAAGGTGAAGGGCGAATAAAGGCGTTTTTAGCTACTGAGAGTTCTTCCATACGGGTTTTATCACCCAGAATGCTGCCTTTTGAACGTTCGCTACTGGGGTCAATCGCCAATACCGCAAGTTTATGACCGTCACGAACCAATTGCATACCCAAGGCTTCGATAAAGGTGCTTTTCCCAGCTCCGGGAACACCGGTTATGCCCAAGCGAACTGAATTTCCGGCAAAAGGGAGGCATTTTTCAATCACCTCCTGAGCAATTAACTGATGTTCGGGCAAAGAACTTTCAACTAAAGTCACAGCCTGACCTAACATCGAAATATCACTATTCATAATGCCTTCAACAAATTCAGCAGCAGTGTACTGACGACGCTTAGGAGCAGACTTCCGATATGGATTTAGGGTTGGAGCATTTACAACACCTTCATTTACGCTCAAAGCTTTAAATGCCGGATCGTTTTCGGGATGTTGTTTTTGATTATGATGCATAAAAGTTATGACTATACTAAAAGAGCCAAGATTGTTCCCGGCTCCTTGATGTTATTCGTTGATTTGTGTTATTTCACTTTCCAACCAACAACCAGAATAATGAAACTGTTTTCCGGATCGTTGGTTTGAACTGTAAATGATTTCTTGTATTCCCCAACCACTAGACCTTTGGCATCGAGACTCACCTGAATATCAGTAGAGCGCCCGCTCTGAACAGATAATTTTCGTGCTTTAACGCTCAGTTCTTTATTGTTGTTGATAATTCTGCGTATTTCGAGGTTATTTTGACCTTTATTATTTGCTTTAAAATTGGCTGTTTTAGTCCCATTTATATTGATAGTTCCCAGATTGATAGTGTGTTCCTGTATTTCAAGAATTGGCGATTTGCGTTTTTGATCCAAAGTTAATTTCCCAAAATCTTCAACAACATTAGCGGCAATCATTATCCGGTATTCTTCAGCTATTTTTTTTGCTCCATTTAATACCACAAAAATATCATCTGTAATCGGACCCCATTGTGAGCATTTTTTTGAATCGAAGCTAAAGCTTATTTTCCCTTCCTGATTTGGATTCAATGTTTCAGGTGAAATATTAGCTGTCAAATAAGGTGGAAGTCCTTCGATAGAAGGTTTTAATGCAGCTTTACTATTATTCTGAATAGCTAAAATGCGTTCTTGTGTCTTTCCTTTATCCACATTATTCATTTGAATCACTTTCGATTTTAACCCTAAGCTACCCATAGTTACAGGATAAGCATTATTTTCAGTTGATGGCTTTGGAATCACCTCTCCACGAATTGTTAATACAAATTGTTCTTCAGCCGCATTGCTGTACACGGTAATTGATTTGGTGAAATTTCCAGGCCGTCCTTGTGGATTATAAGTCACCGAAATGTTTCCTTTTTTGCCAGGTTCAATGGGTTCTTTCGTCCACACAGGAGTGGTACAACCACATTGAGCTTGTGCTCTATTGATTACAAGTGGCGAATTTCCTTTATTCACAAAATCAAAAACATGTGTAATTTTACCATCTTCTTCGTTCACTTTTCCAAAATCGTATGATTTTTCTTCGAACGTTATAACCGGTTTTTGTGATAGTGCTACCAACGAAATTAGAAGGCAGAACAAGAGAAAACTATACTTTTTCATACTAAACTGAATTAATTAATTTGACTTCTCATTAATTTTGAGATATGCAAAAGTATAAAAAATGTCGTTGATTATTCTCTAAATAAAAATTATTCTGTATAAATTTAGTTAAAGCACTGATTATTTATAGTATAACAGCATTTACTGAAACTGAATCAGCATCTATCATAATTCAAAAATGGAGTTAATAAGCTAAAAATGTTTACTTTTGTATTCTAAAATCATTTAGATATGAAAACTAAAATTCAGGAACTTAGCACAAAATATTTTGATTACGTCGTTGATTGTTACCGTCAACTTCACTCCCACCCCGAACTATCTTTTGAAGAATTCGAAACAAGTCGATTTATTCAGAATGAGCTATCCAAAATGGGTATTCCCTTTCGTGCCGGAATAGCAGGAACAGGTATTTTGGGTAAAATAGAAGGCCAAAATCCGTCTAAAAAAGTAATAGCCCTGCGAGCCGATATGGACGCACTGCCGGTTTGCGAATTGGTTGATATAGCATGGAAATCAACCAATGAAAATGTGATGCACGCCTGTGGACATGATGCCCATACGTCTTGTTTGCTTGGCGTAGCGCAAATTCTGAACGAACTTAAAAAAGATTTTGAAGGAACTGTCTTATTGATTTTCCAACCCGGTGAAGAAAAAGCTCCCGGTGGTGCACGTTTAATGCTTAAAGACGGACTCTTTGACGATCTCAAACCTGAATTGATACTGGCACAACATGTTTCGGTTGATTACCCAACCGGAACAATGGGTTTTCTTTCGGGAATGATTATGGCTTCGGCCGACGAAATTCATGTGAAAGTTCATGGAAAAGGTGGCCACGGTGCATTGCCACATTTGTGCAATGACACTGTACTGGCAAGTGCTCAAACTTTGGTTGCATTGCAACAGGTTCGTAGCCGCTTGTGTCATCCTCTTACACCTATGGTACTTACATTTGGAAAATTTGTGGCAGCAGGAGCTCAGAATATTATTCCACACGAGGTTTTGCTATCGGGAACATTACGTACAGTGGACGAAAAATGGCGGCTGGAAGCAAAAAATCATATTCGCCGGATAATTACCGAAACCTGCGCAGCTTATGGCTGTACTGCCGAAATTGACATGCCGGATGGCTATCCGTGCGTTATCAATAATGATGAAATTACCCTCAAAGCCAATGAGTTTGCGTCGGATTGGGTTGGTGAAAATAATATCCGAAAGTTGGAAATGCGCATGACGGGTGAAGATTTTGCGTTCTTTACGCAAAAATATCCCTGTACTTTTTTCCGATTTGGAATAAAAGGCGAAGTGAATGCCAACACCGGTGGACTGCACAGTGCCACTTTTCAGATGGATGAAAAAGCTTTCGAAACCGGTGTGGGCGGAATGACCTGGCTGGCGTGGAGCTTTCTAATGGCCCCTAACCCCTAAAGGGGAACATATTACTTTTAGTGGAAGACTATCCATTTAATCAACATTCCATATTCATTAAAATCCAAACTCCCCTTTAGGGGTTGGGGCACTTTGTTCTTTTTCCAGCTCATAATGATACACTTTATCATATAGTGTTTCTTTCATCAACTCAAAGTGCGAATCGGCAAAATGCAAATCATTACTCATTAGCTGCATAGGAATAAGAAAGCCATCACCCTCGTAAGGTGGTTGAGCATATTTATGCGACAAAACCGAAAAACCAAGTTTTTCATAGAACCGGATACGACTGATTGCATCCACATTGGAAGGTAACTCTACTTCAATGACAATGGGTAATTTAGTTTGTGACTTAAATATCTCCATCGCTTCCGTACCAAGATTTTGACCCCGCATTTGTTGACTGATAGCAACATGTTCGATGTAATAAAAGCGATCAAAAGTCCAGTAGTTGAACAGCCCCACAAATTTATCGTTTTGAACCAGCGCGTGAGCACAAAATCGTTTTTCATAGGTCAATTCATATTCCAATCCTCCCCATGTCCGACGCTCTTCGGGTGGAAAAGCTTGTATATAGAGATTATACAAATCTGAAAAATGCGGACAGTTAACATTTGTAATGCGATGAAAATTAAGCATATTCTCTGATTTAAACTGTGATTTATCAAACAAATCCGAGGTTTTATTAACACAACAAATATACAGTAAAAAAAGTTCAAAACAAAGCGCATTTTATACAACAAAGGGGGTTGAAAAGTGACAAAAAAAGAGTACTTTTGTGCTCGAATTTGAGAATACATTTATCAAACTATTTTTTATACTAACTAAATAACAACAGTATGATTTATTCCCACGAAGTAGAACACATGTGTGTTGTAAAAAAAGGTCCAGATCACGGACCTGCTCCCATTCCTGAAGAAGGCAAATGGGTGAAATCAAAAGAAATTAAAGATATTTCAGGCTTGACTCACGGTGTGGGTTGGTGTGCGCCGCAACAAGGTGCTTGTAAATTGACCTTGAATGTAAAAGAAGGTATTATTGAAGAAGCATTGGTTGAAACAATCGGTTGCTCGGGTATGACTCACTCAGCTGCTATGGCTGCCGAAATTCTCACGGGAAAAACAATTCTGGAAGCATTGAATACTGACCTTGTATGTGATGCAATCAACGTGGCCATGCGTGAATTATTTCTTCAAATTGTTTACGGTCGCACGCAATCTGCTTTCTCTGAAGGTGGTTTGCCAATCGGTGCAGGCTTGGAAGACTTGGGTAAAGGCTTGCGCTCGCAGGTTGGAACAATGTTTAGCACAAACGCTAAAGGTGTTCGTTATTTGGAAATGGCCGAAGGGTATATCAACCGGATGGCGTTAGACGAAGATGGTGAAGCTTGCGGATACGAATTCGTACGTTTCGGTCCTATGATGGACTTGGTAAAAAAAGGTATGGATGCAAATGAAGCATTGAAAAAATCGACCAGCAAATACGGTCGCTTTGATAATGCTGCGAAATATATCGACCCAAGACACGAATAGTCAAATCAGTTGACAGTTGACAGTTCTGAGTTGACAGTTAACAACCAATTAACTAATTATCCAATTTATTCATCTTCAAATTTAAAAATTATGCCATTATTTGAAAGTTACGACCGTCGTATCGACAAAGTCAATGCGGCTCTTAATACATACGGTATCCAGGATATCGACGAAGCCAAAGCAATTTGCGCGGCTAAAAACATTGATCCTTACGCAATTTGCGAAAGCATTCAAAATATCGCGTTCGAAAACGCAAAATGGGCTTACGTAGTAGGTGCTGCCATCGCTATCAAAAAAGGTGCAACTTCTGCTGCTGAAGCTGCCGAAGCAATCGGTATCGGCTTGCAATCATTCTGTATCCCCGGTTCGGTAGCCGAAGACCGCAAGGTAGGTATCGGCCACGGCAACCTGGCTGCCATGTTGCTTCGAAACGAAACGAAATGTTTTGCATTCCTTGCCGGACACGAATCGTTTGCAGCTGCCGAAGGTGCCATTGGTATCGCTTTATCGGCCAACAAAGTTCGTAACGAGCCTTTACGCGTTATCCTGAACGGATTGGGCAAAGATGCCGCTATGATCATTTCCCGTATCAACGGATTTACCTATGTTCAAACTGACTTTGATTACTATAGCGGCGAATTGAAAGTGGTTCGTACCAAAGCATATTCTGATGGCCCTCGTGCTGCAGTAAAATGTTATGGTGCTGACGACGTTCGCGAAGGTGTAGCTATTATGCGCGCCGAAGGTGTTGATGTATCGATTACCGGTAATTCAACCAACCCAACCCGCTTCCAGCATCCGGTAGCCGGAACCTACAAAAAAGAATGTATCGAACAAGGAAAAAAATACTTCTCAGTGGCTTCAGGTGGTGGCACAGGCCGTACTCTTCACCCGGATAATATGGGCGCCGGGCCGGCTTCGTACGGAATGACCGACACGATGGGACGTATGCACGGTGATGCTCAGTTTGCAGGTTCTTCTTCAGTTCCAGCTCACGTGGAAATGATGGGATTCTTAGGAATGGGGAACAACCCAATGGTTGGAGCTACTGTACAAGTGGCTGTGGCTATTGAAATGGCGAAATAAGTTCTGAGACAAAAGAGCAAAGAACAAAGATTATAGACAACTCCCCGATAGGCTAATGCGTATCGGGGAGTTTGTTATAGCGATATTTCTAAATGCGATATAATTGGGGAAAATTTCCCGTTCATTTTCAGAAAAAAACTTTAAAAAAAAATCAAAAACGATTGGTAGTGTTAAATAGGTTTCATATCTTTGGGGTCACCTAAAAGAACAAGTATTTTATTGTTCCGATTACTAATTAGTTGATTGGGACTAAAAACAATAAGACATTAAATTAAATGCTGAAAATATTTATCTTTGAAAACATCAAACCGGGTCGTGTAAATTAAAGTTTAGAGCATGAGAAATAAGATAATTCTGACACTTATCGTCTTGGGAAGTTTTTATGGTTGTATAACTCCCAAATATACTATACTGAAACATTCGGAGATTCAAAGTCTGGATTTGGATAAAATAGGACTCAATTATATTCCGCTTGAAGATGAAATGCTGGCAAAATCGGCGGTTCTCGATTCTGCCTATAAGCTTTTAAGTGCAAAAAAATATATGACCTTAGAGAGTTATATTAAAAAGCTCGAAGAATCAGGGGCAAGTTCGTCAGATTTTTACCTGGCACAAACCCTCTCAGCTATTACAAACCTAAATTATTCGGGCGCCAGAACAAGTCTAATGAAGGTTGACGGTAAAGAAAATAAAATGCTTAAAATGCTCTTATCCATCGATTTGAATTACGAAATTGAACGAGCAGATGCTGGTTTAAATTTCAAAGCCTACCTGCAAAAATATCAGGATTTAATCGATTTATTTCCCGATAATGCCGTTTTGAGAAAAATAGTTGCCATAAGGCTGAGATACCTGAGATATAATTATTAACCCACAAAAATATTTACTTATGCGTAACATCACCATTACCTTTCTTGCCTTACTTTTAGTTTCCTGTTCCGAAACAAAAATGCTGCAAACCAGTCTTCGGACCTTTAATTCTTCCATTGCTTATCTTCACGATAGCCCAACTTCCATCTGTCCACGAAACAAGCAAGTTTTAATAAATATCCAGAATACCCCGCTGGATACTGTCACAACTGTATCGAGATTGCCCGGTTTGGTGTTACCATTGATCTTTTTCAATTATTTTGAAACCAACCTGAAAGTGAAACTGGGTCAAAGTTCCATTCAGGAGGACTACAATAATTTCTTTACTGGCTCATTGACCGAAGAAAGTAAGAGAAGTGGTTGCTTCAGCGTTACAAATCGGGCTACAAACGACTCCGTTTACACGCTCGATTTAACTATTGACAGTTGTAACACCGTTTCAAAATACAGAAGAACCTATATGTTTATGTATTTAGTGATTGCTTATAGTTGGAGTTGGAGTGAATCGGGTAGCCCGGCAGAAACCAATCTGCAGGTAACTGCCAAATTACGAAAAGCTAACTCTTTGATTTATGAGAAAAAGTACAGTATCAAACGTTCACAGCCATTTATTAATTCAACCCGATTGAATTCCAATAAATTGCGTGCTGATTTTACGACCAATATGGTTGAAGGACTTTCATTATCAACAAAAGAGTGTACCGAACAAATTGTTGCGGACTTAAATACCTCACTTTATGGTTCAGCAAAACCATTAATACAGGTGAATGAGTCAGCCAAAACTTCAAATCCAGTGCCGGAACTAATTCCGGTGAAAGAGGAACAAGCTGCCGTAACCGAAAAAACAGCTACTAAGATTGAAGGCGCAAAGGATCAATTTAAAGTTGGGGATAAAATAAAATTCTATAACTATGGATTTAATGATTACATGAAAGGGGTGGTAAAAGAAATTAAAGCCGAAACTATTTTGGTTGAATATGAATCGTTTGGAAAAATGAAAACAGAAGAAGTGAATAAATCAGATATCAAGAAATAGAATTTAATAGAAACAGAAAAGGCTTCCTTGTAGGAAGCCTTTTCTGTTTCTATTAAATCATTATAATTCATCAGATTCGTTGAATCTTTGCTCCAAGTGCATTCAATCGTTTGTCGATGTCCTGATAACCCCGGTCAATTTGTTCAATATTATGAATAATACTGGTTCCTTCGGCTGAAAGTGCTGCTATCAGCAAAGCAATTCCGGCGCGAATATCGGGTGAACTCATGGTGGAAGCACGCAAATGAAGTTGGTTCCCCTGCCCAATAACCGTAGCCCGATGAGGATCGCAAAGAATTATCTGTGCGCCCATATCAATCAGTTTATCGACGAAGAACAAGCGACTTTCAAACATTTTCTGGTGAATCAGTACACTTCCGGTAGCTTTTGCTGCCACGACCAGAAATACACTTAATAAATCCGGTGTAAGACCCGGCCAGGGTGCATCTGAAATAGTCATAATAGAACCATCAATAAATGATTCAATCGTATAGCTTTCCTGACGTGGAATGAAAATATCGTCGCCAATTTGTTCAAGTTGAATCCCCAACCTACGAAAGCTGTCAGGAATAATTCCTAATTCATCGTAAGCCACGTTTTTAATCGTGATTTCCGAGGCTGTCATAGCCGCCATTCCAATGAAACTGCCAACTTCAATCATATCGGGCAAAATGCGGTGATTACAACCTTTCAGCGATTTTACGCCTTGTATTTTGAGTAAATTTGATCCGACACCTGTAATGTCAGCCCCCATCAGGTTCAACATTTTGCAAAGTTGTTGCAAATAGGGCTCGCAGGCAGCATTGTAAATAGTGGTAAGCCCTTCAGCCAATACAGCTGCCATCAGGATATTCGCTGTTCCGGTAACTGAAGCTTCGTCGAGCAAGAGGTAACAGCCGGTTAATTTCTCAGCCTTAATTTCGTAACGTTTAGCGTCAGGATCATAATGGAAATCGGCACCGAGCTTCTGAATTCCGACAAAGTGAGTATCCAGTCTACGACGACCAATTTTGTCTCCACCGGGTTTAGGAATAATAGCCATTCCAAAACGTGCTACCATAGGACCTACAATCATTACTGAACCACGTAATGCTGCACTTTTGCTATAGAAATCGGCTGTTTGAAGATAATCGAGGTTTACCTTATCGGCTTTAAAGCTGTAGGTGTCAGTATTTATCCGTTTAACCTCCACATCCATATCACTTAATAACCCAATCAGGTTATTGACGTCTAAAATATCGGGGATATTGGAAATCGTAATGGTTTCGGGAGTAAGCAGAACAGCACAAATAACCTGCAAAGCCTCGTTTTTAGCCCCTTGTGGAGTAATAGAGCCGGAAAGTCGGTGACCACCTTCAATTTTAAATGATGCCATGTATTTTTAGTTTACAGTTTACAGTTAATAGTTTACAGCTATCAATTGCCAATTATCAATTATAAACTATTTTTTCTTGCGGGGTTTATTTTTTTTGTTAAACAGAACATCCCGGGATTCTACGAGTTTAAAGAAATCTTCTGAAATATCGAGTTTTCCTTTCGAAAGCAATCGTAAGTCATCAAAAATTTTACGATCATCCACCACTTCTTTATTCCAGGTGAGGAAACATTTTTTCATCTGATTAGCAATCAGCCTGATTAGTTCATTTTTCTCTTCACCTTCGGGATATTCAGCCACTTTTTCAATCATTTCCTCAAGCGTACGACCATAGTGCATATAGCGTATTCTAGACTTTTTGTAAGGGATTGATTCCGGCTTGGTGTACAGATTCTCCTGTTGTAGAATTTCGTATGGGAAGTCGATATCAAGCTTAAAATCTGACATGATGGCTACATGATCCCAAAGTTTATGTTTGAAGTCGTTTACATCACGCAAGTAAGGAAATAAATTGCCCATTATATTAATTATCGTTTTCACGCAGCGGGTTCGCTCTTCACGGTCTTCTATTGTCAGGGCATACGAAACCATTTGTTGTATGTTTCGTCCGTATTCGGGCATTATCAATTTCCCTTCTAAGGTTGTATATTCCATTTTTTTGGTTGAAATGTTTGTAAAATGCAAAAGTAACTATTTTATTTCAGAAAGACACATTTTGTGGAATATTCATACAAAGGTGGAAGAATGTAAAAATGAGCTATGCAAAAATATCAATTAGCATATTCTGTTTGATCGGGTTTAAATGCCAGGTTCAATATGAACATATGGCTATAAATATTGTTCTCAAAAATTATGTGCGTGCTATTCTTTTGATTAATAAAGATTAAATATCATACTATTGAACAATTACGTTCAAATAATAGTTATACTTTTGTAACCATTTATAAAATGAACTATCGTGAATGATATCGAATCTGTTTCAATAGACAAAATCATTGAGAATTTAATTTATCTGCATCCTTTGCTTTCAAAGAGTTTGACACGGTCTATTCGGGCAAAAACGAATCTTAATCCCGGATGTTTGTATATTTTGGGTATGCTCAGCAAAAACGAAATACTTTCCATGTCCGAGATTGGCTGTAAACTTTCGATGCCAAAGCCGCATGTAACGGGTCAGGTTGACAAATTGATTGCTGAAGAAATGGTGGAACGGCTTTTCGACCCACACGACAGACGTATTATCAACATCCATATGACTGAAAAAGGAATGGAAGATTTTAAAACCATAAAACAAGATATCAGTAAAGATATGCGTGAACGTATTGAAAAACTCGACAAGCAAAAACTCGATGTATTGTTTGATTCAACTCAACAGGTTCGGGATATTTTATCCGAGATTATGACGGATTCACATTCGCCACTAACATCATGTAACAAAAATCAATAAATAATTAAATAAAAATTAAAGGTATGACAAAAAAGAAAAGGGATTTGAAAATTTACATTCCGCTAACAGCAATAATATTATTGGTTGTTATAGGAAGTATTTACTGGTATATCGATTATTCGAAATATATCAAAACAGATGATGCATTAGTTTCATCGGATGTAGTGTCAGTAAGTCCAAAAATAATGGGACGAATCAGCAAACTTTATGTTCAGGAAGGCGATTCTGCCAAAAAAGGGCAATTACTTGCCGAACTTGACAGCACAGATCTTTTGGCTCAAAAAAAACAAATTATTTCGGGTAAAGCTCAGACTGAAGCCAATAAAGCACAGGCTGAAGCCAAATATAAATATGATGAGAAAAACATAAAAGTACTTCAGATTTCAGTTGATAGAGCAAAAGATGATTTTGACCGCTCGAAAGCTCAGTTTGCTGGAGGTGTAACTACCAAAGAGTTATATGACCATGCAAAGAAAGCATTGGAAACTGCTCAGGCACAATTAGAAGCCGCTCAATCGCAACTAGTTGTTTCAAAATCGATAATTAAAAGTGCTGAAACGGCAGTTGATGGATCAAAAACTCAGATTGGCGTAATAAATACTCAATTAAACAACACACGCTTGTATGCTCCGGTTGATGGGATTGTAGCCAAACGATGGTTGCTTCCGGGTGACATTGCTCAACCTGGTCAGTCTATCTATACCATCAACAACAACAGCAAATTTTGGGTAACTGTTTATTTAGAAGAAACGAATGTTCAGACACTGAAAATAGGTCAAAAAGCGATTTTCACACTCGACACTTATCCAGATGTAGTTTTCTCTGGAAAAATATTCACAGTAGGTTCAACCACGGCTTCGCAATTTTCATTGATACCGCCAAGTAATGCTTCGGGTAACTTTACGAAAGTAACTCAACGTGTGTCAATCAAAATTTCAATCGACAGTACGGAAAAAGGCAATAAATTGGAGACTTACAATTTAATGACCGGAATGTCGGCTGTTGTAAAAATTATCAAATAAAAATGCGTAAAATTCCAATTACACATAAAATTCGCAGGAAACTACGGAATTCAGATTCGTCATACCATCCCAAAAGCAAATATTATAAATGGTTTGTTTTAGGAAATGTGATGCTCGGAACGTTTATGGCGGTTCTCGACAGTACGATTGTGAATGTGAGTCTGCCAAAAATCATGTCATCATTCGGGGTGGGATTATCTACTATTCAGTGGGTTATAACTGCTTATATGCTTTCAATGGCGGTTATGCTACCTACTTCGGGTTGGCTGGCCGATAAATTTGGGTATAAAAAGATGTATTTCTGGGGATTATTTCTGTTTACTTTCGGCTCATTATTGTGCGGATTATCTAACGATGAAACTACCTTGATTATGTCGCGTATTATTCAGGGACTTGGTGCCGGAATGATTCAACCCCTTGGCATGGCAATTATAACCCGTGAATTTCCACCTCATCAACGTGGAGTGGCACTCGGGTTTTGGGCTATTTCGGCGGCAGCTTCGGTTTCATTCGGTCCACTGATTGGTGGTTATTTAGTCGACAATTTTAGTTGGCAATTGATTTTTGACGTGAATATTCCGGTGGGAATTGCTGCCTTATTATTCACCATCATTATTCAACGTGAATTTATTCACCCAACTGCACGAAAATTTGATTATATCGGATTCATTTCAGTGATCGTTTTTCTACCTGTTTTGCTTTATGCATTGTCGGAAGGAAATGCACAAACAAATTCAGAAGGTTGGTCTGCACCCTATATATTAATTTGTTTTGCTATTTCAGCTATCGGTTTAGCGGTGTTTATCACACAAGAACTGACAACTGAAAGCCCATTAATAGAACTGCGATTATTGAAAGACCGAAATTTTGGAATGACCAACATAATCATGTTTGTTTTTAGTATGGGAATGTTTGGAAGCACTTTTTTACTTCCGCTTTACCTCCAAAATTCAATGGGATATACTGCGCTACAATCGGGATCTGTATTTTTACCGGTGGGTATTATTCAGGGATTTATGTCGCCGGTATCGGGTATTTTCTCGGATAAAGTCAATGCCAAAGGACCTGTAATATTAGGTGTCGGATTATTGGTGCTGAGTTTTTACCTTAATTCCGAATTGTCATTTCTGACTGAACGATCCTATGTAATGACTTCACTGTACATACGTGGATTTGGGATGGGTATGATTTTCACTCCATTGAGCACTATGTCTTTACTTACTTTGCCTCGCGAAAAAATGGCACAGGCTTCGGGAATATCCAATACGATTCGCCAAATTGCCGGAAGTATGGGAGTTGCATTATTGTCAACTGTTTTGACTTCACGTGTCAATTTTCATGCACAGATTTTTGGAGGTGCTGTGCAATCAGGTTCTCAGATATTTCAAAGCACAACTCACAATATGGCCTATTATATTCAACAGCATGCCGGAGGTGCTTATTCCACAGCCTTAAAGCAAAGTCAAAGTATCTTAATGTCGAATGTCAATTCGCAGGCATTTATTCAGGGAATTAATGATGACTTTTTATTGGCTGCTGGTATCACTATGTTAGGTTTTATTCCTATTTTGATGCTAAAATCAAAAAAAAATAAGCAACTGAATGTTGAACCAGCAGGCGAAAAAACACATTTTGAAATAATAGATTAAATTAAAAATATGAAAACAATTAATAAACTTTTAATAGCGCTGATGCTCTTTACAGCTTCAACTGCCTTTGCTCAGGCTACATCTTTGCAGTCATCGGGTGATTCATTGACACTTTCAGGCATTATCAGCACCGTAATAAACAATTATCCGAGTTTAAAGAAGGCTGCGAAAGAACTTGTGGCCGTTGACGCTAAAATAGGTCTTACCAAAACTGCTTATTTACCGGATGTGAGTTTTTCCAGTTCATATACCCGACTTGGACCAACAACATCCATTACAATGGTTATTAACAACATACCACATGCGCTTGAATTATATCCACCCAATATGTACAATGCTGCTGTATCGGTAAATGAAAACATTTATGACTTTGGCAAAACGCTTAAGAACGTGGCTTTGGATGAAAAGAACAAAGAGATGGTTCAATTAACGGTAGAACAAGCCAAACAACGCCTATCAATGGCTGTTATGGGTAATTTCTACGGAATCAGTTTTTTACAGGAAGCTATCAGAATCAAGGACGATCAGTTGAAAACTCTCAACGAACATTTGCAATTTGTACAGAAAAAAGCAGACACCGGATCGGCTACTAAATTCGATATTCTGACTACAAAAGTACGAATATCGGTGATTGAAAATATAAAAACCGATATACAAAATGCTTTACAGATTCAGATTAGCCAATTGAACTCATTTATGGGTAAGCCCCACGATAGCAACATTGTACTGAAAAACGAGCTAAATGTTCAGCAACTGGTGCCATCAGTTGACTCATTATGCAATCTTGCCTTTGCGAGTCGTTATGAAATGAAAATGGCCATCAAAAAAGAAGAAATATCAAAATCGAGATTGGATGTAATTGCGGTTCAAAATAATCCAGCACTTAATGCTTTTGGTTCCGGTGGTTTTAAAAATGGGTACTTCAATAGCAGTTTTCAGGATATTGGGATGTTCAACTACGCTGTTGGTGTGGGAATTAAAGTTCCGATCTTTGATGCTAATCGTTCAAAATACCTTAAGATTCAGGCAAATGCGGATTTAGAAGGTAATCAGCAGGAAACTGAACTGACCCGCCGTGGTATTATAAACGAAGTAGTTGAAAGCCGTGCCAATGCTCTTTCGGCATTAAAAAAGGTAAAACAGTCAGAATTGCAATTACAGCAAGCTTCACAGGCATATGAGTTAGCTGAAGTAAGCTATAAAGCTGGTGTAATAACAAATCTTGATTTGCTAGACAGCTACACATCGCTCTCCGAAAGCAAATTGGCACTTTATAAAACAAAAATAGATTATGCTGCCAATCTTCAACGATTGAAAATTGCATTGGGCGAAAAAATCTATTAATTTTAGTTGATTTTTTTTAGGTAGCCTCAATTGTTATTTTCTAATAATAAGCTGATAACATTTCAAAATAAAGACAATTGATAAAAACTTCCGCTTTTTGCCAACTTTTAATCGATTTTTTTTGTAAATTTATTTTTTTATGTAGAATCGAGTATTAAAATTTCATTACTGTTTTTTAAGGCCTGATAATCAATCTATTATAATATAATAATGTTACAATTCCGGTACATTTTTCGAAAAATATAAACTTTAATAATTGCTATAAAAAAAGGGTACAAATTAATTGTATTCTTTTTTTTATGAAAGACAATTCCTTGCTAACCAACTCATTATCTGTTAAGTAAACATTTTTTTAACTAATCCTCAAACTCGCTGCAAACAAATCCGATATTCTAATCCGAATAAAGACATACCGTAATAAATACACTAAAAAAGACAAATACAGCCCCATTCACATAAAACGATTGGTAAAAGTGTTGGGTGTAAATCATTGAACTATTCTTTTGCTTGACAATAGGGAATTTTTTCATAGGGATTTTCCGTTGGAGTACCGAGCGTTTAACCTTGTCGAAGTCGAAAAATTTATCAAATCATTACCTGAATTGTAAGGAGTCTCAAAATCATTTTCAATTTCAACATAAGAAATGCAGTTACAGAAATTGAAAATAATGCCAAAAATGTCACTTAAATTAAAATTATTAAAATAGATCAAACAGATTTTTAAACCTGTTTGGTCTAAAATGATTACGCCACCCGTTTGTATACTCTATTTTTTAATAAAGTTCAACCTTATATTCTCATTAGTTACTTGATTCTTCAATGATAAAATATATGAACCGGCCTGAAGTGCTGATACATTTAACTGATTGTTATTCATTACAATATTTGAAAGTACTGTCCTACCATCGATGCCATAAATACTGGCCGAAATGTTTATAGTTGAGCTAATTCCTCTTATTATCAATTTATCAGTAACAGGATTAGGAGATGCTGAAACCGTATTCTGATATGAAATATCAGTTACTTTAGTAGGAATTTCAACTAGTTTTATTGTATTTGTACTTTGCGCCAAGTTCATTAAAATATCATTTGATAGTAATTTTTGCCCATCCAATGGTGCGTAAATTTCCAAACTTGATTTAAGCATTTTACCATTATTCATTGCGGAAACTTCATACGCATTCATACCAGAGCGATAGAAAAATAAATCGCGAAAGTCAACTGAACTTGGAGCATCTTTATCGCTTAAATTAAATGATAAAACTACCAGTTTTTCACTAACACTTCCTACCACAAGATTATCGGAATATAAAATGGTTATTCCCCGTGCATAGAAGTGAGTTAATGTAATTTTGTGCCATTTCCCATTATTGACAGCCACTTGACCAGTCATTGACCCACCATTAGGTGATTGATAGCATAACATACCCGACGCATTTATACTTACAGTTCCAACTGTAGCACCTTGTTTAAATGAGGCAATTGTACCTGTATCAGTGGTTTTTACATCGAATGAAATTGTAAATGGATGAATAGTATTCTCAGGGGTTAATGAAATTTGGTTTTGATTAGCTAATGATTTTCCCAATGTCAAATATGTTCCGGTTGCTTTAACAGGTATTGCTTTGCCAGCCTTTAGCGCATCGAATAACGAAGGAACATTTGCATAAAAAAGTTCAAGATGACCGGCATCATTCGGGTGGGCTGTATTGTACTGGTAACCTGTAGGCCAGCGACCGGCACCATCGTCAATAGCACCAAGAAGATTGACACTCGGCACATCCCATTCATGTATAAGCAGATTCATCTGTTTGATAAACTCATATTCGATTGCTGTAAAGTCAGCGCGGGTATAGCAATTTGTTACAACAGGAAACATGCCTTTTTTTCTGGCATTATTTACCAACAATAGCATGTTTGTCTTAAACTGGTCGAATATTGGCTGACCACCACCAAGAATTCCTTCATTGCCCAGAGATAAAGCATACATAACATATTTACTATATTGAGGAATTAAGTCAGAATCCCAACGGGCCAGGACTTTCAGTGTATTATCTCCACCAACGGAAATATTAGCGACATTCCAGTTTAAACCTGTTGAATTCGTATATCTTTGTTGTAATAAGGTCGTATATAAACCAATATAGCCCAGAGCTGCCGTTGTAGCTCCGGTACCTGACGGAACAGAAGAGCCCATAACCGCTATTTTAGTTTTATTAAGCAATGCATCATCAACATTAGTAACAATTTGGCAAGTACCACAAATAGTAGAGTTTGGCTGTGTGGTAGTCGCTGTTACTGTTAGCGTTCCGTTCGCCTTAACGATTATAAAACCTGTAGAATCTATTGATGCTAATGTTGGATTATCAATGCTCCATTTTACTCCTTTGAAAGTAGCTGTTAATGGTAGCACTACTACAGACATTTGAAAGGTATTACTATTGTTGTTGACAACTGCACTGCTAACAGTTATACTTGATACTTCTTCAATAGTAATATTCATTTGTAAATTACCGCTTACTGAAGAGGATGGATCTTTAGCAGTTGCAGTTACAGTAACAGTTCCCGTAGTTTTAGCTTTGAGTAATCCAGTATTATCGATAATGGCAATAGCTGTGTTATCCACACTCCATGTAACATCTTGAAATTGTGTAGTTGATGGAGCAACAGTTGCAGTCATTTGATAAGAGCTAATACTACCCGTCACCTTTTGACCTGAAATACTAATACTCGTAACTGGAACATGGATGTATTCTTCAATTTTAAGTGCATTAATATTACTATTGCTGCCTTGCAACTTGATGATGCTTAATAAAATTTCATTAGCTGCGCTTGGCAACACAAATCCCGATGAATAAACAGTACTATTATTTCCATTATAACCATTTCCTCCTAAGTTAATTCCAGCTATTTGAAGGGTACCGGACGAAGTATTTAAACCTACTAAATCGTATTGTGTTATTCTTGTTTCTGCGATATCTTTACTTCCAAAAATTTTAAACTTATAGGCAGAATTTGGGTTTAAACCGGTAAATTTCATGCTACCTGTTATTGTACTCCAGAAGTAATCTTGCGTAGCTGTTGCTATTGCAAATTCGGCTAATAGCAATGCACTTGGTGATACTAAGCCGCCTGGACTAACAGAATAAGCCTTTAATTCGGTAGTCATTTGTTGACTATATCCGGTTAGCGAGTTTATGCTATTTACCAAAGGTACAGCTGCAGCTGTTACTGTAGGATCAGTAATATTATTCCAATAATTACCATTTACATCAGCACCTACAGTTAAAGCAGCAGGAGTGCCAAAATCGAGAAACAAACTCTGAATGGCAGAAATTTTTGCACTCATTACATTCATTTGCGTACTGCCACTGATAGTTGAGCTAGGATCTTTAGTGGTTGCGGTGACAGTTATAGTCCCGTCCTTTTTTACGTTCAATAAGCCAGTTGCATCAATTGTGGCAATATCAGTATTATCTACACTCCAACTGACATCTTTTATTGCATCTATTGGCGAAACTGTCGCAGTCATTTGATAAGTTCCTTCAGCTGCAGAAACGCTTTTACCTGATACGGTAATACTTTCAAGAGGAACAGAGCTATTATACTCTTCAATTTTCATCATATTCAAATGCCAATAAGTACCTGCAATTTTTGAAACATCGATCGTAATTACACCGGCTGCAGTAGGACTAATGATGGTTGAAGTCAGAAAAGTTTGTGTATTTTGATTAATTGTTACACCGCCCAGACCTGTTCCCGAAGTTTGATTGGTGCCGGTAAACGAGTTAACTCCGGTAAAAACGTATTGAGTTGTTCTGATTTCGGTCGTGTTTCTACTCCCAAAAGCATAAAATTTATATCCTTTCGATGGATTCAATCCTGATAATTTGAATGAAGCTGCTGCACTATTGAAGAAATAGTCCTGTGTAGCTGTATTTATTGCCATTTCTCCTAAAAGAGCCGGGTCAGAGGTTAATAAACCGCCATTAAGAATTCCATTTTTTGAACAGGCAACCGTAGTGGTTAAAACATAGTTTGTGCTAGCATTTACGGTATTAACTAAAGTTGAAGTGCTATTCAATGTATAACCAGTCACATTTGTCCAATAATTTCCATTTGCATCCGGACTGACGGTAATATTTCCGTTGGTTACATCGTTTGGACCAAAATCAAGAAAAAATCGCTGGTTTAGAGTTTGAGCATTTAAGCATATTGACATTAACACAACATAGAGTGATAGAATAATTGATTTCATAGTATTAAATGTTAACGTATTTAATTTGAATATAATTTTTGAATTGAACTTAATTATTTGACAGTAACACTGTATGATACCCTATAAATATCAGTTATGCAGTGAGATAATATATTTTTTTAATGAATCCATTTTTTTCCTTAGATTTTTACTTTGGCGATTAGTTTTCTGATATTCCCCTTTCCAATTAAGGGTGCATGTGCATCTTCGGGATATACAATAAAAAACTCACCTAGCTCAATAGTCAAATAACATGTTGGTTTATCATTGTAGAGCATATAG
>JBAWXD010000036.1:0-24306 GCA_037144275.1 Paludibacter sp. | reverse complement strand
AATTACATTGATCGTTTCTCAGCCTATCTGCAAAATTTGTGTTCGAAGTAGTTGAACCGATTCTTCTCAAAGAAGTGAAGTCATCATCATCATCTTCGTCATCTGCCAAATTTATTGCGTTAGAAAATGATTTTTTCATTTGTGGAGTTTCACAAATAGTAAAATTAGGCATAGAGCTAAAAACATTATCAGTAAAACGTCTAACTGGAAGTGAGAGTATAATTACAGAAGCATTCCCATCTCGATATAGTAACTCGATAATCTTTTGCAAATCAGATACATTGGCTCAAAATTCTCCAATTGCAAAAGCAAGTAATCGTGGTTCAGATATTTATTCATTAAATCTTGATAATAATCAAATAATCAGGATTTCAAAGTTAGATGCTTACCTGTTAGCCAATGTTTCAGAGTTAAATAAAGATTTATTCGTAGTTCATTATTTTGACAAAGATCATGGTATGTATATTTTCACTAGAAATGAACCATCGAAATTGCTAAAGATTTGTGCAAAGAATGAATCTGATGAAACACGAAATCATTACTATGATATTTTATTTTCAGAAAAATATAACTGTTTTGTTTTCTCAAATGGATATGGATTAAGTTTAATGGATGGTAAGAGGTATGTAAAAACCATTTACAATTTACCTGATGGTAAAATTTCCAGTTTCTGCCTGTTCAATACTTGTCCACGTGTACTTTTCACAGTAGATGGCGATAAGAATTTTTATTCCATAAATTTTGATGGGACAGATATTAAAACAATAAAAATAAATTTGCCAAATAGAAAAGATTGAAAGATTTGGTAATCTTAAGATTTGCCTTTGGAAAATAATCGAGAAACTCACGCTGGCTCTTGCTGGCGCACTTTTGCAAAGTGTGCCAAACCATTATTAATTCCCGCTTGGGTGTAGGGTAATCGGTGTAGGTTGCACAACAGCCAAAGGACGCTTCGCCAAACATCTGTTGAAGCAAATTATACACGCAACATGGAACTGGGATAATTTCTAAATACAGCTCAAATTAAACTATTATGAAGAAAAGCATAAAACAACTGATTATTACTTTTCTATTCCTATTAAACATGCATGTTGCCTTAAAAGCACAAACCCGGCTAATTGAAGTAAGCTGTGAAAGAAACGGCACCAAAGGGTATAATTTTACGTATACTAAAAATGTAGAAGGAAGTTACGTTGTTTTTGTTCAACTAAATGATGCCAATAATTTATCCCAAACGGAATTTAAAGGGGTTGTAAATGGTCATGCCGGTTATCTCTTTTCAGTTGGCTTGTTTGAAAGAGACAAGAGTTTTGGATTTTCAAGTTATACTACAACCTACCTCAGAGGTGTTCTAAATCCCAAAATAGATACTTCGTTTGTATATGCACTGCCATTTCGAAAAGGTTCACCCGTATCGGTATCAAATTTATATGATTTGAAAGAAAAGTTTTTGGGTGAAACTCCAACCCGCAAAATGAAAGCATTCGAGTTCTCATCGCTCGACCGGGATACAGCATGTGCTATCAGAAAAGGTGTGGTAGTATCTGTAAATGATAAGTACGAAATGGATACAACCATTGGCATAAGCTATACCAGCAATGTAAATTCAATTCTCATTGAACAATCCGATGGTTCATTAGCCTCTTACTCCGGTTTCAAAAAAGGGAGTATTTTCGTGAAGGAAGGACAAACTGTATTACCTTTTGCTCCGCTGGGAATTTTGGCACATTATGATGTTTCCAAAAAACATCAATTGCGATTAAGTGTAACTTTTTTGGCCGATGCTACCAATGACTACCAAAATGATAATGCCGATACAAAAAAGAACAAACGATTTTACGAATATATAAATCCTTATTTCCTTACCGACAAGGGCGCGTGTCATATTCAGGGAGCTAAAAAATACAGTGTCGGAGTAAGTGATTATGTGATTGAACGTGAAATGACTAAAAAAGAACTGAAAGCTATTGGCAAAAAAAGTAAGACTGAGAATAATCTTACTAAACTGTTTGACAAAAGAAATCTGATTCAAAAAGATACGCTTTACTTTGATGATCATAATAATGAACTCCCAACAAAAGAAAATGCCACTGAGTTAACTGTAAGATGGACTGACCCTGCCAATGAACACAGAAAAATTATCAATTCTTTTTACATATCAGGTAAACTCAAAGAAGAATTTTTTCAGATTGATAATCCTCAGTTTGACTTTAGCAAAAAACCGCCTCATTGGTATTACAAAGATAAAGCCACCGGACATATGTGGTATATGCACGGTATGAGACGAGCCTGCTACGAAAACGGACAACTAAGACGCGAAGTGGAATTTCAACATGGTAATATTAGCGGCAAACTGATTACTTATTGGGACAACGGTCAGATAAAGCGAACAAACCGGGATGGTTCGGGAAATACAATTCCTACAAAATGCTTCGACAGAACAGGAAAAGAAGTACCGGTGTATCCGATGGCAAGCACCGGGAAATATGATGATGGGAAAACAACTGTCAGTGATTATTTAATAGAACATATTGTTTATCCGAAAGAAGCCCTTGACAAAGCGATTGAAGGCTCCGTGGAAGTTGTGATTAATATTGAACCGGACGGAACTGTTGGCAATGCACGAACCATAAAGTGCGACCACCCATTATTTGATGCTGAATTAAAACGGGTATTGAAATCCATGCCTAAATGGAGTTCAGGCTCCTACGATGGTGAACCTGTTTCTTATGTTTCTTCAGCAAAATACACGTTCAAATTACCGGCTTTACATACAGATTGGTTATCGAAAGTGAGCAAACAAGATACTACATTTTATGACAACATAGGTAAGGTTGTACTGGCTAAACGCTATTGCAACAGCTATGAGATTCTGTCGCCCGACCTGGTTGACAGTACGAAAGCCATTGAACGGGTTTACTCAATGAGTGGGAAAGTACGTTCGGAAAAGTATTTTTTTAAAGCAGATCTGATTCAAACCGTGAAAGATTCGATGGAAGTTCTTAATTATATCAATATCTTTACTAATAAAGAGATAAATATGATGAGACGGAAAATAGAAGGAAGATATCGTGAATGGTTTGAAAACGGACAGTTAAGTAAAGATTTTCAGGTAGAAAATGGAAGAAAAAATGGAAAACTGAATTTTTACTGGGATAATGGAACCCCCAGACGGAATGATGTATACAGCAACGGAGAATTGATAAGCGGCACCTGTTACGACAAAGCAGGAAATGTAATTACGCACTTCGATGTTGATATGCAGGCAACTTTTCCGGGCGGAAAAGATGCAATGGACAACTATATCAGAACAAATTTACAGTATCCAAAAAATTCTATTCAAAACAATACTCAAACAACTGTAATTGTAAATTTTGTGCTAGATATAAATGGAAGAATTAACCGTATTTGGATTTCCAAAAGTACGGATAAAGAACTGAAAACTGAAGCTATCCGTTTGGTTCGCAATATGCCCAAATGGCTTCCTGAGTTAAAGGATGGAGAACTGGTGGCAAGTATTCAAAAAGTAGCAATTAATTTCTCGTTGAAATGAAAAAATCCATTCTCCTCGATGGCGGACATTTCCAGCGTTTTCCAAAACCACAGAAATTATATGTTCACAATCTTTATATCCCGTATCATTAACTGAATCGATGTATTACCGTTGAATGAGTTTTCTTCAAGGGTGTAACAAATATCCAGCGGATTAAGGGCTTTCAAGTGGTCGTTGTACTCAAACATGCGGAAAGCAATGCCATTCATCACGTTTTCCGAGCTAGAATCGACCAGTTCCAGTTTCAGGTGTTCCTGCTCCTTCCCTACCAGTCGGCTTGTTCCGTAATCAAAAACCTTTTTCGATACAAATACCGGCTTCATATTTCCAGGACCAAAAGGGCCAAATTGCTTCAGTACCCGAAAGAATTTGGGAGTTATATCCTTAAATTCCAATACGGAATCAATTTCTATTTGCGGATAAGTTTGTTCTTTGAGGATGGTTTCAGCTACATATTTCTCGAAACGGTCGGTAAATATCAACACATTTTCTTCCTTCATAGTCAGCCCGGCAGCATACATGTGACCACCAAAGTTTTCAAGCAAATCGCGGCACGAATCAATGGCTTTATAAATATCGAAACCCGGAACCGAACGCGCTGAACCCGATGCAAATCCATTGGAATTTGAAAGAACGATACTCGGTTTGTAGAATTCCTCCGATAGGCGAGAAGCTACAATCCCAATCACTCCTTTGTGCCAATCGGGCTTGTGAACCACAATCGATTTGCGGTCGGCATAACGTTTGTCGGCAGCAATCAGTGCAATAGCTTCGTCAGTAATGTTTTTGTCGAGGTCTTTGCGATCGTTGTTGTATTCATTTATCGTGTCGCTTTTTTCTTTGGCAAAAGCGTGATCGCTCGAAACAAGCAGTTCCACTGCTTCCGAAGCTAGTTTCATGCGTCCGGAAGCGTTGATGCGTGGACCTATTTTGAACACAATATCGCTGATGGAAATTTCTTTATCGGTCAATCCGCACACTTCCAGAATGCCTTTCAGACCTACACTCGGATTGGAATTGATTTGTTTCAAACCATAAAAAGCCAGTATGCGGTTTTCACCTGTTATCGGCACAATATCAGAGGCAATGCTCAGTGCCAGTAAATCGAGTAGCGGCGTAAGTTTTGAAAAATCTATGTCGTTGGTAATGGCAAAAGCCTGCATCAATTTAAAGCCCACTCCACAACCGGATAGATGTTTGTAAGGATAGTTGCAATCGTCCCGTTTCGGATCGAGAACAGCCACAGCCGGTGGTAAAACCGCATCGGGTGTGTGGTGATCGCAAATAATAAAATCTACGCCTTTACTAAGTGCATATTCTACTTTGGCCACCGCTTTTATACCACAATCGAGCGCTACAACCAGCTTGAAATCGTTGACAGCAGCAAAATCAATCCCCTGAATGGAAATGCCGTAACCTTCGTTATAGCGATCAGGAATATAAAAATCGATATTGGAATAAAATTGTTTGAGGAACTTGTAGACCAAGGCCACAGAAGTAGTTCCATCTACGTCGTAATCGCCGTAAACAAGAATTTTTTCATTGTGTTGCATGGCCTTTGTCAGCCGATCGACTGCATTTTGCATGTCGGTCATCAGGAAGGGATCGTGTAAATCGCTTAAATCGGGACGAAAAAAACGACGGGCATCTTCAAAAGTCAAGATATCCCGTTGAATCAACAATTGGGCAAGTATGGGACTTATGCTAAGTTCTTCTGCTAATTTGTTTTGTATCTCAATTTGTTGTTCGTTAAGTGTTCTGTAAATCCAGGTATTTATCATTGTGTATTATTTTTTCTCTCTGAATCAGGACCTACGCTATTCCTGAACTAAAAACAAGTCCTTTTTTTTCATTCTCTTATGCAACCTATCAACATCTCTCAACAACTTGCTTTTTCTGTGCTGTAAAAGTAGCCAAAAAAAATTAAACCGACAAACCGGATTTTACTCATCTTTTGGAACGAGGCATTATTTATCTTATCAAATAGAGAATTAATTTGTATTTTTGCACTAAACTTTATTTTAGGTCTTTAAAAATAAATCGCTAATTTTCACGTTTATTTATTTTAGCGAACTACTGTTTTTATGTTTTTAGTTCAGAATCACTATGCAGGATGAAATAAAAAAAGCGATTGAAATGCTTCGGGCGGGTGGGGTAATTCTCTATCCGACAGACACTGTGTGGGGATTGGGCTGCGATGCGACAAACGAAGAAGCAGTGAAACGGATTTTTGAAATTAAAAAACGAACAGATGTCAAAGCTATGCTGGTGCTGGTGGATAATGCCACTCGTATTCAGGGATATGTAGACGAAGTGCCAGATATGGCGTGGGAGTTGATTGACGTGAGTGAAAAACCGCTGACTATTATTTACCCCGAAGCCAAAAATCTGGCTAAAAACCTGCTTGCGGAAGATAAATCCATTGGCATTCGGGTGACAAAAGAAACCTTTTCGAAAACACTGTGTGAACGATTTAGAAAGCCACTTGTTTCAACATCAGCCAACGTGAGCGGCGAACCAACGCCGGCTAATTTTAGCAAGATTTCGGATGAAATTAAATCAGCAGTGGATTATGTAGTGAATTTTCGCCAAAACGAAACAAGTGCTCCCAAACCATCATCGATTATTAAGTTGGGAAAAGGTAATGTGATTCAAATTATCAGAGAATAGCCATTAAATGGATAAAAACAGACTCTATCAAAAATATATTTCTTGCGATATTTTGGCTGCACTCATGGTGTGGATTTCGTTTGTCATCTTCCGGAAAACAATAAACGATATTCAAATTCTGGATAGTATTCATATATTAATCCCAAATTACGATTACCTCACGAGTCTGCTACTTTTTCCTTTCTATTGTATTTTTGTTCATTATCTGACAGGAGTTTATCTTAACACACACAAGAAAAACAGAATTAACCTGATTCTAAGCACACTGGCATCATCTGCCATTATTTCTGTATCTGTTTTTCTGGTACTAAAACTGGGCGATGTGGTGGTTTCGTACGAGTACTTTTACTTCTCTTTGTTGGTCTTGTTCGGGTTGTTGTTCACTTTTACGTTCACTTTCCGGAATATTATCTTTTCCAAAATTCAAAACAACTACAAAACCAAGAAATGGACTATTAATACACTGGTTATCGGAAATGGGAGTAATGCACTAAAGATTGCCGGTGACATTGAAAAACATGCTCCGCAAAACACGATTGTTGGTTTTGTTTCTACCGACAAGAAAATTGAAGTTCCTGCTGATAAGGTGGTTGGGAGTATGACGCAAATAGCCACTATTATTGAAAAATACAGCATAGAAGAAACCATTGTGGCGCTTGACAATGAAGAAGATGAAACTAAATTGTTCAATATCATCAACTTGCTTTACAAGTTTAATATTGAGATTCAGTTCACACCTCGTTTGTACGAAATTCTGATAGGTAGTGCCAAAATCACCAAACTGGGAATCAGCCCGCTTGTTAGCATTACCAAATCGTCGATGCCCGACTGGCAGGCAAGCTTTAAACGATTTTTGGACATTGTTATTTCGCTTATTTCACTTACGATGGTTTCACCGTTTATCCTTTATTTCAGCATCCGAATTAAGGCCGATTCAAAAGGACCTGTTTTCTATCGTCAGGAACGGATTGGTCAGTTTGGGCGACCCTTCAAAATACTTAAATTCCGAACCATGTTTGCCGGAGCTGAGAATGGCACACCGAAACTAAGCAGTTCCAACGACGAACGTATTACTCCGGTTGGGCGTATGCTCCGTAAATACCGCATTGATGAAATTCCACAGTTTTGGAATATCCTGCGGGGCGATATGAGCCTGGTAGGACCACGCCCGGAACGCCGCTACTATATCAATAAAATCATGGACGAAGCTCCTTATTACTGCCTTCTCTACAAAATCCGACCGGGGTTGACTTCGTGGGGACCGATTAAAATTGGTTATTCCGACACCGTCGAAAAGATGATTGAACGACTGAATTACGATATTATTTATATGGAAAATATGTCGTTGGCTACTGATATGAAAATTCTGATGTACACTTTCGAAATTATCTTTAAAGGAAAAGGAGTGTAAAACTGTAAAACTTGTATTTTACTATCTCTTTCTTTTTACTTATACAAAACAAAGTTCTCAAACTATCTGTTTAACTCAGGGATCAGTATACGGGATTGCTCCTCAATTATTTCTCCATATTCTTGCAAAATACGCAAGTACACACTATCTTTGTATAGCTCAAAACCACTTAATCTTTTCTGATCAATACTGCTATAAATTACAGATTTGTTGCATAATCACGTTAATTAATTGATTGGAAAACAATTTTGAAGAACTTTTGGAAAATGTGGTTTTGATTTTTTTGAGCTGCTTACAAATCGTCGATTTTTATGTAAGTTTGCATTCTTGTAAATTAGAACGAAAATGAACTGCGAACAACTGAATAAATTCTGCAAAGATACCTTGATGGAACACTTGGATATTGTATATACCGAAGTCTCCGATGGCCGGATTGTGGCCAAAATGCCGGTCGACAGCCGGACTTTTCAGCCTATGAAACGACTGCATGGCGGCGCCACCATGGCTTTAGCCGAATCAGTTGGGAGTGCCGGATCGATGACACTGATTGATCCAAAACAATTTGCCGTACTCGGGGTTGAAATCAGCGGAAGTCATGTGGCTACAACCAAAGAGAATGAAGTTTTTGGTATTGGCACATTGATTCATCGTGGAGCTACGCAGCATGTTTGGGAAATTCGTGTAGAAGATAAATCAGGTAAATTAATTTCACTTTGCCGCCTTACAAACCGTATTGTTTTGTTAAAGAAATGATTCCGGAAACCAATTCATATCAGCAACTTAGCAAACTTCAAAAGGTTTTACTTAAACAGAACATTCCTTTTACTTCGTATCGATTACCTCTCGAAACGGAAATCATTACCCTGGTTCAGCATCATTCATTACCCGAAAAGTTAGATTCCATACGGGAAATTGATAAAAGTATTGGTTTTGTTGTGTCCCCTTTTAACGAAACTGTTGAACATGGAAGTTTTCTTCTTAAACCCGATTGCGTTTTTTTCTCCGACGAGATTGATGATATTTATATACAAAAACTGATTGATAACAATAACTTTGTTGAATTAAAAAAAAGTATAAATTTTATGCAATCTACTTCCAATGATGAATTTATCAGCAACGTAAACAAAGCGGTGAAAGCTATGAATGCCGGTGAGTTTGACAAAGTGGTACTCTCAAAAGTACGATTGGAGGAATTAGCTGATGGTTTTCAACCAGAAGTGTTTTTTCTGAAATTATGTGAGAAATATCCGCACGCCATGGTTTATCTACTTCAATTACCTGAACTTGGGTGTTGGATAGGTGCTACTCCGGAACCTTTGTTAGTGGTGGAAGACGAAACAGTGAAAACGGTTTCGCTTGCCGGAACACAAATTGCCACCGGAACTACTGTGGATTCATATCTGTGGGCTGAAAAAGAAATGGAAGAGCAAGGAATTGTGACCGATTTTGTCGAAAATACCCTGCAATCGTTGTACATTAAGAATTACAGCAAAACCGGACCAATGAACTATCAGGCGGCTAATTTGATACATCTAAAAACAGCTTTTGAGTTTCCACAATCTGAATTGAGAAACAGCTTTAGTGACCTGCTGAAAGCTTTACATCCAACTCCTTCGGTGGGTGGATTGCCGAAAACGGAAGCACGCAATTTCATTCTGGCAAACGAAAAACACGATAGGAGCTATTATACAGGCTTTCTTGGTCCTATTAATATCAACAAAAAAATAGATATCTTTGTAAACCTTCGCTGCCTGCAATTGTTTGACAAACAGTTTGTATTGTACAGCGGAGCAGGAATTACCGCTTCGTCCGTTGCCGAAAATGAATGGACAGAAACGGATAATAAGATGCTAACAATGATGAATGTGATGAAAAACTCACAATAAATCATACTATTCATATGATTATTAAAAAATTTCTAAAGATCTTAATTATTTGCTTCTGGCTAAGCATTTCATATTTAGTTTTTTACGTATTACTTCTATCATTAATAATTTATGATTATAGCAATTTAGAATATATCAATTCAAACACATTAATTGTTTTAATAAGTAGCTTGTTAGGGCTATCATATATGTTTTTATTTTGTTACTCAATCTACTTTTATTTCAAGTATGATAAATACAGTAAATCTGGTCTTTATTTTTTACTATTTCACTTTTTCTATTCTCTTGTTTATTTCTATAAAGTTATATGGAAAAGAAAGAGGGAATTAATAAATAGCTATGAACCTAATCATGAACCTGTGTTAGGAAATACGATTTTTATTGAAGAAGAAATTTATGATGAAACTATAAATTGAAAAATATGCCTCACTTCCGACAAGGAATTAAAAATATACCCGAAATTTGCGCCAGGCTGGGTGTAAAGAAAGTAATTATTGCACCCGGGTCGCGCAATGCACCGCTGATATTTGCATTCACGGCACATCCGGAAATGGAATGTCTGAGCATTATTGATGAACGGTCGGCAGCTTATTTTGCGTTAGGGATAGTCCAACACAGCAGTGAAGCTGTGGCACTGGTTTGTACATCGGGAACGGCTGCGCTTAATTTTGCTCCGGCCATTGCTGAAGCGTATTATCAAAACTTACCGCTGCTTGTTTTCACTGCCGACCGCCCTGCTGAAATGATTGATCAAGCTGACGGACAAACGCTTCGTCAGACCAATATTTATGCCAACTACATAAAAGCCAGTTTCGACCTACCGGTTGAAACGGTAGTGTCTGCCGATTTGGATTTCTCCGACCGTCAGGTTTCGCAAGCTATTGACATAGCTATTTCGTACCCACAAGGTCCGGTGCAGATTAATGTGCCAATGCGTGAGCCTATTTATACGGCTTTGCCCGAAATGCACAGTAACCCCAAAATTCTCAAAACGCTTAGGGCAATAAATAGATTGAGTACAGAGAGCCTGCAACAACTTAAAGAAAGTTGGTTGAAGCATAATAAGAAGTTAGTGGTTTTCGGAGTTTTCCCTGAAAATACAGAATTGAATGCTTTGGCAAATCAATTGGCTCATGAACCGGATGTTGTGGTTTTGTCTGAAAATTTATCCAATATAAGCGGGAATGGTATTATCACTCAACTGGAATCGCTGTATTCGAGAGTGAATTCAAAAGATTCGACCGGAAATTTTGCTCCCGATTTACTGATAACCATTGGTCATTCTGTCATTTGTAAGCAACTGAAAATTTTCCTGCGCGGTCATCAACCTGCTGAGCAATGGCAGATTGAATCGTCGATGCCTTACGTGGATACCTACAAATGTTTGACTACCATCGTTCCAGGTGTGGCAACAGACATTCTGACTCAAATGCCATTCGAACAAACAAAAAGTGATTTTTCGGAAGTTTATCTATCGGAAATGATGCATATTAAGGCACTTCACGAGGATTTTGTGAACAACAAAGCTTTGTCGGATATGAGTGTAACACTTGAATTGCTGAAACAAACACCAACCGGAACTGTTTTGCACTTGGCCAACAGTACTTCGGTGCGCTGGACACAACTTTTCCCCGCCCGCAAAGACCTGACCTATATATGTAACCGTGGCACTTCGGGCATCGATGGCAGCATGTCAACGGCAGCCGGATATGCTTACTGTTCGCAGCAACCGGTTGTTTTTCTGACAGGCGATTTGTCGTTTATTTACGATTCAAATGCGCTATGGAACAATTATATTGACAATAATCTGAAAATCATCGTGATGAATAACAACGGTGGAAATATTTTTCGTTTTATTGGTGATAAGGAATTGATGGAGAAGAGTCTGGACTTTTTTACCACACCGCATCAGGTAAAAATAAAGTCGCTGGTGGAAGCGTACGGGTTGAATTACACCGTTTGTGACAAAACCGAAGACCTTAGTAAATGCGTTGAAAATCTGCTGATTTCAGATAAAGCTACCGTGCTAGAGGTTTTTACAGACAGCCATTTGAATACCGAAAATTATAAAGGATATTTTAAAAACATAAGAAAATAATATTATGAATAAATCAACAATAGCGGTAATAATTATAATTAGTTTATTTTTTGCAATAATACTTATACAATTTGACTATACTAATTTATCCTGGAATAATAATAGTGTTGGTTATGTAAAGATAATTACAATGTTTGTAATATTTTTTGTTATAAAATTGATTGCAAAGAAAACTTCAAAAAAAATATAAAGAAATGAGAATCTGGACAAGCATTAAAGAATTTGAAGAAATAAAATTCGATTATTTCGAAGGAATAGCCAAAATTACGATTAATCGTCCTCGCTACCGCAACGCTTTTACACCCGACACCATCAAGGAGATTATTGAATGTATGGTCTTTTGCCGTGATAGTGAGGATATTGCTACTGTAATTTTGACCGGCGAAGGCGACATGGCATTTTGTAGCGGAGGTGATATCAATGTAAAACAAATTGGTGGGTATATCGGTAAGGATGGAATTCCACGTTTGAATGTGCTTGACCTGCAGAAAATGATTCGCAGCTTACCAAAACCGGTTGTGGCTATGGTAAATGGTTTTGCCATTGGTGGCGGACATGTATTGCAGGTGGTTTGCGACTTGTCAATTGCTTCCGAGAATGCCATCTTCGGACAAACCGGCCCCAAAGTGGGAAGTTTCGATGCCGGTTTTGGTTCTTCGTACCTTGCTCGCATTGTGGGTCAGAAAAAAGCCCGCGAAATCTGGTTCCTGTGTCGTCAGTACTCGGCTGCTGAAGCATTAGAAATGGGTTTGGTCAATACCGTGGTGCCGTTCGACCAACTGGAAGACGAAACCGTGAAATGGTGCAAAGAAATGATTCAACACAGTCCGCTGGCACTACGTATGATTAAAGCCGGATTGAATGCAGAACTCGACGGACAAGCCGGAATTCAGGAGTTGGCCGGGAATGCCACCATGCTTTATTATATGACCGAAGAAGCACATGAAGGCAAAAACGCTTTCCTCGAAAAACGCAAACCTGATTTCTCGAAATATCCAAAAATGCCATGAATTGGTTATCGGTCAATTAATTTTAAAGTTAATTAAATATGCCAAAGTCTTGGTTCTTGACTCTTGGTTCTTGATACAAAAAAATGAATATAAAACCCTGGATTGCCGCTTTTCGCCTGAAAACATTGCCATTAGCTTTGTCGAACACCATTATTGGAACAAGTTTGGCAGCAGCTGATAATCGGTTAAATTGGTCAATATTTGGACTGACAGCACTCACAACCGTGCTTTTACAGATTCTGTCGAACATGGCAAACGACTACGGTGATTTTGTGAACGGAAAAGATACAGCCGAGCGCATTGGACCGAAACGCATGGTGCAGTCGGGCGAAATTTCGGCTAAAACAATGTTACGGGGAATTATAGTCGTTGGAATATTGTGTGTTGCCTCGGGTGTTTCGCTGATTATTCTGGGAACAGAAGGCATGGACATTTCGAACCTGTTGATTTTTGGATTACTCGGGTTGGCTGCCATTGCTGCTGCCATAAAATACACGGTTGGCAAAAATCCGTATGGATATCGTGGTTTGGGTGACTTATTTGTATTTATCTTTTTCGGATTGGTGGGCGTTGTAGGTACATATTTTCTTCAAACACAGGATTTTCGTTGGGAAATTCTTTTACCTGCATCTGCAATTGGATTTCTAAGCACCGGAGTACTGAATATGAACAACATGCGTGACTATGAAGCTGATAAAAAAGCCGGAAAACGAACTATTGTTGTGGTAATGGGAATAAGAAAGGCTGCATTTTATCATTTGTTTTTGGTGGCAGGTGCTGCTTTATTAGCTGTAATTTATACTTTTATAAATTATCACTCAATCTGGCAATGGTTCTTTCTTCTTTCATTTCCATTGTTTTTTCTGAATCTGAAAAAGGTTTTCACATATACGGATGCTGAGCAATTGTATCCCGAATTGCCAAGATTATCGATGGCAAGTCTGGTATTTGCTTTGACTTTTGGGATCGGGTTGCTTTTATAGAAAAAATATGCTTACTGCTCGTTATACCAACCTCGATTTAAAGTTCAAATTCCCTGCAGGTACTTCGCGCGGGGTTTTGATGCATAAATCTTCATCGTTTTTAATACTGGAGAAGGACGGTGTGATGGGTGTTGGCGAGTGTTCCACAATTCCCGATTTAAGCATCGACCCAATGGAAAGCTATGAGCAAAAACTGGTTGAAGTTTGCAGTCAGCTGAATGCCGGAGTTGACCCTCAGGAAATAGATTTGTCGGCATATCCGTCCATTGCTTTTGGACTTGAAACGGCTTTGCTCGATTTGAATACAGGCGGAAATCGCATTTTGTTTCAAAATGATTTCTCTGCCGGGAAAGCCGGAATTCCCATCAATGGTTTGGTTTGGATGGGCGACCGTGAATTTATGCAAAAACAGATTCGGGAGAAAATAGCTGCCGGATATCACTGTATTAAGCTTAAAGTGGGAGCGCTGGATTTTGAAACAGAACTGGAAATCATTGCGGGAATTCGAAAACAGTTTTCGCCCGATGATATAGAAATTCGACTCGATGCTAATGGTGGTTTTTCAGCAACAGATGCGTTGACCAAACTTGAACGAATTTCAAAGTTTGAGATTCATTCGATTGAACAACCAATCAAATCCGGACAATGGGAACAAATGGCAGCAATTTGCCGACAATCGCCCATTCCGATTGTGCTGGATGAAGAACTGATTGGAACAGCCCCCGATGAAGAAATCTTGAAGAATATTAATCCGGCATACATTATTCTGAAACCAAGTCTGCTGGGTGGATTTAAAGTGTCTGAAGAATGGATTCGGTTAGCAGAAAAGCATAAAATAGCTTGGTGGATAACTTCGGCACTTGAAGCGAATATTGGATTGAATGCGATAGCACAATGGACCGCTACCCTTGGTTCAAAATTACCACAGGGGTTGGGAACTGGTCAGCTCTACCACAATAATATCCCTTCAGCACTTGAAATTTGGGATGCAAAGTTGTTTTATAATAATAATGAAACCTGGGATTTAAGTTCAATTTTAGGCTGATGTCAGAAACTATAAAGCTAAACGGGGAAATTTTTAATCGGGAAAAAATTGCCGATTTGAAAACAAGCTACGAATCAACTGATTCCTGGTTAATTTCCATTTATGAATTTCTGACTAACTGGTTTGACAACTCAGATTTTATCATTTCACATACTTCCGGCTCAACCGGCACTCCCAAAGAAATCAGACTATTGAAAACGGCAATGCGCAATTCAGCTCGCATGACCAATGCTTTTTTCAGTCTTGATGAAACGAAAACTGCTTTGCTTTGTTTACCTGCTTCGTATATTGCTGGTAAAATGATGCTGGTACGGGCAATAGTTGGTGGATTTAATCTGATAATTGTTGAGCCAAAAGCAAATCCGTTTGAGAATATCGATTTTGCAATAGATTTTACAGCTATAACACCTTATCAGCTAACTCACTCGATTGAAACACTGAAATCAAAAACAGTTCAGAATATCATTGTTGGAGGTGGACAGGTAAATGCAAAACTGGAAGCTTTAGTCACTGAAATTCCGGCTAAAATGTACGAAACTTATGGAATGACAGAGACAGCTTCACATATAGCATTGCGTTGTTTTAATGGGAATCAGAAATCTGATTATTTTACGGTACTCGATGGAGTTTCCATTCGGCAGGAAGAGCGTGATTGTCTGGCAATTTTGGCAACACATTTATCTGAAAAGGAATTGATAACCAACGATATGATTGAACTTAAGGACTCAAAATCATTTCGATGGCTTGGACGCTTAGATTCTGTAATTAATTCAGCTGGAGTGAAAATTCATCCGAAACAACTGGAAAAAAAACTGGAAGAATATATTCCATCCAACTTTTTTATTACTTCAGTTCCTGATGAGTTTTTGGAAAATAAAGTTGTATTAGTTATTGAATCTGAGGAATTTACACCCGAGAAGTTTTTTGAGTTAAATACTTTTTGCAAGGAGAATCTTTCCAAATATGAAATTCCAAAACAAATCTTCTATTTACCGACTTTCATTTATTCTGAAAGCAATAAAATTCTGCGAAATGAAACACTTTCAAAAGCTATTTCCCTGACGACAACATAAAATCTTTGTTGAAACTTTTTCGTTCCATAGAAGAACCTCCACGCATTTCGATTGGCATTTCAACATTCATCTGTGATCCTGGCATTTGACCCATACCACCTTGCATCTCGCCACCCATTTCAGCAGCGCCATTCATACCCCTACCTTCACCCATTCCACGTCCACCGCCGTACATACCACCGCTATGGCCACCACCCGATCGGCTTTTCATTTTGCGTATTTCATTCTGTGATAACTCATTTAGTACAACCTGAAGCTGAATTTGTGTGGCCGCAACTTTATCCAAACTGTAATTATTCCCAAACAATTCGCGTAATGGCACCTGAATTTCATAGGTTGCTAACTCTTTATTGGATTTACTACGAGCAAAAAAGATATTTTCCTTATTTTTAGATGTTATCATTCCATTGCTAAACTGAAATCCGTCCAGTAAAACTGTATCATTCAGAATAATCTCGGGCTTCGTAACGGATTTATCTACCAAAATATCCGTTCTAACTTCCTGAGAATTCATCGGTGGCATTTCTGTGAATTTATTTGCCTGAAAAGTAATTTCAGTTTTCAGGGGTGTGGCTGTTTTAAGTTTAAATCTTATAGAAAATCCTGCCCTGAAAAGTTGCATTTGAGTGGCACGATCAGCAGCTTTTAGTATAAAATATAAGTTCGTAGCATCGTTTCTGAATTCATATTTCAAGTTCGATTCGGTATTAAAAAAACGAGGTAACAAACCCCAGTCAGAACCATCGCCATCAATTTTAATTGGCTGTGTTTGCCATTTGCCTGAACTTAACTGTGCAAAAACATTGCTTGACAAAGCTATAAGGCTAAACAGCAGTATTAGAAACATTTTTTTCATTTTCTGTTATAAATTAAGCTAAGCGTTCAAATTGAAAAAAATCAATTGTTAATAATGCAATTGAACTAAATATATTCATTAACTTTGCCACAAATGTAGTTGACTTTTGCGCTAAATCCTATCAAGGATAAATATTTTACAAAAAATTATCCAAAACTGCACTACTTTTATTTTTCTATACAAAAATTCTGATTAAAATGAGACAATTACCTCCTCAATCCGACCCATCTTTTGGTTTTTCCGATTCTCCTTTTGGTGAATGTTGCATTGCTTTTTCGAATGACGGTATATGCGCACTCACTTTTCCCGAAAATCATGAAGGAGCATATCTCGATCTTGAGAATCGTTTTCCTGAAACTGATTTTCATCAAAATGACAAAGGTGCTGAACGGCTTGCAAATCAGATTTTTAAAAATGGAGAAAACCCAACTTTAAACCCAATTGGTAGTGATTTTCAGCAATCAATATGGAAAGCCTTACAAAGAATTCCAGCCGGTGAAACTACAACCTATGCTCTAATAGCTGAAACAATTGGTCGCCCGAAAGCGGTGCGGGCCGTGGGAACTGCTATTGGTGCAAATCCGATAGCGTATCTTATTCCCTGTCACCGTGTTATCCGTACAGATGGTAGTTTGGGCGGTTTCCGCTGGGGACTGGATTGTAAAAAGAAAATGCTGGAATGGGAAAAAAAACAGGCTAAATAACAAATATGGAGAACATTCAACAAACAATAAAAGAGTATTTCAAGATAATTTCAATTTTTCATTTTGCTTTAGCGTTTGGTCTTATTGTGTTCGGGTTAGTTATTTCATTTTTGGTGGCCGATTTCCAACACCCTGATAATGAATCTGATTTCGCAAAAATATTAGTTTATTTAGTTCCCGGGCTTCTAATTGTGGGAATAGTTGCAAGTATAATGGTATTTAGTAACAGATTAGATATATTAAAAGGCGAAATGGATTTTAGACTCAAAATGGAAAAATACAGAGAAGCTTTAATTATTAGATACGCTTTACTTGAAGGTCCTGGTTTATTTGCACTTGTTTCTATATTTCTGACCAACAACAGTGAGTATTTGCTTTACGCAGCTGCAATGCTTATTTTATTACTTATTAAAAGACCATCAATTAAATCAGCAATTAAAGAATTAGAATTAGATCAAAACGAAATTTCAAAAATTGAAAATCCTGATTTTGTAATTTAATATTAAAAAATCAAGTACAAATAAATTTATTATCTAACTAAAATCAACATCGTATGGAACTACCTATTAGTCTTATCGTTCTAGGAGTAATCATTCTCCTCTTTATTTTTTCAGGATTTGTTACTGTAAATCAGGGAAATGTAGCTGTTATTACTATTTTCGGAAAGTACCGGCGTATTATGGCTCCGGGTCTAAACTTTAAAATTCCATTTATCGAATTGGTGTACAAAAGGATTTCAATTCAGAACCGTTCTGCTGAATTGGAATTTCAGGCTGTGTCACAAGATCAGGCAAATGTTTATTTTAAAGCCATGTTACTTTATGCTGTTTTTAATCAATCGGATGAAACCATCAAAAATGTGGCATTTAAATTTGTGGACGATCGTAGCTTTATGCAAGCATTAATTCGCACTATTGAAGGTACTATCCGTAGTTTTGTGGCGACTAAAAAACAAGCCGAAATACTTGGACTTCGTACGGAGATCATTCAGGAAGTGAAGAAACATTTGGATGACACCCTTCAGGAATGGGGTTTCCACATGATTGATATTCAGCTAAATGACATTACCTTTGATGAGGAAATCATTAAATCTATGTCGCGTGTGGTAGCTTCAAACAACCTGAAAGCTGCTGCCGAAAATGAGGGACAAGCCCTGTTGATTACCCGAACAAAAGCTGCCGAGGCTGAAGGAAATGCAATAAAAATTTCGGCCCTTGCTGAAAAAGAAGCTGCTCAACAACGTGGACAGGGTATTGCTTTGTTTCGTGAAGAAGTGGCCAAAGGTATGGCACTGGCTGCTAAAGAAATGACTGATGCGGATTTGGATGCTTCATTTCTGTTGTTTAGTATGTGGACGGAAGCAATTAAACATTTTGGTGAAACTGGTAAAGGAAATGTCATTTTTCTGGATGGTTCCACTGACGGAATGAATAAAACAATAAACCAAATGATGGGTATGATGAAAATGAATGAAAAGGCTTAAATAACTGATTTAAACAAAAAAGACTATCGCAATTAATTGTGATAGTCTTTTTTGTTAGGTGAAAATTGACATTCTGCCTGATTTTTTTGCCATTTCACTGAATATTTAGTTGGATTTAAGAATAAATATTTTAGTTTTGCAGCAGTTTAATTGGTCGACCAACAAAATAAATCAAAATGAAAAGCAGATTTCTACCGGTAATACTTTTATTTTCCTTTTCTGGCAATTATCTTCAAAGCCAGAATTACAAAGTGGTAGATGGCGGCCAAACGAAATATTTTAATACTACTGGTTCAATCACGTGTCCTTCTGTCGGACAAAGCTTATATGGACAGGATGCATCATATAACGGCAATACTTCAACTTATACACTAAGTTCCGACACAAAAACGGTTTACGATAACAACACAGGATTAACCTGGATGAGCAGTCCGAATATGACAAACACAGCTCCGGTTAAAACAGATAGAATGAGTTACAGTGCTGCACAATCGTGGGTATCGACTGTAAATGCTGCTAACTATGGTGGTTTTAATGACTGGCGCATCCCAACCATAAAAGAATTATATTCTTTGTATTTAGCAAAAGGAATTGATCCCGGTGGTTCAACATCTTCAGCGGGTTTAACACCATTTTTGGATGATACTTATTTTAAATTTGCCTATGGAAATGCCTCAATTGGCGAACGCTTGATTGATCAACAATATTTGTCGAGTAATATTTTTATTCTAAACCCAAGCGAATCAGGTTACACAAAAGATTTTGGTGTAAATTTTTCGGATGGAAGAATTAAAGGTTATGACATGGTGGATGCACTCAGCAAACTCACTAAAACATTTTATGTTCAGTTGGTGCGGGGTAGAACAAACTATGGTATAAACAATTTTGTAGATAATGGCAACCTAACAATAACAGACATTGAAACCGAACTGATGTGGGCAAAAAATGATAATGGCTCAGGTATAAATTGGACAGATGCACTAGCTTGTGTTCAAACCAAAAATTCACAAAATTATCTTGGCCATAACGATTGGCGTATGCCTGATATCAAAGAATTGCAAAGTATCATCGATTATACGCACTCCCCAGATTATGACAATAGTCCGGCAATCAATACCAGCTATTTCAACTGTACTCCGACAATCAATGAAGCAGGGCAGTCGGATTGGGGATATTACTGGTCGTCAACAACCCATGAAAGTTACACGACAACTAACGGTGGTGGTGCCGAAGCTGATTATATTCCCTTTGGCAGAGCGCTTGGTTGGCCTTCAACTCAAACAAAATGGGTTGACGTTCACGGTGCAGGTTGCCAGCGAAGCGACCAGAAAATTGGTCCGCCCTATTCGTGGGCAATTCTCAAAACTACAATTGTAAACGCAGTAACTTATACAGGATACTCTTTTGGACCACAAGGAGATGCGATTCGTGGTGCAAATTATGTGCGACTTGTCCGTACCGTTAGTGGCTCAACCGAGATTTCTAATAGCATTAATTCCGTAAATGAATATAAACCAACTGAAAATCCGTTTAATCAAACTATTATTATTCAAAACACGACCGGTACAGAAAGTTATCAGTTGATCAACGTGATGGGTCAAACTGTCTGGGCCGGAAATCAAATTGAAAAACAGAATTTTGTTTACCTGACTTCTGGGATTTATTTTTTGAACATAGCAAATCAAAAAAATGTCCAAACTATTAAACTATTGAAAAATTAAAATTAGATTTTGAAAGAGAAACAGAGAATTGTAAGTTACGATTCTCTGTTTTGTTGTTTCTAATATGTGAAAATAAATCACTATTTTTGTCCTGAAATAAAATTAAAAATGATAATCGAAAACAAACTTTTTGAGCGCTTAAATTACTCGGAAATACTTTTTCAGAAAGCTGAATACGAAAATTGCAGGTTTGTTAATTGTAATTTCCATGGAATCAATCTCATTGATAATATTCTCAGAGACTGTATTTTTGAAGATTGCGATTTAAGTTTGTGCAACCTGACAGACACCACGCTAAACGATGTGGTTTTTATTGGCTGCAAGTTGGTTGGTGTCCAATTCGAGTACTGCAGAGATTTTTTATTTTCGGTGAGATTTGAAAATTGCGATTTGAAACTGTCCGTTTTCTTTAAGCGAAAAATTAAAAAGACTCGCTTTAAAAACTGCAATCTGCAGGAAACTGATTTCACTGAAGCAGACCTGACGGAATCCATATTCGATAACTGTGACTTGCAACGAGCGATTTTTCAACTCACAAACCTTGAAAAAGTTGATTTCAGAACTTCGTTTAATTATTCAATCGACCCGGAAGCAAATAAACTAAAAAAAGCCCGATTCTCGAGAATGGGCTTAGCTGGGTTGCTTGATAAATATTGGATAGTGATTGAATAAGTACTATTTCCTCAAATCTTTTGCACCTCTCACTTCAGTAGAAACTTCATTGAGCCAACCTGCTTGTTGAAATACAGCAGTTTGAATTTTAATAAAGCGGATAGATGGCAGTTTTATGGCATTTCCCATTGAGTCAATCGCATTGGAAATATCAAACTTATTCGCACCCAAATCTGAGTCATAATCTGTTCCATACAGATTTTTAGCATAACCCCAGGTAAAAAGCGTAGGAGGAACAATCCAATTTTGATTACTGCTAGTTGAATTATTTACATACGAATCAGGCAATCGCGTTCCGTAAAAAGTAATGCTATCTGTGCTTGTTGCAGGCCACCACCATGTTGCAGAAAAATTTGAGCCATAACCCGATTTCAATTCTCCGATAGTTCCTTCACTATCTTTCCAGCTTATATTTGTTGTATCCGAAACTACTTTATAATACCTCACCCAATAATGCCTTTTGGAATTTGAAAACTGGCTTCCTTTCAGTTCGTACCAGGTTTCGTTGGGTAATCCATCTCTGTTCGTATCGCTCATCACGTAAACAATCCCGGGTTCGGGCGAAGCACCTTTCAACGCAATAACCTCAAAGTCAAATCCATCGTCATTGAGCACATTATGATCGAAACCGGCCACCACGTAGCCACCAAATCCTCCTAAATATAAAAAACCTTTGTCATTAGTTGGTTCACCGATAAAGTTAGAACTGTCTGTTTTCTTCGCCAGCAACGCATGCTGGCCGGGAGCATAAACATAATCGAAAACCTGGGATATGTATGCAGATGAATTTGTAGGTTCCTGAAACCACGAGCAGGAAGTCATCTCAAAAGTAAGGACGAAAATCAACAGAAAAACTGAAAGTGTAGGTCTGGAAATCATTAATTATTTTTTTAAGAGCGACAAAGTTAGTTCTTTTTCGAGAAAAAACAGAGCTAGTGTGAGAATAGTTATAAACAAAGCCGAGAAGCTCTAAAAAATACATATATTGCTGAATATAAAATACTTAAACTATTTATAGATTTGAATAAAAATATAAATGTATGAATTATTTATGAAAGTTAAATCCAAACATAACATTCAACTCGTCTAATTATTAAACAACAGAACATGATGTAAGAAAATTTTGAATTCATCGTCAATATAGTAAACAACCCTTTTAAATCAACCCTATAATAAACCATTTTTTTAAACACCAAAATTATGAAAACAAGTAAAACCAAGAGAGTATTTTTACTCGCAGGCTTAGTACTTTTAGGTACGCAGTTATTTGCTCAGAACTCTTTCGAAATCAGAGGTAAAATTATTAAAAGTGACAGACCCGAAGGAAATCACGCTTCCGTGACACTGCTGGATTCAAAATCCATGGAAATTGTAGCCGATGAAACCTGCAACGAAAACGGCGAATTTGTAATTGAAGGACTTAGCAAAGGAAATTATATCCTTCTGGTTCAGAAACCCGGATTTGCAAAACCTGAAAGACGTATGATTAGCATTTCTGAAAAAGGAGCAGTTGTACAAACTGCCGATCTTGGATTAAAAAGCCCGACTTCCGCAACAAATGGAATCATGTAATAGACGTAACAAACTTAACTATGAAAAAATCCTCCGGCATAACCTGTCGGAGGATTTTGTATATTCATACAATTAAATTGGTTTTGTCCAAAATTTTCATTTAATTTGTAAGCGATTTTAAAATTCCAGCACCATGTCAAAACCAACGTTTGTTCTTTTTCTTTTTTTGATGTTTTGTTCCTCATTTTTTGCTCAACAATACAAAGATTTTTTTACAGACAAAGCTTGCCGTGTCGATTTTCATTTTTGTGGAAATGAAGCTAAAACAGCTGTTTTTCTGGACAAAATAAAGCAAGAGCTATTTTGGGGTGGAAGACATAGTCATTTATCTACCGACCTGAATTTGGGTGATTTCCGGTTTCGGGTCCTCGACAGCCTCAGCAATCAGTTGATTTATATAGATGGTTTCAGTTCGCTGTTTCACGAATGGCAATCGACACCTGAAGCAACGAAGACATTGAAAAGTTTTGAGCAAACCATTCAGTTTCCATTTCCTCAACAGGCTGTTAATCTGATTATTGAAAAGCGGTTAGATTTTGATAACTGGCAGGAACTGTTCCGCTATTCACTTTCACCAACAGACAAACTGATTCAAAAAACTATTCCGAGAGCTGTGCCGATAAAAATTATCTCCAAAACTGTTACACCTGAAAAAGCGATTGATATTGCTGTAATTGCTGAAGGTTATTCGGCTAAAGAGCAACAAAAATTCTTCAAAGATGCTCAACGATTAGCAAACAATTTGTTGACTCACGAACCATTTAGCAAATACAAAAACCGAATCAATATTTACGCTATAGCTGCAGCTTCTGGTCAATCTGGAATTTCTCTTGCTAAGGAAAGTGGTTGGAAAAACACTGTAGTAGGGTCACACTTCTATACTTTTTATGAACCACGTTACCTGACAACTGAAAACTCATTCATTTTACGTGATTTGGCTGCGCTGGTACCATACGATGCTATTTATGTGCTGGCCAATACATCCACTTACGGTGGTGGAGGTATTTATAATTTTTATGCGCTCACGGCTGCTGATAACAAGCTGGCAACACAAGTAACAGTACACGAATTCGGACATTCATTTGCTGGTTTGGCCGATGAGTATTTTTATGATAAAGATGTACTGGATGGAACGTATGATATCAAAAAAGAACCCTGGGAACCAAATATTACTTCATTGGTTCAGTTTGACAGAAAATGGAGAAAGAAGATACTACAGGGAACGGCGGTTCCAACTCCGCTGAGCGATACAATTAAAACCAACATTGGTGCATTTGAAGGGGGTGGTTATTTGAAAAAAGGTATGTATCGCCCTTGCTTCGACTGCCGAATGAAGACTAACAAAGCTCCTGAATTTTGTCCGGTTTGCAAAGAGGCTGTAGAACGAATGATTTTATTTTTGACAGAAGAGTAAAGATTAAAATTTACTTTGACTTTAACCACAGATCGTAAAGTTTCAGGACATTTTTAATATCTTTAAAGTTCAGATTATCTGGGATTCCTTGTATAAATCGTTCATCAAAATTATATTCAGCAAGCAGATCCCGAACTGTATTATATCTATCGGTT
>JBAWXD010000035.1:0-24366 GCA_037144275.1 Paludibacter sp. | reverse complement strand
CATTTGCGAATTTACAGTAAAACAGATAAATCCTCAAAATCGAAAAGCAAGCTTTCAGCCATTTATACCCCCATAAATGCTACTAAAACAATGGAAAAAAAGTTAATAAAAGCCCCCAAAACGAAAACAATTCTGGAAAAAGATGATTTCCCCATTGTTGGAATTGGTGCATCGGCTGGTGGATTAGAAGCATTGGAGCAGTTTTTCGAAAACATGCCGGCTAATATTGGAATGGCCTTCGTAGTTATTCAGCACCTCGACCCCGACCACCCCGGTATAATGCCCGAATTACTTCAACGGATTACCACCATGAAGGTTTTTCAGGCTACTGACAAGCTGGTAGTAAAACCCAATCATGTATATGTGATTCCTCCCAATAAGAGTATGTCCATACTTCATGGCGTATTGTTTTTGTTTGAACCCATTGAACCCAGAGGATTACGACTTCCTATCGACTATTTTTTTCGTTCGCTTGCAATTGATAAAAAAGAGAAAAGTGCCGGAATTATTCTATCGGGAATGGGGTCGGATGGTAGTTTGGGAATTCGAAAAATTAAAGAAATGCATGGTGTAGTACTGGTACAGGAACCAAGCAATGCAAAATTCGATGGCATGCCCCGAAGCGCCATAAATGCTGTTCATGTTGATAAGGTTGCTCCTGCTGTTGACTTACCAAAACTATTGATGAATTGTTTGAAACATCTACCAATTGCCAGTTCTGAATCAATTACCGATATAAAAAACAGCAGTAATCTTGAAAAAATAATTATATTGCTTCGTGCTCAAACCGGACATGATTTTTCGTTATACAAGAAAAACACGATGTTTCGGCGCATTGAAAGGCGCATGAATGTGCATCAAATTGACAAAATTCATACTTATGTCCGTTTTTTGCAGGAAAACCCAGGCGAAACTGAAATACTTTTCAAAGAATTACTCATTGGAGTTACCAATTTCTTTCGGGATGCTACGGTATGGGAAAAACTAAAAACTAAGATTTTCCCTCTCATGTTTGCCGAATTTCCGAATGGTTATGCCTTTCGGGCATGGGTAGCGGGTTGTAGTACCGGCGAAGAAGCCTATACCCTGGCCATCGTTTTTAAGGAAGCGTATGAAGCAATAAAGCACGAAAAGAATTTCAGTTTACTGATTTTTGCTACCGATCTGGAAGTGGATGCGATTGAAATTGCCCGAAAAGGCGAATATCATTCGAATATTGTGGGCGATGTGTCTTCCGAACGAATTAATCAGTTTTTTACGGTTAACCAAAATGGGTTTAAAATAAATTCTTCCATTCGCGAAATGGTTGTCTTTGCACCTCAAAACGTGATAAAAGACCCGCCATTTACCCGCTTGGATTTTCTATCGTGCCGGAATATGCTCATTTATATGGAACTTGAATTGCAGAAAAGGTTGATGAACCTGTTCCATTACAGTCTTAATCCGGGTGCTACCATGTTACTTGGAAGTGCTGAGAATGAAAGCTCGGGTAATGGATTTTTTACAATATTGGATTCGAAATTGAAGTTCTATAAACGCTCGGAATTACCAAAAACCCCGGAATTGTCAAATTTCCCCAGTTCTTTCACTCAACGAAAAAATACATTAACGGATGCTATACTAAAACCCATGAATGAAATTGAGAATATTCAAGCCCTTGCCGACCGCTTATTACTTCAACGGTTTTCACCGGCAAGCGTGCTGATTAACGATCAGGGCGACATACTTTATATTACCGGAAAAACAGGAAAGTATCTGGAGCCGGCAGCCGGCAAAGCGAATATGAACATTTATGCCATGGCACGCGAGGGATTAGACATCGTGTTGGTAGGTGCTATCCGTAGAGCAAAACAAAACTATGAACCGGTAATTTTGAAAAATTTAAAGGTGGGAACAAACGGCGGAACAAAGTTTGTCGATATTACCATTCAAAAAATTGAAAAACCGGATGCCCTGAAAGGTTCCATTATGATTGTATTTATGGATGTTGCTGTGGTAATTCCCACAATAACCACAAAAAAAACAACGGGAAAATTGTCGTCGATTAAGCAGCAAGAACTTGAAAATGAATTACAAAGCATTACAGAAGAATTGCAAGGCACCCGCGAAGAAATACAAACCTCGCAGGAGGAATTAAAATCGACCAATGAAGAATTGCAATCAACCAACGAAGAATTGCAATCGACCAACGAAGAGCTGACTACTTCGAAAGAAGAAATGCAAAGCCTGAATGAAGAATTGCAAACGGTAAATTCCGAACTTCAAAGCAAAATATGTGATTTTGTGATTGCCAGCAACGATATGACAAACCTGCTTAACAGCACCGATATTGCTACGCTGTTTTTGGATAAAGAATTGAATATACGCCGGTTTACGGAACAGCTATCCAAAATATTTAAGCTTCGCTCCACCGATATAGGCCGGCCATTTACCGACCTGGTAAACAATATGCAATACCCCGAAATTGCCAATCATGCCCGTGAAGTATTGCGCTCGCTGGTTTATCGAGAAACGGCTATTGCTACCAATGCAGGAAACTGGTTTAACGTGCGCATCATGCCTTACCGCACCTTCGAAGATAAAATTGACGGTCTGGTTATAACCTTTGTAGATATTACAGTAGCCAAAAAACTGGAGATAGAACTCAACAAAACAGTGGATTTACTCCGCGAACATAATCTTTATACCCCATGAAAAACGAGGAAAATGACTATTCTGAAGCAAAAGAACTGAGGTTGAAAGCAGAGGAAGAATTGAAAACCAGAACATTAACAAAAACTACAGTTGAGCTGGATAATGATAAGCTAATGCATGATCTACAAGTTCACCAGATAGAACTGGAAATGCAAAATGAAGAGCTCAAATTAGCAAACCGCCGGGCCGAAGAAGCCATGGAAAAATACGTTGATTTATACGATTTTGCACCTTCGGGCTATTTAACCTTATCAAAAGTAGGAGACATTATTGATCTGAACTTTTCGGCAGCTACCCTACTGGGCAAAAACCGGATTCAATTAAAAAATACCCGATTCAACCTTCATATTGCGTTTGAATTATTAGACTTGTTTGATGAGTTTTTACAAAATACATTCACAAGTAATCTGAAAGAAAGCTGCGAATTATTATTGTACATAGGCCCCGATAAAAAATCCTGTTATGTACTAATTGATGCACTTGTATCACAAGACTCAAATACCTGTCTGATAACAATGACAGATATTACTGAACTCAAATCAAAGGAAGAAGAGTTAAATTCAGCATTAAAAAGGTATAAAGAGTTGAATAGCTACTTTCTTGGTCGAGAGCTCCGTATGATAGATCTTAAAAAGGAAATCAACGAGCTATTGATAAAATCGGGTTGTGAAAAAGAATACCTGATTTAAAGATTCAGGAGTAAGAAGTTCCGACTCCGACAAACTAATTTATTAATAACAGAGCTTTCGTTTTTGCGGAACTCTGTTATTGTTTTATACAGCAATTCATTTCCCAATTCAAAAAAAAGTACTATTTTTAAACCCTCAAACACGAAACATCATTAAACACATAACAATATGGAAAACAATGCATTACTAACGGAAGTAATGGCCAAAGCACAGGGTTGGCTCGATGGGAATTACAACGAAGAAACAAAAAACAACATTCGTCGACTGATGAATGCTGAAGATAAGTCGGAATTAATTGAATCATTTTACCGCGATCTGGAATTTGGAACCGGTGGGTTGCGTGGCATAATGGGTGCCGGCACAAACCGTATGAACATTTATACCGTTGGAGCTGCCACACAAGGCTTAAGTAATTACCTGATTGCTCAGTTTCCAACTGTTGCGCAAATCAGCGTGGTAATTGGGCACGACTGCCGCAACAACAGCCGTCTGTTTGCCGAGATTTCTGCTAATATATTTTCGGCCAACGGCATAAAAGTTTATCTTTTCGAAGACCTTCGCCCCACACCCGAAGCTTCATTTGCCATTCGCAAATTGGGTTGTCAGAGCGGAATTATCCTTACCGCTTCGCACAATCCGAAAGAATACAACGGCTACAAAGCATATTGGGATGATGGCGCTCAAATGATTGCCCCACACGATGAAAATGTGATTATTGAAGTGAATAAGGTAACTGTAAACGATATCAAATTCAAGGGGAATCCGCTACTGATTGAAAGTATCGGTGAGGAAATTGACAAAGCATTTATCGAAAATATCAAAACACTTTCACTTTCACCCGAATCGATTAAGCGCAACAGTGATTTGAAAATCGTGTACACACCTATCCATGGAACAGGCGTTATGTTGATTCCTCGTGCGTTGAGAGAATATGGTTTCACGAATATCATTCCGGTGCCGGAGCAAAATGTGGTAAGTGGAGATTTCCCGACTGTGATTTCCCCTAATCCGGAAGAACCGGCAGCGCTGGATATGGCCGTAAAAAAAGCCATCGAAACTGATGCCGATATCGTGATGGCTTCCGACCCGGATGCCGACCGACTGGGTATTGCCGTAAAAAATGACAAAGGAGAGTGGATTCTGGTAAACGGAAACCAGACTGCTTTACTGTTTATTTATTACCTTATCCGTCGTTGGAAAGAACTTGGAAAAATTTCAGGTAATGAATATATCGTAAAAACGATTGTAACCACCGAAATCATCAAACAAATTGCCGACCGTAACGGCGTTGAAATGTTTGACTGTTACACCGGTTTTAAATGGATTGCAGCCGTAATACGTGAAAACGAAGGCAAAAAAACCTATATTGGCGGTGGTGAAGAAAGCTACGGCTTTTTGCCCGAAGACTTTGCCCGTGATAAAGATGCTGTATCATCCTGTGCCTTGATGGCCGAAATTGCTGCATGGGCAAAAGATAATGGAAAAACGCTTTTTGAATTGCTGCAAGATATATACCTGGAATATGGTTTTGGCAAAGAAAAAGGAATCTCGGTCGTACGCAAAGGAAAATCGGGAGCTGAAGAAATTGTACAAATGATGCGCAACTTCCGCACGAATCCACCCAAAGAAATTGCGGGATCAAAAGTGAGCGTAATAAAGGACTACGAAACCTTGAAAATGACCAATGTAAGTTCAGCTGAAGTAAGTGAGCTTGATTTTCCGTGTACTTCAAACGTGTTGCAATATTTCACCGAAGATGGAACGAAAATATCCGTTCGTCCTTCGGGAACTGAACCCAAAATCAAATTCTATATCGAAGTGCGGGGCGAAATGAAAAGTCGTCAGGAATATGCTCAAGCAGATGCAGCTGCCAATGCCAAAGTGGATGCGGTGCGTGCTTCGCTTGGAGTGTAATTTATACCCCTAAACCCCCTAAAGGGGTCTTTAAACCCATCTTTCGGATATTTCGGAAGGTGGGATTTTTAAATAACTGATTCTAAGAACAGAATAAAAATTTAATTGAACAATAAAATTTTGAATAAGAGTGTTATTGTTATTCTAATTGAAGTTTGCATTGGATTGACATCGTCTGATGAGCCGAAAAATCGAGTGCAGTAGGCGTAGAAAACTTTTCTGTTTGAGCCTCGACGTATTCCGTCGAGGCGAGTTTAAAAGTTTTCAGCCTACAAACGACTAATTTTTCGAGTGAAGCAGACGGAGTCTTGATTTTTATCCGAAAAATCGGATTGTTACATTTGCTTACTTTTTTGCATCAAGTCAAAAAGAGTAAGTGGGGTTTGGGGCAAAGCCCCATATTTAAAAATTTGGCTTACAATTATTTACAGTATATGGTTAGATTTTTGTCATTTACTAATTAACTGATTATTTATTTTTTAATAGAACGAAATTATGTTAGTCATTGCCATTTCATTTATTTTTGCAGCCTGCATTTTTTACACGGTAGGAGTTTGGTCAGAAAAAATCAGGAAACGACTCAAAATCTGGCATGTCGTTGTTTTTTGGTTCGGATTAATCTGCGATACCATTGGCACTGGTGCTATGGGACTTCTGGCCGGTTCAATTATTCAGTTTAATTTCCACGGACTTACCGGCTTGCTGGCTATTCTGCTCATGTTGTTTCATGCCGTTTGGGCAACGATGGTAATGGTTCGAAAAGATGAGAAAATGATTGTCCAATTCCACAAATTCAGCATTTTGGTTTGGATTATCTGGTTAATACCCATGTTATCAGGTATGATTTTAGGGTCGAATGTGTGATTTCAATTTGCAAAATCTGTTTTATTAACACAAAAAGCTTTGTTTCAATCTGAATAAAAACTATTTTTGCTTTTTTTAACCCTTAAATACATATTAAGATGAAAAGAACAAAACTAATTCTGATTGTGCTGATTGTCTGCACTGTACCGGCAATGGCCGAAAAAATGTCGCTCTGCAAAGCTTTTGAAAAAATTGCAGAATCTTCAAAAAAATCATTTTCTGATTTATCCGTAGCTTCAACCGGCACTTCAACACTTGTAAAAACTTATTCTTCATCGATCGAGATTGAAAATGCTCAAAAAACAGAAATTAAAACAATTTCATCTACCGAATTTGTAGTTACTTACGGAACTTATGCTAGTAACGATGAAGGTATCGCCAAAATTGAATCTATTAAAAAAGAATTTACAGCTTGCTATTCCTTTTTCAAATTTAGTAACTATTATAAGGATGTATTTAAATCCAGATTTTGTAATTTCATTCAGAACTCCGACAAAGGACTGCGGGTTTATAGAGCAACTCTGAAACTTGAAAAATGGGGTGATAAATATGAGGTTACATTCCATTTTCCGGCCTACGAAAAAGCTACTTTTATGAATGGAAATAAGTCGGTGCCAACTTATACCGATTATACGCTTATAGACAAACCGCAATTATCCGATCAGTTTAGTAAGGATTTACTGAAAGTAGTTTATAGTGCATGGAATGGATTTGAAAATATGAAAGGGAGTAAAATTGAATCTTCGTTCTACCTCTTTACAAACTATGCTTCTACTTTCAATATCACCGGCTATTCAGGTTGCTATATCGAAGACCGAACTATGTCAATTATCAACTTTGTTGTTCCTTTATTAAAAGAAGTAGATATGGAAACAATGAAAACTCAAAGCCAAAGTATACTATCGAAAGTGATGGACGCATTGGGTCCTAATTTCGCCTATGCTGCAGCAGGAAATGGAATGAGTGTTACGTTTATAAAAAAGAATTCCCCTGAAAGAACTGCTTTAACAATAAATATCGAATCTACTAAAAACAACAAATACAATATGACAATGTATATAGATGCCGATATAACAAAATAAGAAAAAAAGCTTGTTCAATGAACAAGCTTTTTCTTTTAAAATGTTATTGAATTTTGTTAGGTTTGATCAAATATAACTCAAGAAATAGCTATATTTGCATGAGAATAATTGATACAGAAAACTATGAAATTCAGCCCCGAAAAATACAGAATTGCCGATGAACCCATGAAACCGTTTATTGATCCGGAGGAAATCTGGGGATATATCAACCAAACTGTTTCCAGCAAAGAAAAAGTACGGGAAATAATTTCAAAATCCTTGGCTAAAAACCGTCTGAATCTGGAAGAAGTAGCCGTTTTAGTCAACACCAATGATGCTGAACTGATTGAAGAAATTAAAGAAGGTGCCCGAACACTAAAACGTAAGGTTTACGGCAACCGGATTGTCCTTTTTGCCCCACTTTATATCGGAAATCAATGCTCTAATAATTGTACGTATTGCGGATTCCGGTCTTCAAATACAGATGCTGTGCGGAAAACGCTTTCGGACGATGAGATTATGAGCGAGATTGAAGCACTGGAAGATAACGGACAAAAACGGCTGATTCTCGTTTATGGCGAACACCCACTTTATACGCCTGAATATATTGCACATACTGTAAAACTGGCCTATTCGGTCAAAAAAGGAAATGGCGAAATTCGACGGATCAATATCAATGCTGCTCCGCTTGAGATAGAAGGTTTCAAAACGGTGAAAGAAGCCGCCATTGGAACTTACCAGATTTTTCAGGAAACCTATCATCCCGATGCCTACAAAAACTATCATTTGTTTGGGAAAAAATCCGATTACGAATATCGTCTTACTTCTTTAGATCGAGCTCAGGAAGCCGGAATTGACGATATAGGAATCGGTGCACTTTTCGGACTGTACGACTGGCGTTTTGAAGTGCTGGCATTAGTTCGTCATACCAACCATCTGGAAGCTTGCTATAATGTGGGTCCGCACACCATTTCATTTCCACGGGTAAAGGAGGCTTCCACACTGGATATCAGCCATCAATATTTTGTCGACGATCCTGATTTTACTAAACTGGTTGCAATTTTGAGGTTGGCAGTTCCCTATACCGGCATGATTCTTACCGCCCGTGAACCGGCTCATCTGCGAAATGAAATCATACAGTTTGGTGTTTCACAAATTGATGGTGGGACTAAAATTGAACTCGGCAGTTATTCCGACGAACAGCTTCACGAAAGCAACCTGAACAAAGGTCAGTTTCAGATAAACGACGATCGCTCATTGAATGAAATTATCTATGAATTGCTCAATCAGGATATGTTACCGTCTTTTTGTACAGCTTGTTATCGACTTGGACGAACCGGAGAGCATTTTATGGAATTCTCGGTTCCCGGTTTTATCAAACGTTATTGTTCGCCCAATGCCATTCTAACACTGGCTGAATATTTAGTGGATTATGCACCGGAAAGCACCGCCAAAAAAGGCTGGGAAGTGATAAATACCAATATCGAAAAGTTAGAAGATAAAACACTTGAAAGTTCAATACGTGAGAAAATTGAACTTATAAAATCTGGTAAAAGGGATTTATATTATTGATAAATTTTAAAACACATAGTTCACAATAGTTTTAATCGTAAAAACAAGACTCAGAACACATAGCATTATCCCGATAACGGGATAATCTTCTCAAATAAAAAAGTATCGTATGATACTTTGACTATGTGTGCTATTTCTTTTATTCCATTTCTCTATGAGTTCTATGTGATAATATTTTAAAAATAATGAAAGGAAAAGATTTTAAACCACATATCGGTATATTCGGACGACGGAATTTCGGAAAAAGTTCCTTAATCAATGCTCTCACGGGACAGGAAGTTGCCATTGTGTCCGAAATTGCCGGCACAACCACCGACCCGGTAAAAAAATCGATGGAGATTTTCGGCATCGGTCCGGCCATTATAATAGACACAGCCGGCATTGACGACCACGGCGAGTTGGGCGAAAAACGTATTGCTAAAACGTTAGACGCTATTAAACAGATTGATTGCGCCGTGCTAGTTATTGCCGAGAATACTTTTGGGGAATTTGAAGAAATGCTGTTAGAGAAATTCGACAAACATAAAATCCCCTGCCTGATTGTCAACAACAAAACCGATATTGAGCCACTTCAGAATGAGACAATCCGGAAAATTCAGCAACTCACTTCGGCGTTGATAATCGAATTTAGTGCTGTTACTAATTTCAATCACGAAGAATTGATTGAAGCCCTGAAAAGTACTATTCCCGAAACTGCTTACCAAACTCCTTCGCTGTTGAAAGGAATCATTGGACACGGAGATATTGTGATGCTGATTACGCCCATTGATTCTGAATGTCCCGATGGAAGGATGATTCTCCCACAGGTCATGGCTATCCGCGATGTGCTGGATAATGACGCCATCAACGTAGTAGTGAAAGAGACCGAAGCTGAACTATTTCTAAAAAAGACCGGAATTAAACCCAAATTAGTCATTACCGACAGTCAGGCATTTGGATTCGTGAACAAAATCATTCCATCCGAAATTCCGCTAACCGGCTTCAGTGTGGCGTATGCACACATGCGTGGACCGTTTGAAGAATATGTGAAAGGCACAAAAAAAATCTCCGAACTGAAAGACGGTGACAATATCCTGATTCTCGAATCTTGTACGCATCAGGTTAGTTGTGAGGATATTGGACGATTTAAAATTCCAAACTGGTTGAAGAAATTCAGTGGGAAAAAACTGGAATTTGATGTGGTGGCAGGTTTAGCTGAAATTCAAAAACCGATTACCGAATATGTACTGATAATTCAGTGTGGTGGCTGTATGATTACTCGCAAACAAGTTCACAGCCGACTGGCTGATGCCATTGAAGCGGGTGTTCCGGTGACGAATTACGGCTTGGCCATTGCCTATATGAATGGAATTTTTGATCGGGCTATAGCTCCGTTTATGAAGCAAACACCCTAAATCCTCCGAAGAGGAACTTCAAATACGATGTTTAAATCTGTAAACGACATATTAAAGAATACTGAAATTTCTAGAGCAGAAATTATCCGTCTGCTTTCGATAACTGACCGGGCAGAACACGAACTGCTGATAAAACACGCCTATTCCATTAAAGAGAAAAGTATTGGCCGAAAGGTGTACCTCCGGGGGCTGATTGAATTTTCCAATTACTGCAAAAAAAATTGCCTGTACTGCGGTATTCGTTGCGGAAATAAAAACGTGAACCGCTACTCCATGACCGACGAAGAAATTTTGGAAACGGTTGATTTGGCTATCAAAAACCGAATTAGCGGAATCGTTTTGCAGTCGGGCGAGCAACAAAGTGCTGAATTCACAGACCGAATTACAAATCTCGTCCTCAAAATAAAACAAGCTATAAATCCCGAATTTCGAATCACACTTTCACTGGGTGAGCAGTCGTTCGATACCTACAAAGCCTGGTTTGAATCCGGAGCGCAACGGTATTTACTTCGGATTGAGACCTCAAGCGAAGGACTTTACCGCAAAATTCACCCCGATAACAAGTTACACGATTTCAAAACAAGGTTAAAATGTCTGAAAGATATTCATAAAGCCGGATTTCAGACCGGAACGGGTGTAATGATAGGATTACCGTTTCAAACTATTGAAAATCTGGCGGATGATTTATTGTTTCTGAAAGAAATGAATATCGACATGGTGGGAATGGGACCCTATCTGGAACATGCCGATACGCCACTTTACGAATATAAAAATTCTTTAATTCCATTGAATGAACGCTTTAATTTATCGCTACGGATGATTGCCATTCTGCGAATCCTGATGCCCAATATCAACATTGCTTCTACCACTGCCCTTCAGTCGATCGTACCAATGGGACGCGAACACGGCCTGAAAGCAGGTGCCAATGTGCTGATGCCCAATCTCACTCCGGGGAAATACCGTGGAAATTACTTATTATACGATAACAAACCCTGCATTGACGAAGAGGCGGACGACTGCATTGATTGTCTGTCAAGTAGAGTACAAATGATTGGTGAGGAAATTGCGTACAAGGATGTTGGCGATTCCAAGCATTATAAAAAACGTCAGCAAATGGAGTAATTGCTGACGTTTTTCTTAATTCCTTGAATGATAATGCGTATGGAGGAGATGATGTGCCATTTCACCTAAGGGCTTGCCTAAAAACTCATCGTAAAGCTGCTTGATTTGCGGATTTTCGTGTGACTTACGCATCGTCTTGCCTTCGTCTTCCTTGTAAATAGCACTAATACGTTTCAGCCGAACGGAATCATCTGTAAACCGCGGCTGACCACCACCACCAATACAACCACCCGGACAAGTCATCACCTCAATGAAATGAAACACTTCGCCTTTCTGAACACGTTCAATCAGTTTTCTGGCATTTATCAACGAATGAGCAACACCGACTTTCACTTCCACACCTTCCAAAAATTTCCATTCAGCCAACGTATCAGTTAACTTTAGGGTAGCTATTTTTACACCTTCTAATCCCATTAATGGTTCAAGATGAAGATGTTCAGTAGGAAGTTCCCTTCCTGTAACTAATTCATAAACAGTACGAATGGCGGCTTCCATCACTCCACCTGTATTGGCAAAGATATCAGCAGCTCCCGACGAAACCCCCATAGGATTATCCATAATTCCATCGGGTAAATCCCTGAAAATTATTCCAGCCTGCTTAATCATCTTGCCTAATTCACGGGTTGTCAAAACATAGTCAACATCGGCTATTCCGTTTTGAGTCATTTCAGGTCGCTGCGCCTCAAATTTCTTGGCAGTACAGGGCATAACTGAAACCACTATAATTTCTTCGGGTTTTTTTCCAATTTTATTGGCATAATAGGTTTTGGCTAAAGCCCCAAACATTTGCTGTGGCGATTTGCAGGTTGACAAATTATCAATCATTTCCGGATAAAAAGCCTCTACGAAATTAATCCAACCCGGTGAGCAGCTTGTAAATTGTGGCAAAGCCGCCTCTTTTTTATCCACCAATATAGTTTTCAATCGTGTGAGTAACTCCATACCTTCTTCAATAATAGTCAGGTCGGCAGCAAAATTGGTATCAAATACCGCATCAAAGCCTAATTCACGAAGCGAAGTCACCATTTTACCGGTTACAAGTGTTCCGGGTTCATAACCAAAACATTCACCCAATGCCGCACGGATAGCCGGAGCAGTTTGAACAATCACATGTTTTGATTTATCATCCAAAGCTTTCCATACAGCGCTAATATGATCTTTTTCAACAATGGCACCTACCGGACAAACAGCACTGCATTGACCGCACTGAACACAAATCACGTGACTTAAATCTTCATTAAATGCAGGACTTATCGTTGACTGAAAACCACGTTTTTGTGGAAATAACGAACCAACTCCCTGAACTTCACAACAAACTGTTACGCAACGACGACACTTGATACATTTTCCTGAATCACGGACTAATGCCGGAGTGCTATCATCGATAAACCGATGCGTTTTTTCACCTTCAAAACGAAGATCAGTAATGCCCAACTCATAAGCGAGTTGCTTCAATTCGCAGTCCTCATTGCGAACACAAACCTTGCAGTCACCATCATGTTCGGAAAGGAGCATTTCCACAACAAATTTTCGGGCTTGACGTACTAATTTGGTGTTAGTGGTAACCTTCATCCCTTCAGCAACAGGTGTGGCACAGGAAGCAACCAGGTTTTTAGCACCTTCCACTTCAACCACACATACCCGACAGGCACCCTGAGCTTCATGCCCAATAAGATGACAAAGTGTTGGTATTTTTACTCCGATTTGTTGTGCAGCTTCCAAAATACTTGAACCTTCAGGAACCTCAACTTGCTGATTATTTATATATATGGTAGTCATTATTCTTAAATTGACAGTTAATAATTGATAGTTTTACACGAAACAAGAAACACTAAACTTGGAATAATCTTATTTCCCATAATCACAACGCAAACAGCGTTTAGCTTGCAAAACGGCATCTTTCTCTATCCAATTCAGCTCCACTTCATCAAAATTGTGCTTGCGACGGTTGGTATCAAGCAATCCGATGGGTTGCCGTGGTGTCATTAATGGTTCTGCTTCCGGATTAAAGAAAGTGTCGTTTACTTTTTCGGTTCGCCAAAATGCATGTTGACTTCCGGTAAGCATTTCGTCCATGCCAATAGCGGCTTTCTCACCTGATGAAACAGCTGTAATAACTGATAACGGACCTGTAACGGCATCACCACCGGAGAATATCCACGGCACAGAAGTCTGTCCATTAATTGGATTCGCATAAATCATCGAATCGTTTTTCAGCGTTGTGAGTTTAATTTCACCTACAATTTCCTTGCAATCGAGTGTTTGTCCAACTGCCATAATAACCTGATCGGTATCAAGAACGAAGGTATCTTCATTTGATTCAGGTCTGCGGCGACCGCTTGCATCAAAAATACCTAAGCGCATAGCGTTGCAAACAACACCGGATACTTTATTATCTTTGCTAAGAATTTCCACCGGATTGGTAAGTGTATGTAACACAATTCCTTCGTCAATCGCCTGCTCAATTTCTTCAGTATAAGCAGGCATTTCTTCCTGTGTACGGCGATAAATCACTTCCACTTTTTCTGCGCCAAGTCGTAAAGCAGTGCGGGCAGCATCGATGGCTGCATTTCCACCACCAATCACCACAATTCTTTTGCGTACCGGAACTGAACCTCTGAGATTATAGGTTCTCAGGAAATTCAACGCATCAACTACATCTTTAGCTTCAGAACCTTTCAGTTTTAGTTGTACACCTTTGGGAGCACCCACGCCAATGAAAACAGCTTCATAACCCTGATCTTTCAGACTTTGCAACGTAAAATCACGACCAAGTTTTTTGCCGGTTTCAATAGTAACACCAAGTCCTTCAATCATACGAATCTCGCGTGCCAGAATTTCACGTGGCAAGCGATATGCCGGAATGGTCTGTACAAGCATTCCTCCCGGACGTGGTTCTGCTTCGAACACTACCGGACGATAACCAAGTCGGGCTAAGAAATACGCACAGGAAAGCCCTGCAGGACCGGCACCAACAATGGCAATTTTGCGTTGTGCATTTTCAGCATTATCCCTTACTTCGGGCACCTGAATGGTAATTTCCTGTTCCACCATAAAACGTTTCACAGAACGAATAGCCAATGCTTCATCGATTGTGGAACGCCGGCATTTCTTTTCGCAGGTATGGAAACAAACCCGTGCACAAACCGCTGCAAACGGATTTCGTTCACGGTGCAACCGAAGTGCTTCTGCATAGCGTTTTTCTCCGATAAGCGAAACAAAACCCGGAACATCTACATTAGCCGGACAACCACTTTGACAAGGAGCGCGCACCAATCCACTACAGACACCTGCCTCGCAGTGATTCAATGCAATATGGGCTTCATATTCATCTCTGAAAAATCGAATGGTCGATAAAACCGGATTTGGAGCTGATTGTCCGAGTCCACATAAGGAAGTACGTTTTATTTCAGTACCTAATTCCAGCAGTTTTTCAATATCATCCGGATGTCCGTGACCGTTGCAGATGCGTTCCAAAATTTCGAGCATTCGCTTCGTTCCAACACGACACGGAACACATTTCCCACAGGATTCCTCCTGAACAAATTCAAGGAAAAACCTTGCCACATCCACCATACACGAATCTTCATCCATCACTATCAACCCACCGGATCCCATAATGGCACCTAATTCGTTCAAGGATTCATAGTCGAGTGGAACATTTAAATGTTGTTTGGGAATACATCCGCCCGAAGGACCACCAATTTGAGCTGCTTTAAAAGGTTTTCCACCAATTGTTCCTCCACCGATATCGTAAATCAAGTCACCTAAACTTGTACCTATCGGCACTTCTACTAAACCCGAATGGTTGATAGAACCTGCCAGCGCAAAGACTTTCGTGCCCTTGCTCTTCTCTGTCCCAAAAGAAGCAAACCAATCACCGCCTTTAGTCATAATAACCGGAATATTGGCTAATGTTTCCACATTATTAAGTACCGATGGCTTTCCCCAAAGTCCTTTTTCAGCAGGAAATGGAGGACGAGGACGAGGTTCGCCTCGTTTACTTTCAATAGAAGCAATCAAAGCTGTTTCTTCGCCGCAAACGAAAGCACCTGAACCCATGCGGATTTCAAGATTGAAAGAAAATCCTGTTCCTAAAATATTCTGCCCGAGCAATCCATATTCTCGAGCCTGATTGATTGCATTTTGCAAGCGTTCAACAGCCAAGGGATATTCAGCCCGCACATACACATACCCTTCATCGGCACCAATAGCAAAAGCACCTATGGCCATACCTTCAATCACACTATGTGGGTCGCCTTCCAATACACTTCGGTCCATAAATGCTCCCGGATCACCCTCATCAGCATTACATAGAATATACTTTTTATCCGATTTATTTTTATTGGCTATTGACCATTTAATCCATGTTGGAAAACCGGCACCGCCACGTCCTCTCAACCCGGATTTTTCCATTTCCTTAATAACGCTGACAGGTGTCATTTCTTCAAGTGCTTTTACAAACCCGGTATAACCTTCATTTCCGATGTATTCTTCTATGCTAAGCGGATTAATTTCTCCACAATTTCGCAATACAATTTTAGTTTGCCGTTTAAAAAAGCTTATATCTGTCAATACCGGAATGGGCACACTACCCTGCCCTTCCCTGAAAGTCAATCTTTCTACATATTTTTCATTTACCACATGACTTTCAACAATTTCAGCAATATCAGAAGCAGTAACCTTCTGATAAAATATTTTATCACGTCCCATCAATACAGCAGGTCCGTGTGAGCAGGGTCCGAGACAACCGGTTCCGATAACCGATATTTTGTCATCCAAGCCTTTGATTTTCAGTTCTTCTTCAAATCGTGCCTTTATTTTCGCTGAGCCAGAAGCTATACAACCACCGCCCATGCAAACCAGAATTTTTTCTTTGCTATTGCGAGTTTTGCTGACTTTTTCCTTTAGTGCAGTCAAATCTGCCACCGATTTTAATTTTGATATTTCCGTGCTCATAATACTGGGGTTTTTAGCAAACAATAATGAAGAAATTTAATCCTCAACAGATTTTACAATTTCAGCAACCGACGAAGGCTTCACCCGCTGAATCACTTCATCATTTATAGTAATAACCGGTGCAAGTCCACAAGCACCAAAACAACGGCTCACTTCAAGCGAAAATTTCTTATCTTTAGTGGTTTCACCTACACCAACTTTCAGTACATTTTTAAATGCCGACAGTAAGTCTTTACCACCACGTACATAACAGGCAGTTCCCTGACAAACCCGAACTACGTTTTTACCCTTAGCTTTGGTCGAAAAAAAGGAATAAAAACCAATGATTCCTGCCACTTCGCTGAATGGAATATTAAGTTCTGTACTGATTTTTTTGATTGCCGATTCTGGAAGGTAACCGTACAGCTTTTGAGTTTGCTGTAAGATAGGTATCAGCATACCTGGTTTATTTTTACATTCCTGAATGATGTTGTTCAGATGATTCATTAATTCCTCATCAGTTTCTACATCGTACTGAGTATGTGAATTTTCATTAATCATAATGCATATATTTTAAAAATGCATAATTACAAAAATATTTTGAATCAACAAAGGAATTAGAGAAATATTTCTTTAATTATTTTTTATGAGCTGATATTTAACTGTTCATCCTGCGTAAAAACAAAATATTTACACATTATCAGAGTGTTTGTGCATAAAATCTATCAATTTTAAATTTTGATTTATTAGCAAAAAAAAGCTGCAATTAAATTGCAGCTTTATAGATTATCACCAGTTCAGTATCACTTTTCCGCATTCACCACTTTCCATCACATCAAATCCTTTTTGGAAATCGTCAATTTCGAAACGATGGGTTATTACAGGTGTCAAATCAATCCCGGTTATCAACATTTGTTCCATCTGATACCAGGTTTCCCACATTTCACGTCCATAAATACCTTTCAATGTCAATGCTTTGAAAATGATTTTATCCCATTGTACGGTAGTAGTATTTGGTAAAATACCCAACAACGCAATTTTAGAACCATTGTACATATTTTCAATCATACTTTCGAAAGCAATCGGTGAACCGGACATTTCCAATCCAATATCAAAACCGTGCATATGTAATTGTTTGATAGCACCTTCGATAGTTTCACCTTTACCCGGATTGACCGTCAAAGTAGCACCCATTTTTTTTGCAATTTCAAGTCGATAATTGCTCAAATCTGTAACAACGATATTACGAGCTCCTGCAAATTTACAAATCGCCGTTGCAATTGTCCCAATCAGTCCCGCACCGGTAATAAGCACATCTTCACCTATCATTGGAAACGATAAAGCCGTGTGAGTAGCATTTCCAAAAGGATCCATAATCGCGGCTATCTCATCAGGAATGCGGGCATCTAAATGCACCACATTTTCAGCCGGAAGTGACAAGTATTCTGCAAAAGCACCATCGCGGTTCACTCCCACCCCAATCGTATTCTCACAAACATGTAATTTTCCACGTCGACAATTTCGGCAATGTCCGCAGGCAATATGACCTTCGCCTGTCACCCGGTCACCTATATGAATATTTTTCACTCCACGACCTTTATCTACAATTTCACCAACATATTCATGACCAATCGTCATTGGTGTATTAATAGTACGAGCCGACCAGTCATCCCATTTGTATATATGTAAATCGGTGCCACAAATGGCCGTTTTTTTTATTTTTATCAACACATCATTAATTCCCATGTGTGGCATAGGAATATCATCCATCCAAATTCCCTTTTCGGGACGAAGTTTTACAAGTGCTTTCATTTGAGTTGATTTAGTTGATTTGGTTGAATAAGTTCATTAGCATATTGGCATATTGGCACATTGACATATTAGTACATTAGCACATTTAAGTCTTTTCCCACCTTTGTAAAAGCAGCAATACATTTATCCAAATGATTTGTTTCGTGAGCCGATGAAATCTGAACCCGAATACGTGCCTGATCCTTTGGTACAACCGGGAAATAAAAGCCGGTCACATAAATTCCTTCCTCAAGCAAGCGTGCGGCCATTTCTTGAGAAAGTTTGGCATCGTAAAGCATTACGGCACATATTGCTGATTCGGTGGGCTTTATATCAAATCCGACTAATTTCATTCGTTCAACAAAATAAGCGGTATTCCGGTGCAGTTTATCCTGAAGTTCATTGGTTTCATCCATCATTTCGAACATTTTTATTCCGGCAGCTGCAACCATTGGAGGTATTGAGTTTGAAAACAAATAAGGGCGTGACCGTTGACGCAATAAATCAATAATTTCTTTTTTTCCGGTAGTAAATCCACCAATTGCACCACCAAATGCTTTTCCAAGAGTTCCTGTAATTATTTCTATTTTTCCCTGCAAATTGTAGCGTTCGGTTACTCCACGTCCGGTTTGTCCTACCACACCGGCTGAATGCGATTCGTCAACCATCACCATGGCATTGTATTTCTCGGCCAATGCATAGATTTTATCTAAAGGTGCCACATTACCATCCATGGAAAATACGCCATCGGTTACAATCAAGCGGAATCGTTGAGCCTGAGCAGCTTTTAACTGAGATTCCAAATCATTCATATCGGCATTCGCATAGCGGTAACGTTGAGCTTTACACAGTCGAACACCATCAATGATGGAGGCGTGATTTAACGCATCAGAAACGACAGCATCTTCCTCGCCAAGCAAAGGCTCGAAAACACCGCCGTTTGCATCAAAGCAAGCAGCATATAAAATACTGTCTTCCGTACCGAAAAATCTTGCAATGGAAGCTTCTAACTTTTTATGAATATCCTGCGTTCCGCAAATAAACCGAACTGATGAAACACCATAACCATGCGAATCTAAACCTTTCTTGGCAGCTTCAATCAATGCCGGACTATTTGACAATCCCAAATAATTATTGGCACAAAAATTCAACACTTCTTTTCCATCCGCCACCCGAATAACAGCTCCTTGTGGGGAAATTATAATTCGTTCATTTTTAAATAAACCGGCTTCCTCAATTTGAGTCAATTCGGTTTGAAGGTATTGCTTATAGTTCTGATACATAATCCTTTAATTTACACTTTAATAATTTACGATTTAGCATTAAAACATACGAAGTGGGAGAAAACATTTAGTCAACAACAGTAAGCAAAAGTAATGATTATTTTGAATTAATATTCATATTGTCAGCAAATAAATTTAAAAATTCTAACAATTTTCAAATTATGAGTAGACTAACAGAAACTAACTATTATATGTTGAAAGCACAGTTCGTTAAGATCAAAAGACTTGAAGTTGCATTATAAAAAAATGAGCATTAGAACTATGAAATAAGCTATCAAAATCCTATTTTGTGCTTACTTAAATATATTGTACTTTTGTATTTCTAATCGATTCATATGACAAACGACAATATGGTGCTCCGCACCGAGCATTTATTCAAAAAATACGGCAAACGTATGGTGGTAAACGATGTTTCCATTAATGTCAAACAAGGTGAAATTGTTGGTTTACTCGGTCCGAATGGTGCGGGTAAAACCACTACTTTTTACATGACAACCGGTCTGGTAGTGCCAAATTCAGGCAAGGTATTCCTGAATGACAAGGATATAACAAAATATCCGGTTTACCGTCGAGCCCAAAGTGGCATTGGATATCTGGCCCAGGAGGCATCGGTTTTCCGAAAAATGACGGTGGAGGACAATATTAAATCTGTGCTTGAAATGACAAAATTCAGCAAAGCTTATCAAAAAGAAAAACTTGAAACGCTAATCGCTGAATTTAATCTGGAGCACGTACGTAAAAATATTGGCGATCGACTTTCGGGAGGGGAACGTCGTAGAACAGAAATTGCACGCTGCCTGGCCATCGAACCTCGTTTTATAATGCTTGATGAACCGTTTGCCGGTGTTGATCCTATTGCTGTTCAGGATATTCAGGACATTGTGTGGAAATTGAAAGATAAAAATATTGGTATTCTTATTACCGATCACAATGTGGACGAAACACTCACTATTACGGACCGGGCATATCTACTTTTCGAAGGTCGGATTCTTTTCCAGGGAACATCAAAAGAACTGGCAGACAACCCAATTGTTCGCGAAAAATACCTTGGTCGCGACTTCGAGTTGAAGAAAAAAACAAGGATTTAACCACGAATTATAAGAATTCAGACAAATTTCACGAGTTCAAAATGAAACCCATCGAATTAGTTGTTGACCAAAACATCCGCTTAAAAGAAATTGGATTTGAGCATTTACGACCGATTTTCAAGACTATTGATTCACAACGTGATTACCTTGCTGAATGGTTGCCATTTGTAGAACTTACTCTGGATATTTCATATACCAATCAGTTCATTGAAAATTACCTGAATTCCGATAAAATCAATCTAACTTTTGCCATCACCTATCAAAAGCAATTTGCAGGTATCATCGGATTGAAAGATACTGATCTGGATAATCAAAAAACAGAAATTGGTTATTGGCTTTCTGTAAATCAGCAAAGTCACGGAATTATTACAAATTCCTGTAAAACACTGATTGACTATGTTTTTCAATCTATGAACATCAACCGGATTCAAATAAAAGCCGCTACTGAAAATTTAAAAAGTCGTGCAATTCCAGAAAGGCTTGGATTCACTTTTGAAGGTATTGAACGTGATGCTGAACTTCATACCCGTGGATTTGTTGATTTAGCTATATACGGCTTGCTGAAGAATGATTGGTTGATTTGTTGATTTGTTGATTTGTTGATTAAGTTATTAGTTGGGATGATTGGCACATTGGCATATCAGCACATTGGCACATTAGCACATTTAAAATTCAATGCAAAAAGCAACTCTCACAATATTAGGCTGCGGATCGGCACTTCCAACCCGGAAAAATTTCCCCAGTGCACAATTACTTGAACTTCGTGATAAGCAATACCTGATTGATTGTGGCGAAGGGACTCAAATTCGTATGCGCCAAATGGGAGTAAAAACAGCCCGACTTGGTCATATTTTCATTTCACACTTGCACGGTGACCATTGTTTTGGGTTGATTGGGATGATATCTTCATTTGGAATGTTGAACCGCACAGCTGATTTGCACATTCATGCACAACCTGATCTGGAAAAAATACTGAAACCGCAGTTAATGTATTTTTGTCAGGATCTGCCTTTTGATGTGATTTTCAATAACATTAATCCACGAAAAAATGAAATGATTTACGAAGACCGAAGCATTCAGGTTTTCACTATTCCATTGAAACACAGGGTTCCTTGTTGCGGATTTTTGTTTGAAGAAAAGCCCCGTGACCGACATATTATTCGTGAAATGATTGATTTTTATCACATTCCAACCTGGCGAATCCCCAAAATTAAACAAGGAGAAGATTTTGTAACTGATGAAGGCGAAATTATTCAAAACAATCAACTTACAACTTCTCCCGTAGCACCAAAACGATTTGCATATTGCTCAGACACAGCTTATTCTGAAAAAATAATTCCGATGATTGAAGGGGTAGATTGCCTGTATCACGAAGCCACTTTTATGGAAGATGAAACTATACGTTCGAATCAGACAGAGCACTCAACTGCCCGTCAGGCCGGTGAGATAGCAAGAAGAGCAAATGTTAAGAAACTGATTATCGGACATTATTCTGCCCGCTATAATAATCAGATTGAATTACTTGATGAAGCTAAAGCCGTTTTTGAAAATACGGTATTGGGCGAGGATTTGACAGTTTATGAGATTTAATTTTTTTTGACACAGTTTAGGCTCTGACAAATTACTTCTTTTTAGTAAAGAATTTTTTCAGCGTTTGCACAAGTTTCATTCCCATCATAACTCCATCAGCCAAAGTCAGGCTATTTTGAATAGATCCGAAAATATAAGTTGTCAACGTATCCAATGAAAACAGCTTTTTACCCGAAACTGAAATTTGCTCACGTTGATTGTAAATTTGTTGTTTTAATTCTGCTTTGTGCGCTATCAAATCATCCAATCCAATTTTCTTTTTCTTCGTATTTGAAGTAGGAACAATTTCCATATCGTTAATTTTTAGTTTTAGTCAGAAATAATTTACTCAGAAAGCGTACTATTGGATTGATGATTAGCCCTTTTCGGAAAGCAAAAAGTAAGATAATCAAGAGAATGTAGAGTGCTGAAATAATGGAGAAGCTAAGCGCCATACTTCCAACTAAAGGTTCGAGTAGGTAGGCCAGTGAAAAAAACAAATAAAACAAAGCCGCCATGGCTAAAATGACTACCAGCATGATAATCAGAAATGAAGATATCAATATAGTGAGTTTCTCAACAAACTCGACTCTGATAAAATCCGCTTGCAATACGACATACTTTTTAATATCGTCATAAAGTTGTTGAAAATTTTCAACCGGTTCGGGAGTTGATTTCATATAAATTGATTTACAGACGTTTAAATTTCCGATTTAGGTTCAGTTGTCACTTCAGTTTCTTCAGTTTTAGGAAACTTAATTCCCATTTTTTCTAATTCATCCCCAATTTTTTTTCTTGTTTCTTCACCACTTTCAGGTGCCAGAAGCAATCCTAATACTGCACCTACCAGCGCACCGCCTAAAAATGCCGCAATAATTCCTGCTGTGTTTTTCATATTCTAAACATTAATTATTTGTAAAACAATCATTTCAAATTATTCTGGATTATATCCGAAACTTCTGAGTTTAATGTCTTTATTACGCCAGTCTTTCTCAACTTTCACAAATAATTCAAGAAAAACTTTCTTCTCAAAAAACAGTTCCATATCTTTTCTGGCCTCAGTTCCAACTTTTTTAAGCGATTTTCCACCATGACCAATCAGAATTCCCTTTTGTGAATCACGTTCTGCATAAATCACTGCATTTATTCGAATTAACCGATCATCTTCCTGAAATTGTTCCACTTCCACTTCCACCGAATAAGGTATCTCCTTTTCGTAATTCATCAAAATTTTCTCACGTATAATTTCAGTCACAAAAAAACGAGCCGGTTTATCAGTCAACTGATCCTTTTCAAAAAAAGCAGGCGATTCGGGCAACAAGTCTTTAATGCGTTTGAATAAAACATCAACATTAAATTTCTCCAAAGCCGAAACAGGATAAATTTCAGCCTGAGGCAGTAGCCCTTTCCATTTATCAACCAACACGATTAGCTTAGCTTCGTCAATCAAATCTATTTTATTGACAATTAGCAAAATAGGTGCTGGATTCATCTTCACTTTTTCAACAAAATCTTCGTTTTTTTCATACGAATCAAATACATCAGTCACATATAGCAACACATCAGCATCCGACAAAGCCGAACGGGAAAAATTAAGCATTGATTCCTGAAGTTTATAATTTGGCTTCAACACACCCGGTGTATCAGAATAAACAATCTGGAAATCATCACCATTAACTATTCCCATAATGCGGTGACGGGTGGTCTGCGCCTTAGAAGTAATGATGGAAATTCGTTCACCAACCAAGGCATTCATCAAAGTTGATTTGCCAACGTTTGGGTTCCCTACGATATTTACAAAACCAGATTTATGCATCAGTATTTATTGTTATTACAAGTGACAAAATAGTTAACTTTACAAAGTACAAAGATACAACAATTTATGCATACGCTAAACGAAAACAACATATCAACCTTTTTTACTATATTTGACGTTCATTTCTCAAAAAAGAACAAACTATTTTTGGTTCTATATGGCTCTTAAAATCAACAAATTATACGAAATTACCCGTCAACTAAAACTCGCATTTTTAGTTATTGCTGCCGGAATCATACTTGCATCAACCTATTTCACCAATCGACTGGCAAATTCGCTGGCCGAAGAGGAACGGAAAAAAGTGGAAATATGGGCTGAAGCCATACATCAATCCATTGTTTTGGAAGAAGGAACCAATACCGACTTAATTGTAAAGATTCTTGGAAGTAATACTACAATTCCAATTATCATGACTGATGCCAAAAATAACGTTATTTCAACTTTAAATATCACCGAACCTAAAACTAATTTATCGGAGTTTTACAACAAAGAAATAGCTCGATTGAAGTCAAAAAGACCTGCCATTGAAATAAAATTAGATGATACAATTCAGTATTTTTATTATGATGAC
>JBAWXD010000034.1:0-24480 GCA_037144275.1 Paludibacter sp. | reverse complement strand
CAACTGGTGGAGCCTCTTCGTGCGCCTGGCCGATCCGCGCCTGCGGCGCGAGGCGGTATAACCTATTTTGAATCAGTGGCTATCTTTATAATTGATGTTTTTTTTGTACTTTTGCAGACCAAACCATTTTTTGAAGAAAATTACGAATGAACAATATCCGCAATTTCTGTATTATTGCCCACATTGACCACGGGAAAAGTACTTTAGCCGACCGACTTTTAGAATATACCAACACTGTGGCCGGTAAGGAAATGCAGGCTCAGGTGCTTGATAACATGGATTTGGAGCGTGAACGTGGCATTACCATTAAAAGTCACGCCATACAGATGAATTACAAGCTGAATGGTGAGGAATATATTTTTAATCTGATTGACACGCCCGGACATGTTGATTTTTCGTACGAAGTTTCACGTTCTATAGCTGCCTGTGAAGGGGCTTTACTCATAGTGGATGCAACTCAGGGCATTCAGGCTCAGACTATTTCCAATCTCTATATGGCCATTGAGCACGATTTGGAAATTATCCCCATTATGAATAAGATGGATATGGATAATGCCATGCCCGAGGAAGTTGAAGATCAGATTGTGGAATTGTTGGGCTGTAAACCTGAAGAGATTATGCGTGCCAGCGGTAAAACCGGTATGGGCGTTATGGATATTCTCGAAGCTATCGTGACCCGTGTTCCTGCCCCAAAAGGTGACCCCGAAGCCCCGTTGCAATGTCTTATTTTCGACTCTGTTTTCAATTCATTCCGCGGTATTATTGCCTATTTCAAAATTGTAAACGGCACCATCAACAAAGGTGATTTGGTGAAGTTTGTCAACACTGAGAAAGAATATAACGCTGAAGAAATCGGTATTCTGAAATTAGAAATGTCGCCAACCAAAACGCTGAGTGCCGGAAATGTGGGTTATATTATTTCGGGTATCAAAACATCGAAGGAAGTGAAAGTGGGCGATACCATTACACATGTGAAACGCCCATGCGAAAGCCATATTGAAGGATTTCAGGAAGTAAAACCTATGGTTTTTGCCGGAGTATATCCAATTGAAACTGAAGATTTTGAAGATTTGCGGAATTCTATTGAGAAGCTTCAATTAAACGATGCATCCCTGACTTTCGAGGCTGAATCGTCGGTAGCACTCGGCTTTGGTTTCCGCTGTGGTTTCCTGGGTATGCTACACATGGAAATTATTCAGGAACGACTCGACCGGGAGTTCGATATGAATGTAATTACAACCGTGCCCAATGTGTCGTACAAAGTTATAACAAACAAAGGTGAGTTGATTGAGGTTCATAATCCTTCCGGGTTACCTGATATTATGTCAATCGACCGCATTGAAGAACCTTTTATCCGCGCTTCCATCATTACCCGCACCGATTATATTGGTCAGATTATGACGCTTTGCCTTGGTAAACGTGGTGAATTGGTAAAACAAAATTATATTTCAGGAAACCGTATGGAGTTGATTTATGACCTGCCCTTGGGCGAAATTGTTTTTGACTTCTACGATCGTTTGAAAAGTATTTCAAAAGGCTATGCTTCGTTCGATTATCACATGAATGGTTTCCGTCCATCAAAACTAATCCGTCTGGATATTCTGCTCAATGGTGAAATGGTGGATGCACTTTCGTGCCTTATTCATGTGGATAATGCTGTATCACTCGGAAAACGGATGTGCGAAAAACTAAAAGAGCTGATTCCGCGACAACAATTTGACATTGCTGTACAGGCAGCTATCGGAGCCAAAATTATTTCGCGCGAAACCATTAAAGCGGTTCGCAAAGATGTAACTGCAAAATGTTATGGCGGCGATATAAGCCGAAAACGTAAACTCCTCGAAAAACAGAAAAAAGGGAAAAAACGGATGAAACAAATCGGTAATGTGGAAGTTCCACAGAAAGCGTTTTTGGAAGTTTTAAAACTAGATTAGCCAATAAAGTACAACAATATTAGTACCGACTTTTATTCAATGTTATGCCAGATAATATCTCAGGAGACGAAAGAAACTCTCATTCCACTTTAGGGCATAATGCTAATATTCTAACTGCAATATTAGCTTCAAAAGCCATTGAAGTTGCTTCCCGCAAACTTTCAACACCTGTTTCTGTTCTTAAAAATGCGCCTGCATTTTCCCGCAAATGCTTGTCGATGAAGCAAAGCTTATTGAATTCGGAAACAGGAATAATCTCCGAATTTAAACGTAAATCCCCTTCGTTAGGCTGGATTCACGAAGAGGCCGATGTGGTTCAGGTGGCTGCCGGATATAGTTCTGCCGGGGCTTCCGGAATTTCCATACTAACAGATTTTGAGTATTTTGGAGGAACGACTATCGATTTGATGGCTGCGCGTCCATTTATTACTTGCCCGCTGTTACGCAAAGACTTTGTAATTGATGAATACCAACTTTACGAAGCAAAAGCAATGGGAGCAGATGTCGTGTTACTTATTGCTGCTGCATTAACCGTAGTACAATCACTGGAACTGGCCAGCAAAGCGCATGAACTGGGTATGGAAGTATTGCTCGAAATACATAATGCCGAAGAAATTGCACATGCGAACGATTTTGTGGATATGCTGGGAGTAAACAACCGCAACCTGAAAACTTTTGAACAAAGCATTCAGACTTCCTTCGATCTGGCTGCGTTGATACCCGAAAAATATGTCAAAGTAAGCGAAAGTGGCATTTCTAGAACCGAAACCGTAAAAGAACTTCGCAAAGTGGGTTATAAAGGTTTCCTGATGGGTGAAAATTTTATGAAGGAAGAAAATCCGGCAGAGGCAATTGCCAGGTTTATTGAGGCGTTAAGATAGTTATTTGCCATATAGGCGTTATTTGTTGCGCGTTATTAAGTGTTATTTGCCCTTCGGGCGTTATTATACATTGATGAATAACATTGAATTTAAATATCGGAGCAGCCAAATAACACGAAGTGAATAACAAAATATATCAGATGGAAATGAATACTTTACTAAAGATTAAGGTCTGCGGGATGAAAATTCCCAAAAATATACAAACAATTGCAGCATTAAAGCCTGATTTTATAGGTTTTATTTTCTACCCAAAATCACCACGTTTTGCAGAACCACTGGACATTTCAATTTTAAATGCCTTACCCAAAAGTATAAAAAAAATTGGCGTATTTGTGAACGAGAATCTGGAAAATATTTTGACTATTGCTTCAAAATACAATTTAGATGGAGTGCAATTACACGGCACTGAACTTGTGAATATGTGTAAGGAATTGCGCAAAGCCGGTTTTATTGTTATAAAAGCTTTTCCTATTGCAGAGGCCTATAATTTCAAGGTAACGAAGGCATATGAAGGCACTTGTGACTTTTTCCTTTTTGATACCAAAACGGATGCCTATGGTGGCTCAGGACTGAAATTCAATTGGGGAATGCTGAACGAATATGTGGGGAAGACGCCTTTTCTGCTCAGTGGTGGCATTGCTGCCGACGATGCTGAAGCTATTCTGAAGATTGAACATTCGAAATTTGTCGGAATCGATCTGAATAGTAAGTTTGAAGTGAAGCCGGGAGAAAAGAATTTGGAATTATTGAGAGGATTTATAAATCAATTAAAAGCCCCCTAAATCCCCCAAAGGGGGACTTAAAGACACAGTCTATAAAATAATTTGCAATAAAATAATAATAACAGAACTTACTTAAACTCCTCTCCTTCGGGGAGGTTGGGAGGGCCTTTATGAATAGAATAAATCAATTATTTGAACAAAAAAAGGAGAATATCCTGTCGGTCTATTTTACTGCCGGTTTTCCAAAACTGGAAGATACTCTGCCAACGCTTCAAAGCCTGCAAGCAAATGGGGTGGATTTGGTGGAAATTGGTGTACCTTTTTCAGATCCAATGGCCGATGGTATTGTGATTCAGAATAGTAGCCAGCAAGCTCTGAAGAACGGCATGAGCATTCGTAAATTATTCGCACAACTAACATCAGTGCGTGCCCATATCCATATTCCATTGCTAATGATGGGTTATCTCAATCCAATCATGCAATTTGGTTTCGAAACATTTTGCAAGGAATGCCATCGGGTTGGTGTAGATGGAATGATTATTCCGGACCTTCCCATGTCCGACTTTTTGGCCGATCACAAAGTAATTGCCGAGCGTTACGGACTGGAATTTATCTTTCTTATTACACCTGAAACCTCGGAAGCGCGCATTCGTGAAATTGACAGCCACACAAACGGATTTATCTACATGGTTTCGTCTACTGCAGTAACAGGAACACAAAGTTCGTTTGACAACAAGCTTGAATATTTCAACCGGATCAACACCATGAACCTGAAAAATCCTCGCTTGATTGGTTTCGGCATTTCCAATAAATCTACTCTTGAAATGGTGAACTGCTATTCTTCGGGTGCCATTATTGGCAGCGCCTTTATTAAAGCTTTGAATGAAACTCTTGATGTAGAAAAAGGAGTAAAATTAGTGTTGGATAGATTGAACAATAACTCATTTTCTAATTTCTCATAAATTGCCCAAAGCCATTTCAATAGAAATTTATCATAAAATACCTGATAGCTATTGTAGAAACGAAAATTTGCCTTATCTTTGCACCGCATTTGAAAATAATGCAACAAGTTTTTAACCTGGTTCGGTAGTTCAGTTGGTTAGAATGCCGCCCTGTCACGGCGGAGGTCGCGGGTTCGAGTCCCGTCCGTACCGCAAAAAGAAACGCTATTAATCTGATAAATAGATTAATAGCGTTATTGTTTTTGGTAATTGTACGACAATCGCACCACTCCTATTCAACAACTGAGAATTGAATACCTAAAAACGAAAATATATTTTTCAACTCCACAAAAAAAGACATATTTCATTGCTGAAATATGTCTTTAATAGGACTATCAAAAGTCAGAGTTTATATTTTAAAGGGAAATTGCTAATTATCCATTGATTAATAAAATCAAAAAGGAAGGTCATCTTCAACATGTGGTGGTGCCTGTATAGTGTCAATAGGTGCTGCGGCTACTGAGCTTAACTGTTCTGTTGATTCAGGTTTTTTACCTAGTAATTGAATTGTATCGGCGTAAATCTCAGTAGTATAGCGTTTTATACCTTCTTTTTCCCACGAGCGTGTTTGAATTTTTCCTTCAATGTATAGTTGACCTCCTTTGCGGATGTATTTTTCCGCCAATTCTGCCAAACCTCTCCAGGCCACAATATTGTGCCATTCAGTACGTTCGGGAACCTGAGTTCCATTTTGCGTAGTATACGCTCTTTCAGTTGTTGCCAAGGTGAAATTTGCTACGGCAACATTTTTTTCTAAATAACGAACTTCGGGGTCTTTACCCACATTTCCAACGAGGATTACTTTGTTAACTGACATGATTTTTAGATTTAAAAGGGTTAGTAATTTGGTTTTAGTTGTTGCAAAAATAAAATGAAATTTTAAACAAACCAAATAAAAATCAAGATATTTTTTAGTAAATAAAAATAAATGATTCTAAAAATCAGATACTTAATCCTAATAAGTTAAAAATCAACATGTTAATTAATGAAATTTAGAATGAATCTAAATAGTTAAACTTCATAATCAACAGCGGCACGGGAAGTTCGAACTTTTCCAATATATGAAGCTATTTCCAGATGTTCGGGATGTGCCTGATAAATGTCCAGATCGGCTAAACTTTCAAATTCTGAATAAAGAGCTATATCAAAATCCGTTTTGGGCAAATTTGGTACATTAATACCTACTTCAATTGAAACAATTTGAGGAATGAATGTTTTGAGATTTTCAAGTTTCTCTTTAATAATTAAAGCATTTTCGGCTTTTGATTTGCCTTCGGCTTCATCGGCAAGGCGAAAAAAAACAATATGTTTAATCATAATTACAAATTTATTTACAGATAACTTTAAAACTTTTATTATTGATTTTCAGAAAATAGATTCCCTTTCGTGTTGGTATAAAGAAACGTCCTTGTGTTAAGTCCCCGTCTAAAAGCAACTGTCCGGTTAGTGCAAATAATTTGATTTTGTTAGTCCCGCTGTTTATGGTTATATAAATACCATCAGAGGTCCCATTGAAACTCACATTTTCTGTCCCAGATACAGTTGAAGTGGCTCCCTGAGAAGTTTCATTATCGGCTCTTGCCCAGCCATTCTGATTTCCTTCAATCCGTATAAATACGGTTTGATTGGACGCATGGCTGTCGCTTTTTGTTGCGCTTTGAGCATAAATACCAGCAACAGACATACACAAAAATAAAAAGCTAAGTATAAGTTTCATTTGTCTGATTGATAATTATCCCGATTCTTTTTCAAAAATAATTCTGAGACTTCAAAGTTACAGCATTTCTCCGGATTATAATAAGGAATTAAAATAGTTTTTGCTTATTTTTTATTCCTTTGACGGTCTCAGTTTTAGTAAATATATCAACCTTCGTGCCGCATTCTGTCGGGATAATCGACCGTGTAATGCAGCCCCCGGCTTTCTTTGCGCAATAATGCCTGTTTGATGATAAGGTAAGCAATACTGATTACATTTCGGAGTTCGCAAATCTCTCGTGAAACAACTGATTTTTCAAATAAGTGTTCTGTTTCCCTATAAAGGATTTCCAGTCGGTTCATGGCTCTAACCAGGCGTAAATTGGATCGAACAATACCAACATAGGTACTCATAATTTGTTCTACTTCACGGAAACTTTGGGTAATCAATACCATTTCTTCCGGAAGTGATGTTCCTTCATCATTCCAATCGGGTATAAATTCATTATATGTCAGTGAATTAAGCCTTTTAGCTGCATCTTTTACTGCGGCATCGGCATACACAATGGCTTCTATTAATGAGTTTGACGCCAGACGGTTGGCACCATGTAAACCAGTACAAGAACATTCTCCTGCCGCATACAAGCGATTTATTGAAGAACGACCACTCAAATCAACTTTTATACCACCACACAGATAATGTTGAATGGGTGAAACCGGAATGAAGTCTTTCGTGATATCAATACCAGATTCGAGACATTTTGAATAGATATTAGGGAAATGTGTTTTTGTTTCTTCAGGATCCATGCGCGTGACATCCAAATAGACAAAGTTATGCCCACGAATTTTCATTTCATTATCAATGGCTCTCGAAACAATATCGCGTGGAGCGAGTGAGCCCCGTTCATCATATTTTTGCATAAATTGTTTGCCATCCTGTGTTCTTAAAACTGCTCCATAACCCCGAATTGCTTCCGAAATGAGGAAGGTTGGTCGTTCACCCGGATGGTAAAGTCCGGTGGGGTGAAATTGAACAAATTCCATATCTTTAATAACTCCACGGGCACGATGAACCATTGCAATACCGTCGCCGGTGGCAATTTCGGGATTTGTGGTGGTGGAATAAACACTGCCGATACCACCGGTAGCTAACATCGTGATTTTAGATAAAAAGGTATGAATATTATTTGTTTGGAGGTTCAGCACATAAGCCCCATAGCATTCAATGTTAGGAGTATGATGTGTAACAAATTCACCTAAATGGTGTTGTGTGAGAATTTCGATGGCAAAATAATGTTCGTACACTTCGATTTCGGGATGGGCTTTAACCTGACGGATAAGGCTTTCCTGAATTTCATAACCGGTATTGTCTTTATGATGCAAAATGCGGTGTTCAGAATGGCCACCTTCGCGATGCAAATCGAAATTACCATCTTCATTCTTGTCAAAATCAACTCCCCAATTCAATAATTCTTCAATCTGAGCAGGTGCTTCCTGTATCACTTTCTCGACTGATGCCAAATCGCAATGACCATCGCCCGCAATCAGTGTATCTTCAATGTGCTTTTCAAAATTATCAGGTTCATACGTTACCGATGCAATTCCACCCTGAGCATACGATGTATTTGATTCGCTCAGGGTAGTTTTGCAAAGCAAAGCCACTTTACCGTGTTTAGCAGCTTTCAGGGCAAAACTAATGCCTGCAATTCCGCTGCCAATAACCAGGAAATCGAATTTTCGTATCATTTTTTTTAGATTTTAGAGCCAAGAATCAAGAACCGAGACTCAAAAAAAACTTGAGCAGTAGTTTTAGTACTGCTCAATGTGTTATTTGCTCAAAAATGTTTAATGTAAGCTCTTCTGCGTTTATGGTTTACATGTTCAAAGCTTCCCCATTGGGACGACATTTTCATATTTGTTTCCAACTCTGGATTACTTTCTGCAAATTTATATCCGTTTTTTGCACTGGAAGGCATAATGTCGGCAAACATAACTGAGTTTACGCCTTTGTTCTGATAATCAGGGTGAACGGCCATCAGATACAAGTCAACCACATCGTTTTTGTTCAGTGCATGAAGCATATGATACCAGCCGAATGGAAACAGACTTCCTTTTGCTTTCTGTTGTGCTTTGGTAAAACTTGGCATCGCAATTCCCAGTGCAACTACTTCATCTTTTTCGTCAACAACAATAGAAACTGTATCGAGTCGGAAAAAGCTGAAATACAATTTAATATAAAAGTCAACTTGTTTCTGGTTTAATTTAGTAAAACCATACAGGTGAGAATAACAAAGATTCAGTAAATCAAAGATTTTCAGCGAGTATTTATCTACAATTTCTTTACGCGATTTACATTTCACTGATTTCAGATTGTATTTTTGTTTTACAATCTCAGCAATTCGAAAATATTTTTCCGGAAAAACTTCCGGAACAGTAATTTTATATTCTTTCCAGTCGATATCCTTTTCAAAACCGTATTCCTCAATATGTTTTACATAATAGGGGTAATTATAATTGGTAGCCATTGTTCCAATCTGGTCATAGCCTTCAATCAGCATTCCTTCACGATCAAAATCGGTAAATCCAAGTGGACCATGAATAGCAGTCATTCCATGTTCTTTAGCCCAGGCAATGGCCGTATCAAAAAGAGCTGTTGAAACTTCCACATCATCAATATAATCGCACCAACCAAAACGGGCATGTTTTTCATTCCAGGTTTCGTTCGAAACAGGATTGATTATACAGGCTATACGTCCGGCAATTTTATTATCTTTGAAAGCCATAAAATAGTTTGCTTCACAAAAATCAAGAGCCGGGTTTTTCCCTTTTGTCAGATTCAGCAAATCGTCCATTAATAAAGGTGGTGCGGCAAATTCACAATCTTTGTAGAGATTAATGCCAAACCAGATATACTGCTTTAATTCTTTCTTTGAACTTACTTCACGGATGGTTACTGCCATAATTTGTGGTATTGATTTATAATTAAACGGACGTAAAAATAACGCAAAATATGAAACTTGCCAACCTTTTGCGTTATTATTTGCTTTTTATGTAAGTATATGTCTGATTTACAGACCATTTTAAAGGTTAATGATTCCCACCGAATTAAAGTTATATGCTGTGAAATTCACTCTTTTACGTTACCGGTTCGTTTAATAACACCCCAGCTAACCAATTCACCTTTAAGTGCTCTCATATAGGCTTTGAACAGCACATAGAACAGCAGCTGACGATATACAAACCGCTGAGCAAAGAGAAAAAGTGCTTTCTTTAAATCAAATTTCTGATTGTCATAGTGATATGCAAGCGACGAAATCAGACAATCGACAAAGAAATATAACAAATAGAAGAAAATGTACTGATCCGCGTCGCGAGAGAATAATCCGATAATAAAGAGTATATCCACCAACGGGGAAAAGAACGGTATTATGAAGTTGAAAATAAGCAAATTAGGTAATGCAATTAATCCGATATTCGGTTTCTTGAAACTGAATAATAAATCGCGGTGTTTCCAGAAACTTTGCATCATCCCGAAGGTCCAGCGCGAACGTTGCTTCATGAAATTATTCACTGTTTCAGGAGCCTCGGTGAGGGCTAGTGATTCATTGCAAGTGCGAATTACATATCCCGAACGCAACATACGCAAAGTCAAATCGCAGTCTTCGGCCAAAGTGTCAGTCGTAAATCCACCGATAACCTCCATAGCCGTTTTGCGGAAAGCTCCAATAGCGCCAGGCACGACCAGAATGGCATTTACGGCATCGTAAGCACGGCGATCAAAATTCTGACTGGTTGTATATTCAATTGATTGCCAGTTGGTAAGTAAATTTACAGTATTCCCAACACGTACATTCCCCGCAACAGCACCCACTTTTTCTTCGGCAAAGAACGGTATCATCTTAGCGATAGCATCGTAAGGAAGAATGGTATCGGCATCGATACAAACCAATATCTCTCCGGAAGCTTTTTCAATTCCAAAGTTCAATGCAGCAGCTTTCCCACCGTTTGGTTTGGTCAGAACCCGTACTTTTTCGTTACCGGCAAAAGTTTTGCTTACAATATCAAAAGTACTGTCTTTTGACCCATCATCGACAAAAATCACCTCAATATCTGGGTAAGTCGCTTTTAACAAATAATCCACTGTACGAACTGCATTCACTTCTTCGTTGTATGCAGGAACAATAATACTTACTTTTGGATAGTAATTTTGGGGTTTACTTTTTTCTTCTTTCTTCTCTTTTTGACGTTGCACGATAGCCAATACAGCAATCGAAAGAAGTCTGAAAATAATCAGGAAAATAGCAACAATAAAGAATCCATCCAGGAAGTGCTCCCAGATAAAAGTAAGAGTAAAGAATGTTAGATCCAGTGTATCCGTAAATCGGAATTTGGTCTGAACAGCCGGCATCACTTGATCACGCGTCTTACCCATTAATTCAGACACAGAAACAAATTGATAACCGAGGCTTCTCAATGAGTCAATAACAATTGGTAGCGCTTTTACTGTAGCTGAGCGGTCGCCACCGGCATCATGCATGAGGATAATATTTCCGTCTTTTCGGTGAGCTATGGCGCGGGCAACAATTGTGTCGGCAGCAACATCTTCCTGCCAGTCGTTAGGGTCAATGTAGGATGTTACACAGATAAATCCCTCATCATGGGCAATGGCAAGTGATTTAATCTGAAAAAGTGTTTTTGGTTCAGCATCTGTAATATAGGGTGGTCGAAACAAAAGAGTGGAATAATTCAGGATGCTTTCCAACAGAAGCCGTGTGGAGCGGAGCTCAATACGTTCACGGGTATCAGTTGTAAGCTCGAGATTTGGATGTGTAAACGTATGATTTCCAATCTCATGACCTTCACGGTATTCGCGACGAATTAAAGGAATGTTATTCTGAATACTTGAACCCGTAACAAAAAATGTTGCCGGAACTTTCTTCTGTTTTAGTACATCAAGTATTTTGGGTGTATAATCACTATTGGGTCCATCATCAAAAGTAATTGCAAGCAGTTTCGGATTATTTGCACCATAACGTTTAATCAAATAAGAGCTCGGATAATCATCATATACTTCGTTAGTAATCAGTGCATCGACAGGATTGTAATCTATTGCCACATGACCATGATCCGGTATGCTGGTCATTTCCAGAATCTCTCCTTTTCCTTCGTAACTAACTGCCAAAATGGATTGAATATATTCTAATTTTTTGTAATTAAATCCTTTCATTTTAAGGAACATAGCATCCAAGTCCTGTCCATAAAATTTCCATATTCGGTCATCCTCTGATCCCAGGTACCAAAGTGAAACCCCGGCTGCATTGTAATCCTGAGCCGTTCGGATAATATTAAACGTACCGGCAGCATCTATACAGTGCATTTCATGTTCAATATTGTAGTCGTCGTTATATTTTAACGTTAAATCAGCCTGACTGAAATTGAAATAAACCGGCTCATTCAATTCATTTGCTTTAGAAATTAAACTTTGATATGTAATTGGTGTACCCAAATAGCTAGTTTGTTTGCCTGTTGTTTGTTTCGTCCAATCAAATCCATAAGCCCCAACGCAAAGAACAATTTTCTCAGAGGACACATCTTTCATCGCTTCGTCAATGGCATTTTCGACAAAAAGTAAAGAGGAAACACTACCAGGCTCAGTTACAGAATAATGCTCATTATAAGCCATAACAAAAATAAAATCGTAATACTGAGCCAGTTCTTTGTAACTTGATATTTTATCTGTAGGATCTATGTCAACAGTTGCTAAATAGCCTTCATTATGAAGTGTTTCTGTAAGTTCTTTTGAAAATTGGAGAAAAAACGGACTTGAACTTTCCGGGAGTTTTTCGATGTCAATATTAATTCCCTGAAAATCATTTTTCTCAAGGAGGTTTTTGATACGCGAAATAAGTATTTTTCGTAATCTTGGATTTTTCAGCACAACAATTGTACTGTCACCGTTAAACTTTTTATTCCAGAAGTTACTGAGCATTGGAACAACAGCTACTTTGTTGCTCTCCATATACTCAAGTGTTTCATTTTCAATCCGGGAGTCAATATTTCCTTTCGAATCTTTAATAAATAACCACTCAGGCAGCACCATGTTTAATTTGCTGATATTTTTATGCAGCGAAATACCCGAATTGATGTTCCAATTAACGTAGAATCCAGCCCGTACCGGAAGGAATTTGCTTATCTCGGGCGAAGTGGTATGTTTAACGTGTTTCTGATATTTTTTAATTTTTTTTCGGTACAATTCAAGCTGTTTGGCAAAAGCCAACTGATCTGATTTTGAAACGTAGGTTTTTGATTTATCAATATTCAGGTCAGGCAATTTTTTTGCATTGTAGGTCAGCACCTTTAAATCATAGTCTCTTTTATTGAAAAGAGAAATGCCTACCGATGCAAAAATTACAATTAAAAAAACAATGACAATACGAACTACCCAAATAAAACTTTTCCAGCGTGTGGGAGAGTTTGTTTGAAAAATTTGTTGTTGCATAAATATTAAATTATCAATTATCAATTAATCATTGTTTTAACTCAAGCAAAACCACATTCTCAACATGGTGTGTGTGTGGAAACATGTCAACCGGTTGAACAGCCTTAACTTTATAGTTAGTATCCAATAACGACAAATCGCGTGCCTGAGTGGCCGGATTACAACTTACGTATACAATTCGTTTCGGCTGGGCAAAAAGAATAGCCTTAATCACATCTTCATGCATACCGGCACGTGGTGGATCGGTGATAATGACATCCGGTTTGCCGTGTTTTTCAACAAAGGCGGCATTCAGAATATCTTTCATATCACCCGCATAAAACAAGGTATTTTCAATATTGTTTAATGCCGAGTTAATCACCGCATCTCCTATGGCTTCGGGTACGTATTCAATGCCGATAACCTGTCGTGCCTGATGCGCTACAAAGTTAGCAATAGTTCCGGTTCCGGTGTATAAATCGTACACTAATTCATTACCGCTAAGTCCGGCAAAGTTACGGGTGATTTTATACAGTTCGTAGGCTTGTTCCGAGTTGGTTTGATAAAAGGATTTAGGTCCGATTTTAAATTTCAATCCTTCCATTTCTTCATAAATACATTCATTGCCTTTGAAAACCAACACTTCCTGATCGGTAATGGTGTCGTTGGCTTTGGAATTGATAATGTACAAAAGGGAAGTGATTTGTGGAAACCGGTCGGCAATGTGTTGCAATAGTGCTTCCTGAGCTTCATTATCCTCCTGAAATAATATCACAATCACCATCAACTCGCCCGTTGAAGTGGTACGAATCATCAGTGTGCGCAGAAAACCTTCTTGACTCCGAAGGTCGAAGAAGCTGAGTCCTTTCTCCAATGCGTATCGGCGTACTTCGTTCCGGATTTCGTTCGAATCTTCCGTTTGCAGCCAGCATTTGTTGATGTCCAGTACTTTATCGAATTGCCCCGGAATGTGAAACCCAACGGCATTCATGGTTTCAAAAACCTTTCCTTCGGCAATTTCTTCGTTGGTACGCCAGCGTTTGTTTGAAAACGTAAATTCCAGTTTATTGCGGTAAAACTCGGTGCGTGATGACCCTACAATGGGTGAAACTTCCGGTAATTCTATTTTGCCGATGCGGGTCAGATTATCAACAACTTGTTTTTGTTTATAACGAATTTGTTCGGTATAGGGTAGAATCTGCCACTTGCATCCACCGCAAATTCCATAATGTTCGCAAACAGCTTCTGTCCGATTTTCAGAAAAACTGTGAAAGTGAATAGGGCGCGCTTCCATAAAGCTGCTTTTCTTCCGTGTTACCTGTAAATCAACTACATCGCCTGGCACTACATAGGGAACAAAAACCACCATATCATTGAATTTGGCAATGGCCTTTCCTTCGGCGGCAATATCGGTAATAGTAATGTTGGAGAGAATGGGATGTGGTTTTTTGTTTTTTGCCATGAAATTTAGTTAATGACAGGTCACGGCCTATCAGTACGAAAAGATATTATTTCAGGCTGCAAAAATACAACATTTATTCTGATTAAATGATGTTTTGAAGCGTGACACATTTTTTTAAAATGGAGTAGGAAGCTAAGTTATATAGAACGTAATATTGACAAATGGATTGATCTATGACACTATTGGAATTTCTATATTTATAACCACACCTTCATCAATTTTACTCGAAATTTGAACAGTACCATTCAATAATAAAGTCCTTTCTTTCATAAAAATTAGTCCATTTGAATTAGGATTAAAGGACTTTTTTTCATCAAAACCAATTCCGTTATCTACAATTTTTAATGAAATTTTTTTATCAGTTTTGCATAAATATATGTTTACTTCTGTCGCTTTTGAATGTTCCGCTACATTTGACATAGCTATCTGAAGTATTCGAAATAAAGAAGTTGCCTGATATTCAGCTATTTCAAGTTTTTGAATTTCGCTTTCAAAATTGCATTTAATCCTATGTTTCGTTTCAAATTCAGTACTGTAAAACCGTACCGCTTCTACAAAACCCATGAGATAAAGCACTTCGAACCGGAGATCAGTCATAAGTTTTAAAGTAGTTTTGATAGAATTGCCAATGGTATTCTTTACATTATCTAACATCTTAAACAAACTAATAGAGTCAACATAGGTATTTTCTTTCGAAATGGTTTTCATTAACAGCCCAATATCCATTTTTAAAGCAATTAATATTTGCCCAAGTTCATTATCAAGCTGCGTAGCTAAAAGTACTTTTTCTTCTTCTTGTTTGTTTTGCAGGTAGAAAGCAAATTTTTTAAGCATTTCCTGAGATTTAATCAATTCATTTTCTGCATGTTTAAGTTCACTGATATCAATAAAAGTGCAAATCACCTGCTTAATACTACCATCGTTATTCAATTGTAGTTCAGCATCTACATTTAACCATACGCGGTCAGCTTTTGAGGGTCGATAAACTCCCATCACAACATTATGAACGGATTGATGAGTGGCAATGGCTTGGGGTACTGGATGAGTATCTCCCGGGAATGCTGAACCATCTTCGTGAATAACATTCCAGTCGGGATCGAATGAGGTTTTTCCTAACAATTGTTCTTCACTAATGCCCAATAATTCAAGCGATTTAGGATTGCTCAGGAGTATTTCTGAATGAATATTTTGAATCATAACACCCACTTGCATGTCCCAAACCATGTTTTTAAATTTCAAATCACTCTCATTATTTTCAGACAAATTGTTTTTAGAACTTTGGTCGGAATTGATTATTGAAGCCAAGCTTTCGTTTTCAAGCTTTAATGCATCATTTTCAGCCTGGAGTGCAAATAATCTGTTAGCTAATTCTTTCTCAGATAAGGCATTATTATTCATAAAATTCTATATTTTTAATGAGAGAAAAAAATATTTATGACAAATATACCAATAATAAATTATAATCAACAACAATATTTAAATTCTAAAAATAGTATTTTGATTTATTTGTTAAAATACAAGTTGATTTTCTTAGAATGATATGGTTCTAAATCCAAATTTTTATTGTATATTTGTCTGTTTTTTTGGATAGAACAGCTTAAATTGAAAATAAATGAAAAACTATCTTCAAACAACTGAAATTAAATAACATATAATAAAAATGAGCGAAGAAGAAAAAGCAAGAGACGTTGCAAGTGCCAATTATGGTGCAAGTAGCATTCAGGTGCTGGAAGGTTTGGAAGCAGTGCGCAAACGCCCTGCGATGTATATTGGTGACATTGGCGTAAAAGGCTTACATCACTTAGTTTACGAGGTTGTCGACAATTCTATCGACGAAGCATTGGCCGGACATTGTGATACTATTCAGGTATTTATCAACGAAAACAATTCCATTACCGTTATCGATAATGGTCGTGGTATTCCGGTTGATATGCACGAAAAAGAAGGAAAATCTGCTCTGGAAGTGGTTATGACTGTACTTCATGCCGGTGGTAAATTCGACCACGGCAGCTATAAAGTTTCCGGTGGTTTGCATGGTGTGGGGGTTTCGTGTGTGAATGCCCTTTCTACTGATTTGCGCGTTGAAGTTTCACGCAACGGGAAATTGTACATGCAGGAATATCAATGTGGTTTCCCTAAATTTCCGGTACAAGAAATCGGGACTTCCACTACTAACGGAACTCTTACAACCTTCCTTCCCGACAATAGCATTTTTATTGAATCGGTTTATAAATGGGACATTTTGGCAAACCGCTTGCGTGAACTGGCATTTTTGAATGCCGGAATTACGCTTACCTTAACCGATAAACGTCATTTGGAAGAAGATGGAACATTTCGTTCAGAAGTCTTTCATTCAACCGAAGGTTTGAAAGAATTTGTTGAATATATCGACGAAGCCCGTGAAAAATTGATCGACAGTGTGATACATATTAATACTGAGAAAAATGGTACACCGGTAGAAATTGCGATGACTTACAATACTTCATACAATGAAAACGTTCACTCTTACGTAAACAATATCAACACCATTGAAGGTGGAACTCACCTGGCAGGTTTCCGTCGTGGATTGACCCGTACCTTGAAAAAATATGCTGAGGACAGCAAAATGCTGGAGAAACTGAAAATCGAAATCAGTGGCGACGACTTCCGTGAAGGATTGACCGCTGTAATTTCCATTAAAGTTCAGGAACCACAATTCGAAGGACAAACTAAAACAAAATTGGGTAATAACGAAGTGATGGGCTCGGTTGATATGGCTGTTGGTGAAGCACTTGGAAACTATTTGGAAGAAAATCCGAAAGCTGCCCGTATCATTGTCGAAAAAGTTATTTTAGCTGCTACAGCTCGTTATGCAGCACGCAAAGCTCGCGAAATGGTACAACGGAAATCTCCTCTTTCGGGTGGTGGATTGCCAGGAAAACTGGCTGACTGCGCTGACAAAGATCCTGAAAAATGCGAATTATTCCTGGTCGAAGGTGATTCGGCCGGTGGTACAGCCAAACAAGGTCGTAGCCGTCAGTTTCAGGCCATTTTGCCTTTACGTGGTAAAATTCTGAATGTGGAAAAAGCCATGCAACATAAAGTACTAGAAAGTGAAGAAATACGCAATATATATACTGCTTTAGGCGTTACTATAGGTACAGAAGATGATAGCAAGGCATTGAACATAAAAAAATTGCGTTACCACAAAATTATCATCATGACCGATGCCGACGTCGATGGTAGCCACATTGCCACCTTGATAATGACTTTTTTCTTCCGTCACATGAAGGAATTGATTGAGCAGGGTTATTTGTATATTGCCACACCGCCACTTTATTTGTGTAAAAAAGGCAAAAACGAAGAATATTGCTGGACAGAGTTACAACGTCAGACATTTATTGAAAAATATGGAGGTGGTGCGGAAGGTGGAATTCACACACAACGTTATAAAGGTTTGGGAGAAATGAATGAAATTCAGTTGTGGGATACCACGATGAATCCAGAGAACCGCACCTTACGTCAGGTAAATATTGACAATGCAGCAGAGGCTGATCACGTTTTCTCTATGCTGATGGGTGATGATGTTGCTCCACGTCGTGCATTTATTGAAGCTAATGCCACGTACGCAAAGATTGACGCTTAAATTAGTTTACAGTTGATAGTTGGCAGTTAATGGATGGTCAATTATCAACTGTCAACTATCTACTAAAAAATGAATATAGCCGTTTTTTGTTCCTCAAGTAATCACATTGCCGACAACTATAAACAAGTCGGATTTCGACTGGGTGAAATGATTGCCGAAAGTGGAAATACACTTGTATATGGAGGAGCAACAGGCGGTTTGATGGATTCGGTTTCGCAAGGTGCAGCCAGTAAAAATGGACAGATTATTGGCGTAATTCCGCAAGCAGTTATCCGCATGAACCGGCAAAGTTCGTTGCCAACTCAACTCATTACGGTGGATACCATGAGTGAGCGAAAGGCAACCATGAAAGAGCTTTCGGATATTTTTGTGGTTTTGCCCGGAAGTTACGGAACCCTGGACGAAATGCTTGATATAGTAACTTCAGCCATTGTGGGAGAACACAAAATGCCTTTAATACTGGTTAATCAGAATGGTTTTTATAATCATTTTTTGGGACAGATTGAGCTTATGCGAAACGAAATGTTTATACCTGTCGAAAATTACAAACCGATTGTTGTTGAAGATATTGAATCCTGTTTTGAATTAATTATTCAATTCAAAAATTCATGAAAGAGCTTCAATTATGAATTATGAATTATAAATTTTGAATTATAATGAATCTTTTTTGGAAAACACTCTTTGGAGCAATCACTCCGACAGCTAAGCTCGAAAAGAATGAAGCTGATTTGGTAAAAGCCATGCATCGTTATGCTGAAGTTGAAAAATCAGTAGAACTTGCTGAATACAAAAAGCTCTACCACCTTGTAAAAGCTGCTGAATTTCAGGAAAATAAGAAGATTTTGCAAAACCGAAAGTATAAAGATACCGAAGAATACCGTATATCCAATAAATATAAGAAACTTCATCACTCCCCCGATATTTTACTTTATTATAAAGTGTTGGAATCTGATGAATTGCTGCAATACTTAAATTTTAAAGCTACCCCTGAATACGAATTATTGGGCGATAAAAAGAAAGTAAAAGCATCTGAATCGCTTAAAAAAATGAAAGCTTATGAAAAATCGAAAGCTTTTAAAACCTACACCCGCTTTCATAATTCTTTCATAATCAAAGAGTATGAAGATTTAAAAACTAAAGTTACAAAGCCCGAATTCAAAAAATCAAATGAATTTTGGGCGAATGAAAAACGTTGGCACAGTACTCCCGAATTTGTAATACAAGAACGTTTTTACGAATTGGCCAAAAATTCCGACATTGTTTTTTATGAAAATGAAAAGCCGGAACGTTTTGAAAAATACCGCACACTCAAATTGACTTTTCAGGACGAATTTGAATGGAATACCCTTGATAAATCGCACTGGAACTTTGGATTTCATTATAAGAGTGCCAATCTGATTGAAGATCACTCGTTTGCAAATGAAAAACAGGCTAATAATTCCGGCAAAAATGTTTCAGTAGAAGAAGGTATTCTGAAACTTGAAACTAAACGTGAAAAACTTACTACTCGCGCTTGGCATGAAAAAAAAGGTTTTATCCAGAAAGAATTCCATTACACTTCAGATGTATTACAAACTGCTGAAAAGTTCCGTCAGAAATACGGAATTATCAGAGCAAAAATCCGTTGTAGCGGTAATATTAATCATGCATTTTGGCTTGGATCAGATGATAAACTCCCCAATGTCAAGATATTCCATTTTGATGGAAAGAAAATAAATATAGGTAATGCCAACAAAAATATTTTTGATGGAATAAAAATTGCAGGTCTGAATACAAGTCAATACTATATTTACTCACTTATTTGGACCAAAAAAGAACTTATCTGGCAGATAAATAATCTTGAAGTTTATCGAACCGCAAGCAACATTCCTGAAACAGAAATGTATCTGGCTTTCAACTCGTTTATTAAAGATAAACAGCGCGGAACTACCGGTAATATTGAGGTTGATTGGGTAAGAGTATACACAAATTAATTCCCAATTTTTTAATGTGCTAATTCCCGATAATTGGAAATTGAAAATTAATAAATTGAAAATTGAACTATGGTTGAAACCCACAAAATAAATGTTCTTAACCGTTTTGATATTGGAGGAAATAGTCGGTTTGTCTTAATTGCAGGTCCTTGTGCCATTGAGTCGGAACAAATGACTATGGAAGTAGCCGCCGAACTTAAACAAATTTGTCAGGACTTAGACATTAACCTTATTTTCAAATCTTCTTTTGATAAAGCTAACCGATCTTCTGTAAAAGCACCGCGCGGACTAGGAATGAAGCGTGGTTTGGAAATCCTTCAACGAGTTAAAACTGAACTCGATTTACCAATTGTAACCGATGTTCATGAAACATGGCAGTGCGCTCCGGTAGCAGAAGTGGCTGATATGCTCCAAATTCCTGCTTTTCTTTCCCGTCAAACCGATTTACTCATAGCTGCTGCAAAAACGGGCAAAATTGTCAACGTAAAAAAAGGACAGTTTATGGCGCCCTGGGATATGAAGAATGTGATTGACAAATTGCGTGACTCCGGTAACGAGAATATTTTGCTTTGTGAACGCGGTTCTAGTTTTGGCTACAATAATCTGATTGTCGATATGACCGGACTCGTTGAAATGCGCAGTTATGGTTATCCGGTGGTTTTCGATGCCACCCATGCTGTACAGAAACCGGGTGGTCAAGGAACTTCAACAGGTGGTAACCGTGAAATGGTTCCATATCTGATGCGAGCTGCATTGGCAGTGGGTGTAGATGCCGTTTTTGCCGAAGTTCATCCCGATCCAGAACATGCCTTTAGCGACGGACCAAATCAGATTCATTTATCCAAAATCCGCGAAATCCTGGAACAGGCAATTGCCATTGATAATATAACCAAACAGTTAGCAGTAAGCAGTAAACAGCAAGCAGTAATTACTAAACTGCCCACTCCCGACTGCCGACTACAAACTATTATTAAGCTTTTTCTTACCGATGTAGATGGTGTGTTAACCGATGCCGGAATGTATTATTCCGAAGCAGGCGACGAACTAAAAAAATTCAATACGCACGACGGTATGGGTTTGCAACTGATTCGCGAAAAGGGAATCAAAACCGGTATTATCACTTCCGAAAACACCAATATGGTTGAACGCCGCTTCATTAAACTGAAACTTGATTATCTCTATCAGGGAAAACGTGAAGGCGGAAAATTGGCTTCAGTGAAGGAAATTTGTGATAAAGAAGGAATTACGCTCGCCGAAGTGGCATACATTGGCGATGATGTGAATTGTTTTGAATTACTTTCGTCGGTTGGTTTGGCTGCTTGTCCGGCCGATGCACTTGATACAATTAAAAATATTCCGGGAATTATCCAGATGAAGAAAAAAGGGGGTGAAGGTTGTGTGCGTGAATTTGTAGAAATGATTTTGAAAAACCACTAAGTCACTAAGTTTAATTAGGACACTAAAGTTTTCGAATCTAAAACCATATTGTAAATCAACAGACTAGTATTTCAAATTATTACTTAGTGCAGCTTTATGACCTAGGTATCTTAGTGCTAAAAAAATGGATTTTATTAAACGTAGCAAAGAAATATTTCAACAGGAAATCTCTGAACTTCAGAACTTAGCTGAGAAAATAGGACCGGAAATCAACGAAGTGGTTGAGTTGATTTATGAAGGCAAGGGGAAACTTGTTATCATGGGGGTTGGGAAAACCGGCATAATTGGTCATAAAATATCTTCTTCGTTGGCTTCAACGGGTACACCTTCCATCTTTATAAATGCTGCAGAGGCTATGCACGGCGATTTGGGTATGGTAAGCAAAAATGATATTGTTTTGCTTATTTCCAACAGCGGAAGTTCTTCCGAAATTTTGAATGTGGTTGCGCCGTTAAAAAAAATTGGTTGCAAACTGATTGCAATGACTGGAAATCCGCATTCTGCATTGGCACAGGAAGTAACATTGGTGTTGAATATTGGCGTTACTCAAGAAGCCTGTCCACTCGATTTAGCACCAACTACATCTACTACAGCAACCTTGGTTATGGGCGATGCACTTACTATTTGCCTGATGGAACGTCGTGGATTTAAAGCTGAAAACTATGCACTTTACCATCCGGGAGGAGCGTTGGGTCGTAGGTTGATTTCGCGCGTAAAGGACGAAATGTTTACGGATATTCCGAAAGTGAATGAAACGACTGTTTTCAAAGATGTTATTTACGAAGTCAGCAACAAACGATTGGGCATGACAATGGTTTATAATGCTCAAAATCAAGCAATAGGAATCATTACCGATGGTGATATTCGTCGGGCTATTCAAAAATTTGATGAACTGAAAAACCTGAAAGCTGTTGATTTTATGACTCAGGGTTTCAAACGGATTAATCAGGATGAATTACTGACTGAAGCATTGGAAATGATGGATTTGAATAAAATTACTACTCTGACAGTAATTGATGAAACAGAACAGGTTGTTGGGATTCTTTCCATTCACAATATTATTGATTTTAGGAATCCAATCAATTGATAATGAAAATCGATACGATGACTGAAAGTCATTATATCAATAAATAGAAAGTAATTTGAGATTCAAAAAAATATATATTGAAATAACAAATAGCTGCAATTTCGATTGCAGCTTTTGTTTTAAAACGGCACGGGCAACCAAATTCATGTCGCCGGATCAGTTTCGATTGGTGGTCGAGAAAATCCGTCCATTTACCAACTATATTTATCTCCATGTACTCGGTGAACCACTTCTTCACCCGCAACTCGATGAAATTCTGAATATTGCAGAAACAGCCGGATTATATATCAATATTACTACCAATGGCGGATTGCTTGAGCGAAAGAGAGAAATATTGTTCAAACATACAATTCGTCAAATGAATATTTCGCTACATGATGCTGAGGAGAATATTGCTCCTGATAAATGGGAAGATTACCTGAATTCGGCACTCGACTTTGCACACAAAGCTGCTCCGGATATGTATATTTGCTTTCGACTATGGAATTCAACGAATGAATCAAGTCAGCCATTTAATTCATTGTTCTTGAGTAGAATATCAGCCAGATTTAATTTGACGGAAGATAAATTACTGGATAATACAACCGGCAACGGCATTAAACTGGCGGAACATATTTTTCTGCAACGGGCACCTCGATTCGAATGGCCGGACGAGAAGGAGGTTGGAACACAAACTCAGAAACATTGTTATGCACTTCGCGACCATATTGCTATTCTCGCTGATGGTGAGGTTGTTCCATGTTGCCTGGATGCTGATGCTGCTATATTACTCGGAAATATATTCACCGGAGATTTATTAGAAATTCTGAAAACTCAACGGGCTATAGACATAAAAAAGGGATTCGAACAACGAAAAATTGTTGAACCCCTTTGTGCTTCTTGCGGGTTTATGGTCGACTAACTACTTGATATTCATTCCAGCTCCTTCAATTTGTTTCTTTTCAATATTAATTTCGGTTTCCTCTTTGTTTTGGAATTTTCCAAAGCGGTACGATAGTTTAAACCAGAATGTCAACCCATCATAGGCATTGTAAAAATCTGTCCTTGTATATTGTGTGGGGAACGATAATTGAAGCGGGTAAGATTTGGTTGCCTCAGCTGTAAGGGTTAAGCTCTTGTTTTTCAAGAAACTTCTTGATATATCCACCAGAAAATACTGTATAGGTTTATGAAGTGTATAAATCTGAAAATTACCGGTAGGTATCAACTGATACTGAGCGTCCAGTTTTAATTTCCAGGGCATGTTAATATGCGTACTTGCATAAAATACCCAAAAAGGCTTGGCGTTTGTACTGCCGTCGGAATAAACATAACCGGCAATATTCTGAAGATTGTATCCGACATAGAAAAATAGATAACTCATATTGTTGAAATCCATTGGTTTCTTAAAGAAATCAGGACCTTTCGTTATCAGGTCGAAGGGAATGGGGAACGATAGCGATGCATTAAAATTACCTATGTTTTCGTAATTTTTATAGGTCTGATTGCTATATAAGGAGTCTTTAAAAGATTGGGAAGTCATAAGCGAGACATTTTTTGTAAATGAATAGCTTGCACGCAGACTTACAAAATTAAATGCGGTCAGACTCAGATTGTAATTATCATAGAAATTTGGTTTAAGATTCTGATTCCCAACAGTTCCCGTATATTGGTCGAAATAGCCGGAACTATTAGGGTCGAGCGTGTTATACGATGGAGCTGAAATTTTACGGGAATATTGTCCGCGTAAATTTAAAGTCGGAGTGAATTCATACATTAAATTTAGTGTTGGGAAAATATTCAACAATGTATCGCCATAAGCTCTCGATTCGGTTGCAACTTTACCCGAAAATAGTAAGTTTTCCATACGAACCCCAACCGTGGTACTGAGTTTCCCGAACTTCTTCCTTGCTTCCAGATATAAAGCAAAGTTTGTTTCATCGTAGTTGAAGTCCTTTTTTAAATTGTCAACATACAGTTTGTTTGTAAATATATCGGCTGTCAGGTTCGATAAATTATATTGTCCCAGGTTGTGAGCCAATGCTTTACTAAATTTTCCACCGGTGTTCAACTGGAAAGGTTTGAGCTGTAAATCAATATCATATTTTAAGTAAGCATTTGTCAAATTCAGATTTATGGAGTTAATACCATAATTCGGCATCTGCGGCATCGATGAATTTGCATTCCCCTGTCGGGTATAATTGGA
>JBAWXD010000033.1:0-25354 GCA_037144275.1 Paludibacter sp. | reverse complement strand
GCACAACTTTTTAAACCATTATTTTTAAACTATTTTCTAATCGCACAACGCGTTAGTATTAATATCACCTTGCCCTAAAGTGATATTAGTTGCATTATGAAAAATGTATTTATTTGCAAATGCAACTCCATTACTTTTGTCCTTCAATGCAGAAATAATACCATGAATCTCACCTTTCCTGTAATAATAATCTTCTGGTTGAAATATATAAGCAATAACTCCACCCTGATAAAATTGTCCAATACTTAAAGAATCTGCATTAATCTTAAAATTTAAATTTCCATTGTCTTGCGAAATTTTTATAGTTTCCTCTACAATTCTATTAGCCTTCTCAACTCTAAAATTGTGTTTTCCCAAAACAATAGTACCATTATATGGTGTAATTCCAAGAAACTTCCCATCAATGTAGAGATTTGCTCCACTTGGTGTAGAATTGATTGTTACAAATTTCCCAGTTGAAAGAGTTTCGGCGAATTCAGTATTCATTCCATCAGATATTGTTACAGTTTTACTTATTGAAGCGTAGCCTGACTTAGTCAGTAGCACCTTATACTCACCTATCAACAATTTCCTTATCGTATTTGGTGTCGTTCCATAATCTTTCCCATTAATTGTAATATTAGCTCCTACCGGAGTGGTGATTATATCCAAAGTGCCATAGATGGGTGTGGGTTGGAGATTAACTGTTTTTACATCACCTGCTGCAAGTTCTATATCCTGTTTGGCTGGTCGGTGCTTGTCAAGTCGTGCCTCGAGGCTGTAAACACCGGGATTCAGTCGTCCCGTCCAACTTCCGATAGCTCTTTTATCATTATTCAGATAAAGTGTAGCATCGGTTGGAGCAGTAATACTTATTTCGGCAAAGTTGGGCTCAAGTTTAAAGTTTAACGCCGTAGTTTGTCCATCGGTTATAATCACTTTTTGTGCAGAAGGCTGAAACATTTCTTTGATTACCTGTACTAAATGAGTTCCACTGGCTAAAGCATCACTTTTGCAGGGTGTATTGTTCATTAGTGTTTTTCCATCAATGATTACTCTGGCATCACTTTCAGGTTCGGTATTCACGGTAACAAAGCCAAAAGCAGGCTTTAGTTTCGCAATTATTTCTTTTTTAGTGTCGGTGATTTCTACTTTTCCGGCTTCGGTATGGTAAAGCGGTGCTTCCACCCGATAGCTATAGCTTCCGGGTTTTAGTTTGGCTTGGTATGTTCCGCTCTTTACAAACAAATCATTGAGATAAACAGAAGCATCGGCCGGTTCAGGTGTAATCACTAACCACTGACTATCAATAGTTTCTTCCACGGTGGTTATAACTTTTCCGGTAGTCAATACCATTTCATAAACGCTTGCCTTTTCGATGGGTTCAGTAAACATCCAGTCACGGATTTGTCCGAGTTTTTCATGAAAGATACTGATACGTTTTGCACCGTGAGGAACATACACCCAAATTTCGGAGGCTTTATTGATGGTTTTCACAATACCAATCTGTCCACAATCGAATGTGAAACCTTTTTGTATGGTAACTATTTTAATAATAGCACTTTGTTCTCCATTAAAATCTTTGAGTGCAGTTTCGCTCAATCGAGCATCGAGGTCGGTTTCCAGTTTTCGGAATGATTTTACCGCAATTTGCTGCGCAGACAGGCTGCAAAAAATGCTTAGAAGAAGTAAAAGGCTGATATACTTTTTCATAGACGGGTTATTTATAGAATCCGCACCAAAGATAAACACAATCTTTTACATTAACAAACTATTGATTCTACAAAATTCTTTTTCGAACTTAAATTTTGAAATTGCGAATTTTCTTCTAAAAAATAACCGACCCCGTGGCTTGGAGCGACGGGGTCGGTATAGTTCTAAAATAAACGTTCCAATTTTGCTTAATATCCCGGTTCAGGCAGTTCTATATCACAGTCATTTCGCCACACATACTAGTACTTAAGCGGTGTTTCACATCATCCAACGAAGTATATTCACCCAGCAGGTACATTAATTTGGTTACTAAAGCTTCGGTTGTGCTGTCGAAACCACTCATTACTCCTGCATTCACCAGATTCAGACTGGTTTCATAGCGTCCCATTTCCACCGTGCCGGTGCTGCACTGAGTTTTGTTTACAATCAGAATTCCACGATGAGTGGCTTCTTTCAATGAATCATAAAACCAGGTGCGCCGTGGAGCATTTCCAGCTCCAAAACTTTCAAGAACCACGGCTTTCAAATTTGGAATATTCAGAATGGCATTCACCGTATGTTCTGTGATTCCGGGGAAAAGCTTTAAAATAGCGATATTTTGATCAATTTTGGTACGAACCCGAAGTTTAGTTCCGGCATGTGGATAATGAATGTACGAACGGAAGTATTTGATATGCACCCCGGCTTTGGCCAGTGGCGGATAATTATAGGAGTTAAAAGCGTTGAAATGTTCCGCATTCTTTTTGGTGGTGCGGTTTCCTCTGAAAAGTGTATCTTCAAAAAAGATACAAACTTCAGGTACAATCGGTTGTCCGCTTTCTTTGGCTGTTGCTATTTCAATGGCTGTAAGCATATTTTCCTTCGCATCCGACCGCATCATTCCTATGGGTAATTGTGCCCCGGTGAAAATTACGGGTTTTGATAAATTTTCGAGCATAAAACTCAGTGCTGAAGCCGAATAGGCCATCGTGTCGGTACCATGAAGTACCACAAAACCATCGTAATCTTCGTAATTTTCTTCAATTATTTTGGCTAAGCGTTCCCATACAGGCGGATGTACATCCGAGGAGTCGATCAGCGGCAAAAAAGGAATACTCTTTATCCGTATACCGGTTTGTTTTAACTCAGGCATATAATCCAATAATCGGTCAAAATCAATGGGACGTAACGCTCCGGTTGTTGGGTCTTCGGACATACTGATAGTTCCTCCGGTGAACAGCAATAGTACAGCACTTTCTTTTTCCACTTCCAATTTTCTTAAAATTTTATACAAAGATAGAGTAAATTTTTTCTTGTGATAAATAATTGTTCATTTATCACTATTTTTGTAATCCAAAAACTAGAACATGAACCGAATTTTTCTGATTGGATATATGGGCTCCGGTAAAACTACCATTGGGAAAGTGCTGGCTAATATTTTAGGCTATACTTTTGTAGATATGGATTCGCATATAGAAACAAAACAGTTTAAGACTGTAAGTCAGCTATTTACTGAAGTGGGTGAAGAAAAATTCCGTCAGTTGGAGTATCAATGCCTACACGAAGTAGCTGAATTCGAAAACGTGGTGGTTGCGACAGGAGGTGGTGCGCCTTGCTTTTTCGATAATATGCCTTATATGAACTCACAGGGCATGACTGTCTATATTAAATTAACGGTAGAGCAACTTGCCGAGCGACTTGAAACATCGCATGCCAATAAACGACCTTTATTGGCTGATCGAAAAGGAGATGAATTAAAGACATTTATCGCCGAAGGATTGGCAAAACGCGAATCCTTTTATGATCAGGCACAACTATCGGCTACCGGGTCGGATGAGCAGATTCTAATGCAGATTCGCAAATTCTTGGCTGTCAAATGATTAATTACCTCAAGAACCTGATTAGGCAGTTTGGCTTATTTCTGAATTTTGCTCACAATGTAAAATTTCAGAAAAGATTTCTTCATAATCAGGTTGCTGCAATTGTCAATCAATTTAAACAAACAAATGATGGCAGCCTCGACGAAGACGATTTCCGGAAAATCTACCTCTATGGATATGCTGTCCCGGCTATGATTGGCGAGACTTTCTGTGTCTTGAGAGGAACAAAAATGTCGGAACAGGAAAGACTGGCAATGACTTATCTGGGAACTATTACCGGCTTGTTTGACGATTTTTTTGATAAAAAAAACAGCTCTGTCGCCGAAATTGAAATGCTGATTGAAAATCCTACCGAAAGCAATTCTTCTAACTCTTACGAAAAACTGATAGTTACTTTGTTCATTAAAGTGCTTGAAAACTGTTCTGATAAAAATCAATTAAAAAGCTATTGCAAAAGCGTTTTTGAAGCAGAAGTACAGAGCAAAAAACAAATGTTGCCCGATATTAAACGTGACGAAATCAAAGAAATAATATTTCAAAAAGGTGGAGTTTCCATGCTGCTCTACAGTTGCGCTTTGTCGGGAAGCCTTTCCGAAGCTGACAAAACGATTATTTTTAAACTGGGAAGCCTCGGGCAGCTCGAAAACGATATTTTTGATGTGTACAAAGATTACCACGAAGGAATTAAAACGCTTGTAACTACTGAAACCAACATCAGTAATCTGCGAGAAACCTACAGCGAATTAGTTGAAGAGATTTTCAGGTTGGTCAATGCAACGAATTATCCAACCAAAAATAAACACGATTTCTTGCGAATTTTAGCATTGGTATTGTGTCGTGGCTATGTTTGTCTGGATTATCTGGAAAAAAATGAGCAGTCAACGAACAACATTTTTTCAGTAGAGACCTACCAAAAGAAGGATGTAGTGTGTGATATGGAAACGCCCGGCAACTTTTTAAGATTACTCCATTACGCTGCCAAAATACATTATTGAAAAGTTCAGCTATTCTTTTTCTTGATTTTTTTTTGTGAAATTGTCAATAACTTCTTTATAAAACTTTCAGCTCTTTTCAAAAATTGCTGTATCTTTAAGCTCGCCAATTCAATCGGGAATTATCGGTTGTAAATTGTATTAAACCAGCAACTTAGCATGAATTCATTCGTCCATCTTCACGTTCACTCTCACTATTCTGTATTGGATGGTATGTCTTCTATTGAGGGATTAGTTGACAAAGCAATTAAAAATGGTATGAATGCTGTAGCACTTACCGACCATGGTTGTATGTTTGGGATTAAAGATTTTTTTAATTACGCCAAAAAGAAAAACGCTAAGGTAAAAGACCAAATCAAAGAACTGAACAAGCAACTGGCTGCCGAAGGTATTTCGGATGTCGAAAAAGCCGAGATTCAGAAACAGATTGACGTAACTAACAACAAACTTTTTAAACCGATTATTGGTTGCGAAACCTACGTGGCACGTCGCGGACGGTTTATGAAAGACGGTCAGGAAGACCGAAGCGGTTACCATTTGGTATTGCTTGCCAAGAACAAAAAGGGTTATCAGAATTTGTGCAAACTGGTTTCGCTCGGTTATATTGACGGAATGTATTACCGCCCACGCATTGACCACGAAATACTAGAAAAATACAGTGAAGGTTTGATCGCTTCTTCGGCCTGTTTGGGTGGCGAGATTCACAAAAAAGTGGAAAACGGCAATCTGGATGAAGCTGAAAAAGCCGTACTTTGGTATAAACGGGTTTTTGGAGACGACTATTATATAGAGCTACAACGTCACAAAACCGATAAGCCAAATGCAGATTATGAGTGCTATCCTAAGCAAATGCGTCAGAATGCAGAACTCATCAAACTGGCACAAAAAACCAATACCAACCTTGTGGTTACAAACGATGTTCACTTTGTGGAAGAAGAACATGGCGAAGCACACGAACGATTGATATGTCTCAGCACAGGCAAAGATCTGGACGATCCGAACCGTATGCGCTATACCAAGCAGGAATGGTTGAAATCGCCCGAGCAGATGTGGCAGATTTTTGCCGATGTGCCTGAAGCACTCGAAAATACGGTAAAGATTGCCGAAAAGGTAGAATTCTATGATATTGATTCCGATGCTTTGATGCCCGTTTTCCCCATTCCGGAAGATTTTGCCACAGAGGAGCAGTATCGACAGAAATATGATGAGAAAACCTTGTTTGAGGAATTTGGCAAGGAACGCTTTGATTTGTTGGGTGGTTATGAAAAAGTGGTACGTGTGAAATTAGAGGCCGATTATTTGGCAAAACTAACTTACGAAGGATCTAAGCACCGGTATGCTGAAGTGTTGAACGATGAAACACGTGAACGAATAGAATTTGAGCTGAAAACCATGAAAGAAATGGGTTTTCCGGGTTATTTCCTTATTGTGCAGGATTTTATCGCTGCTGCGCGTAAAATGAAAGTTTCAGTAGGACCCGGCCGTGGGTCGGCTGCAGGTTCGGTTGTAGCCTATTGTCTCCGAATTACCGACATTGATCCGCTTAAATACGATTTGCTGTTTGAACGTTTTCTGAATCCCGACCGTATTTCAATGCCCGATATTGATATTGACTTCGATGATGATGGACGTGGACAGGTATTGCGTTGGGTGACTGAAAAATATGGTAAAGAACGGGTAGCCCACATTATTACCTACGGAACGATGGCCACTAAGTCGTCGATCAAAGATGTGGCACGTGTGCAGCGCTTGCCACTTTCGGAAGCCGACCGATTGACCAAACTTATTCCGGATAAATTTCCTGAAGGTGCTGATGGAAAAGCTCCAAAAGTAAACATTAGCAATTGTTTGAAATACGTTCCCGAATTGCTGGCAGCACGTAATTCCTCCGACCAGAATTTGTCCAGCACACTTCGTTATGCCGAAATGCTGGAAGGAACTGTGCGGCAGGTAGGTGTTCATGCCTGCGGTGTAATTATTGGTTCCGACGATTGACTAATCTTGTTCCGCTCAGCACGGCTATTGATAAAGAAACCAACGAGGAAATGCTGGTAACGCAGTACGAAGGTTCGGTTGTTGAAGAAATCGGGTTGATAAAAATGGACTTTTTGGGTTTGAAAACGCTGTCGATTATCAAAGAAGCTTTATCAAATATCAAGAAATCAACTGGAATTGAGTTGGACATTGATGCCATTCCAATCGATGACCGGAAAACATACGAACTTTTCAGTAAAGGAATGACTGTTGGAACATTTCAGTTTGAGTCGGCCGGAATGCAAAAACACCTGATTAATCTTCAACCGACGCAATTTGAAGATTTAATAGCGATGAATGCCTTGTACCGACCCGGTCCAATGCAGTATATTCCCCAGTTTGTAAACCGTAAACATGGTCGTGAAAAAATAGAATATGCCTTTCCTGAAATGGAAAAAATCTTAAAGGAAACTCACGGGATTACTGTTTATCAGGAACAAGTCATGATTTTGAGCCGGGAACTGGCCGGTTTTACCCGTGGTCAGTCTGATGAGCTTCGGAAGGCTATGGGTAAAAAGCTCAAAGATAAAATGGCAACTCTCCGGCTGAAATTTATGGACGGTTGCGAGCAAAAAGGATTTGGACCAAAAGCTAAACTTGAACAAATCTGGAGTGATTGGGAAAAATTTGCAGAATATGCTTTTAATAAATCCCACGCCACCTGTTATTCCTGGATTGCTTATCAAACGGCCTATCTGAAAGCGCATTATCCGGCTGAATTTATGGCTGCCAACTTAACTCGCAACAAGGATGATATTACCGAAGTCGGTAAATTTATGGACGAGTGTAAAAACCTTGGCATGAGCGTGATGGGTCCGGATGTAAATGAAAGTGACCTGACATTTACGGTGAATGCCGAAGGGAATATACGTTTTGGACTTGGCGGCGTGAAAGGTGTGGGTGAAGGTGCAGTGGAAGCCATTGTAAATGAGCGAAATACGAATGGAAAATATAAAAGCATGTTCGATTTGATTGAACGTGTGAATCTAACAGCCTGCAACAAACGGGCAATGGAAAGCCTGGCACTTTCGGGTGCATTCGATAGTTTTCAGGATGTTCGACGGGAACAACTTTTTATTGAAAACAGCAAGGGCGAACAAGTTCTTGAAACTATTTTACGCTACGGAAATAAATTTCAAACCGATATTGCTATGACACGAAATTCACTTTTTGGAGGAATAGATACTGTTGATATTGCCAAACCGGAAATTCCTTACGCTCCTGAATGGTCACCACTAGAGAGGCTAAATAAAGAGCGTGATTTGATTGGAATGTATCTTTCAGCTCATCCACTTGATGAATTTGAGTTCGAAATTAATTATATTTGTAATGCTACTACTGTCGATTTAAAGGATTTGTCACTATTGAAAGGTAAGGCTTTGAAAATTGGCGGAATGGTTACAAATCTGCGCCATGGAACTTCTAAAGCCGGAAATCCTTATGGTGTTTTTACTGTGGAAGATTATGTGGGGGCTTTCGAGTTCGTTTTATTTGGTAAGAACTACGTGGAATTTTCAAAATATATGATAAAAGATTTATATCTTTTTATTCACGCAGTAGTTCAGGAAAAGGGTTCAGATTACAAGAATTATAAACCTGTTGATCCAAATATTCCGAAAGAACTGGAGTTAAAACTCCAGAGTATTGAATTGTTTAATGATGCAAAAGAGAAGTTGGTCAATACCTTGACCTTGACCATTCCAATACAGCATTTAACTGAAGATTTTGCGGTTGAACTCACAGATTTGGTGTTGAATAATAAAGGAAAAGTAAATTTATATATTCACATAGTAGACGAACTGTCGCCCAATAAAATTGTATTATTTGCACGTCAACATCGTATTCAGATAAATACGAAAGTATATCATATATTGAGGCAGGCACAAAATGATGGAATTATTGAATTTCATGCCCATTAAAGTTTCTGTTTATCAAAATGTTAGCGAGTATTATACTACTTATAGAATTTATTGATAAAAGTATTTGTAGAAAATTCGAAACAATTTGAATAGATTGCTGTTTATTGATATGTAACAAAAAAAAATAATAGATATAAAATAAATAATACTAACATTGTCTTAATAAGCTTTTCGGGGATTAAAGAGACTTTATTTTAAAAAACTTAATATTATGGCTTTAGAAATTACTGATGGAAACATCAAAGAAATTATCAATAGTGGAAAACCCGTGGTTATTGATTTTTGGGCAGAATGGTGCGGACCTTGTCGTATGGTTGGTCCTATTGTAGAAGAACTTGCAAAGGAATATGATGGCAAAGTAATCATTGGTAAAATGGACGTGGATGAAAATGTAGATACGCCTAATGAATATGGCATTCGAAACATTCCTACTATTTTATTCTTCAAAGATGGTCAGTTGGTTGACAAACAAGTTGGTGCAGCTCAAAAAGCGGTGTTATCTGCTAAAGTAGAAGCATTGTTGTAGAATATTTAAACATTAAAAATGGAGTGATTCAGTTGCTGAATTACTCCATTTTCTTTTTTCTAATATTACCTATCACAGTTTCAAGTAGAAATCCTTTGCCAATAAGCTAAATTCATTAGAGTATTGATGCCTTATTTCGGATTCAATTGTTAATTCTGTTACCTTACATTTTGTTTTAATTAAGCTGAATTCCAGTAATAATCGTTTAGTTTCTACTGACGGTTTTGGGTATACATTAACTTGTTGTGAACAAAATAGATTCTTTGTTTCAGCAAATTCAATACACTTTTGTCCTTCAATTACCGGTAGTATAAGGCAAATTCGCCCAACCGGACTCAGTAATTTCAAGGCGTTTACAATGAGTTCTTCGTGAGTGAGTAAATCCGTATGGCGAGCTGCTGTACGATTTTCAAGCGGTGTTTTTGTAGAATTTACAAAATAGGGCGGATTGGAAACAATCAAATCAAAACGTTCGGTTGTGTCACTCGCAAATTCTTGAAGCGAATTCTGAACCATTCTAACCCGATTTGACCAGGGCGATTTTATAGTATTTTCTTTTGCTTGCAAAACTGCCTGCTTATCCAGGTCAATGCCTGTAACCTCAGCTTCACTTCGCTGAGCAAGCATCAATGCAATCAATCCTGTGCCGGTTCCTACATCTAGTATTTTCAGTGCACTCTCAATGGGAGTCCAGGCGCCTATCAATACCCCATCAATACCCACTTTCATAGCACATTTATCGTGATATACTGTAAATTGTTTGAAACTGAAATGTGAATTTGACATATTTTATTTACGGGAAGGAGTTGCAGGAGTTTCAGTCCGTTTGGGAAAAATAGTTGGTGCTCCAAACGAATGGTGAACAGTAGAGGGATTTATTCTCGGCGCAGATTCATTGCTAGTGGTTTTTCTTACTGCCTGAGGTTGAGAATTATTCTGACTGTTTGAAGGATTTGAAGATCGGAATGTGCTTCGCACAGCAGCATCATTGGATGGAGTGGAAGTTGAAGGATTTGAACGAAAGTCTGAATTGGATCGAAATCCCGGTGGATTTACCGGACGATTTTGCATAACCGTGTTCGATTCGGGTGTTGAACGTTCGTAACGTTTGGTTTGGAGCTTATCATTTTGTTCCTGACTCAAAACCTGTTGAATATCCGCATTTTTGTTTTTCATGCGTTCCACTGCCTCGCTCCGTTTGTTAGATGTCTGACGTTCTCTTGCATAACGAAGATTAATATCGTAAATTTGTTTAGTCTGGTCAGGTGACAGATTTAATTCTTGCTGAAGTTTGTCAGTTTGCTTCAAGGCCTCTTGCTCGGGTGTGCGTTGAGGAGCTGAAGTATTTTCCTGTCCAAATGTCAAAATAGCCATCGTCAGGAATAATAGAATAGAAACAAAATAAAGCGTTTTCATTGGGAAATACAATAAGATAAACCTTATGTACACAGCAATGATTGTGCCAAAAACAAGGAAGTTTAGATAAGTCGACAAATTTTGCAGATAGGTATTTTATTTATTGAAATCACGTAACTTAATGTTTGTCAGCATTTTCTTTGTGTGGAGTGAAAAATCACTATTCATCATCCAACCATAATACCCCATATCAGATTTAAGTACATCAATTACTTTTTTGCCTTTGTATTTTCCAAAATTGATGATTTCCTCTCCTTTTTCATTGTAAATCATACGACCGGCAAAATCAACATTATCATTCTGAGTCGTATATTTTGATAAAAACTCGACATCATTTTTCAGCTCAGGATAGCGGTCAAGCTGTGCTTCTAACACTTCGTAAGTCGCTAAAGTATCAGCTTCGGCACCGTGTGCACCTATCAAATCTTTGTCGCAATAGAATTTATAAGCTGCTCCAAGGGTACGTGCCTCCATTTTGTGAAAAATGACCTGCACATCTACAAATTTACGTTTCATCAGGTCAACATCCACATCGGCACGAAGTAATTCTTCAGCTAACAGTGGAATATCAAAGCGGTTGGAGTTATATCCGGCTAAATCACAGCCTTCTATGTCACGTACTATCTCTTTTGCAACCGATTTAAATGTTGGACAATCAGCCACGTCACTATCGGTTATCCCATGAATATCCGAAGCACTTGTCGGAATAGGCATTTCCGGATTGATGCGTAATGTTTTAGTTTCTTCCCGCCCATTTGGTGAAACTTTATGATAGGAAATTTCAACTATTCGGTCACTTACAATATTTGTTCCGGTAGTTTCAAGATCGAAGAAGATAATAGGGTTTTTAAGGTTGAGTTTCATTTTTTTGAATATCTAAAGTCAAAAGACTTGTGTAAATACTAGTTTGATTTTAAATTAAAAATTAAGGTCTAAAGACTTTCGACCTTAGACCTTAGACTATAGACTGATTTTCGTTTTAATCATTGAGCAACATTGGCATCAACAACATCAGAATTTCTTCATTTTCATCGTTTTCAAAAGGAAGAATTAATCCGGCACGAGAGGCATCTGATAATTCAAGAATAATGTCTGAAGCGTTAATATTTCCGAGAATTTCAATTAAGAATGAAGATTTAAATCCAATTTTTATAGGATCGCCTTCAAATTGGCATGAAATTGTTTCTTCTGCCGAAATTGAGAAGTCAATATCCTGAGCAGAAATATGAATCTGATTAGCATTTATAGCCAATTTTACCAAGTTACTTGCCTGATTGGCAAATACCGAAACTCGTTTTAATGCATTCAGCAAAGTTACACGGTCGATAATAATTTTGAACGGATTGTTTTTTGGTATCACCCCGTTATAATTTGGAAAACGGCCTTCTACCTGACGGCAAATCATAGTATAGTTTGCCAGTTTAAAATGTGCATTTTTGCTATCAAAATGAATGTCCACACTACCACTTTCTTTTGGTAGAATGTTTTTCAACATAGTAGCCGGTTTTTTGGGGAGAATGAAATTCGCTGTTTCTTCTTCGGTAAGCGATACAGAACTGTGATTTGTTTTGTATCGAACTAATTTGTGAGCATCGGTAGCAACCAATGTCAGATTTTCAGCAGTAATATCGAAGAAAATGCCGTTCATCACCGGACGAAGTTCGTCGTCGGCTGTACAGAAAAGCGTTTTGGAGATACCCGACGATAGAGAAGAAACCGACATGCTCAATGTCCGTGCATCGTCCTGTAATTGTGGCATACGTGGATATTCATCACCATTCTGACCAATAAAATTATAGGACCCGTTGGCAGATGAAATAACCAGTGCCAGATTAGAATCATTAATATTGAAAGTCAGCGGTTGATCTGAGAATTCACGCAAGGTGTCGAGAAGCAAGCGTGAAGCAACAGCCACTTTCCCGTTACCTTCGGCAGTTTCCACTTCCATTGAGGTTATCAGGGTGGTTTCTATATCAGATGCTGTCATTGTAAGGCTTTTGCCTTCCAAATGCAACAAAAAATTATCTAAAATTGGGAGCGAGTTTTTGTTGTTTATTACACGGCTGATGGCTTGTAAATGGCTCAGGAGTTCGGTGCTTGAAACAATGAATTTCATATCGGATTGGATTTAAATTTACGTTAGAAAATAATTTAGCAAATGTAATGATTATTTTATTCAAAAGAAAATTCTATCAAAAAATTTCACTAAAAAGTACTGAAACTTTTGTTATTTCTTGTCTTTTTGAGAAATATCAAAAAAACAGCCATTATTATTTTGTGGAATAAAATAATGTTCGTAGTTTTGCGAACAACAAACAAGTACATACTTTTTATCATGAATACTTTAAAAAATAAGAATTATACAATTGATAACGAACAACTTGCTCGTTTTGCTAAAGCCATGGGACATCCGGCACGAATTACCATTCTACAATTTCTCGCTTCATTGGATAGTTGCTACTTTGGCGATATACATAATGAATTGCCTATTGCGAAAGCAACTGTATCACAACATCTGAAAGAATTGAAAGATGCAGGACTTATTCAGGGCGAAATTGAAACCCCAAAAGTTAAGTATTGTATCAACCGTGAAAATTGGGAAAAAGCTCAAGCTTTTTTCGAAACATTTTTCGAAAGAAGGAAAGAAAAATCAAATTGCTGCTAACCAATATGCTAAAATTATGAACATTCAAGTATTAGGCACTGGCTGCCCAAAGTGTAAATCGCTCGAAAAAGCCACCCGCGAAGTTATAACTCAATACAACATTGATGCTACAATTACGAAAGTGGCAGACATTGTTGAAATTATGAAGTTCAACATAATGACTACACCTGCATTAGTGGTCGATGGTAAAGTTGTTGTAAAGGGTCGTGTGCCATCAAACGAAGAACTGAAACAAATTCTAACCAATAAAATTTATATGATATGAAAAAGGCGATTTCTCTATTTATTCTGACTTTAACTTTTCTGTCAATTCAGGCTGTTAGCAAAGTTGATGTGTATTATTTTCATTATACCCGTCGTTGCGTAACCTGTCAGGCCGTGGAAACAGAAACGCTAAAATCTATCCAACAACTTTATTCTAAACACTTTAAAACCGGAGAAGTATCATTTAAATCGGTGAATTTGGACGAAAAAACCAATGAAGCAATAGCCAAAAAATGCAAAGCGGAAGGGCAGGCACTTTTGGTAATCAGCAATAACAAGCGAGTTGAATTAACTGAACAAGGCTTTATGTATGCAATAAATAGTCCTGAAAAACTAAAAGCAGAACTGAAAAAAGTGATAGATTCGCTGCTTTAGTTTTCAAATTGGCACATTCTCACATTTTCAAATTAAAGATATGGAATTTCTCCAAAGCATTCTCGAAAATTCGCATTACGCATTTATATCAGCCATTTTACTTGGATTGATGACTGCCATAAGCCCCTGCCCACTGGCTACAAACATTTCATCTATTGGATTTATCAGTCGTGACATTGAAAACCGCCGTCGTGTTTTTGTTAATGGGCTGGTTTATACACTTGGACGAGCTATCAGTTATACCGGATTAGCTCTCATTATATATTTAGGAGCAAGTAAAATGCATATTTCCCTTATGTTTCAGGGTTGGGGCGAGAAGTTGTTAGGACCGGTTCTCATTTTAATAGGCTTATTTATGCTCGATGTCATTAAAATAAAATTTCCGGGATTTTCAGGTTTAACCGACAAAATAGGAGAAAAAAGCAAGGCTAGCTATTGGAGTACACTTTTGTTGGGAATGGTTTTCGCACTGGCATTTTGTCCTTATAGTGGTGTTTTGTACTTTGTTATGCTTATTCCGATGACTGTGGCAAGTGCAAGTGGTTTGTATCTACCTGTTTTATTTGCCATTGCTACGGGTTTACCGGTAATTCTTTTTGCCTGGCTTTTGGCTTATGCAGTTGGGAATGTAGGAAAATTATATAACCAAATCAAAACTTTTGAACTGTGGTTCAGGCGTGTGGTTTCAGTTGTTTTTATCTTGACCGGAATTTATCATATCGCTATTTACTTTATTTAATCAGAAATAATGAAATCCAACAAAAATCTAATCATATCATTAATATTATTGCCGGTTTGGTATGTAATTTATACCAACCTGCAAACTCTATCCGATTGGTTTATTGATACGGTTTTGGGAATGACAAAAGGTGAGAAACTTACAGAAGCACTCAGGTTCTTTATTTTTGAATTTCCCAAAGTATTGATGCTGTTGATTTTGATTATCTTCTTCGTTGGAATTGTCCGCAGTTTTTTCACTGCCGAACGTACCCGAAAAGCACTGGAAGGTAAATCAACATTCATGGGCAATATTATGGCTTCCTTATTAGGTATTGTAACGCCTTTTTGTTCCTGTTCGGCGATACCATTGTTTCTTGGCTTTGTTGAATCAGGTGTTCCATTGGGTGTGACTTTCTCATTTCTGATTGCAGCACCTATGATAAACGAAGTGGCTGTGATACTGCTATATGGTTTGTTTGGTTGGAAAGTAGCTGGTATTTATATTGGTACAGGCCTGGCAATTTCCATTGTAGCCGGTTGGATTATTGGTAAGTTGAAATTGGAGAAATGGGTGGAAGAATGGGTGTATGCTACCAAATTAGGTAAAGAAGACGGAGAAGAAGAAAAAATAACTTTCACGTTAAGAATTATAATGGGATTTGACGCTGTGAAGGAAATTGTTGCTAAAGTATGGTTGTATGTGGCATTGGGTATTTTGGTGGGAGCAGGAGCTCATGGCTATGTTCCTGCAGAATTTATGGCTTCCATTATGGGGAAGGATGTATGGTATGCAGTTCCATTGTCTGTGTTGATTGGTATTCCGTTGTATTCAAACGCTGCGGGAATTGTTCCCATTGTTTCGGTTTTAATAGAGAAAGGAGCTTCTCTTGGCACAGCTTTAGCATTTATGATGTCGGTGATTGCTCTGTCATTGCCCGAAATGATAATACTTCGAAAAGTATTGAAAATGCCATTAATACTGACATTTATCGCTATTGCAGGTGGGGGAATTATGATTGTCGGTTTCTTGTTTAATTGGATTATGTGATGGAAAACGTCAATTTGTAACGAAAATTTAATATCAATCATTTTTTATTTCAAAAACTATGTCGTATGTTTGCGACATAAAACACAATAATATGAGAAAGCCCGAAGTATTTGATAATGAGTTACAAGAGCTGGCTGAATTCGCCAAAGTGATTTCACATCCTGCCCGATTGGCAATTTTGAAGTATTTGGCCGAAACAAAAACCTGTATTTCCGGTGATATTTCAGATAAGTTGCCATTAAGCAGAACCACTGTTTCGCAGCATTTAAAAGAATTGCGCGATATGGGTTTGATTCACGGTGAAATTGATGGATTGAAAATTAATTACTGCCTTTGCAATTCCACTATCAATGAACGTCTGGAAAAATTCGAAAACTTTTTCAACAAAATAAAATCAGTAGAAATCAGCTGCTGCTAAATCAGAAACATAAAAATAACATATATGAAAGTTTTAATTCTTTGTACAGGTAACTCTTGTCGTAGTCAAATGGCACACGGCTGGTTACAATCGTTTGATAAAAAGCTAACCGTTTGCTCAGCCGGAACGCAGGCAAGTGGAAAACTGAATGAAAAAGCCGTCGCAGTGATGCGTAGTTCGGGTATTGATATAAGTAAACATACTTCCGATTCGGTGGAAAAATACCTGGGTGAAGAATGGGATTATGTGATAACCGTGTGTGGTGGTGCCAATGAAGCTTGTCCGGCATTTATAGGAAAAGTCAAGCACCGTTTGCATATTGGTTTTGACGATCCGAGCCATGCAGTTGGTAGCGAGCAATTTATCTGGAGTGAATTTCACCGGGTTTGCGACGAGATTAAAGCTGCATTTTATAAACTCTATATTGAACAAATTAAATCGGAATTATGAAGGCTGAAGATTTAAAATACGTGGTAAAAGACCGCTATTCACAAATCGCCAACCAGTCAAAGATTCAAAATGAAACTTCTTGTTGTGGTGTGGGTGGTTGTTGTACAGTAGATTATGCGGTTTTTGCCGAAAGTTACGAAAAAGAAAAAGGCTATAATGCAGATGCTGATTTAGGTCTTGGTTGTGGAATTCCTACGCAGTTTGCTTCAATTAAAGAAGGCGATTCGGTCCTCGATTTAGGTAGTGGTGCCGGAAACGATTGTTTTGTGGCACGTGCCATTGTGGGCGAAACTGGAAAAGTGACCGGAATTGATTTCACAGACGCGATGCTTGAAAAGGCCCGTGCAAATAATTCTAAACTTGGTTATGTAAATGTGGAATTCGTAAAAGGCGACATTGAAGAAATGCCTTTGGCAGAGAATCAGTTTGATGTGATTGTATCGAATTGTGTACTGAATCTGGTGCCTGACAAGACTAAAGCATTTGCTGAAATATATCGTGTTTTAAAACCAACCGGACATTTTTGTGTGTCGGATGTGGTGATAAAAGGCGAATTGCCCGAGAAACTGAAACAAGATGCTGAAATGTATGCCGGTTGTGTTTCGGGAGCTATTGATATTAATGAATATCTTGGAATTATTGAAAAACAAGGTTTTAAATCCATCAAAATTCATAAACAAAAGGAAATTGAAATGCCGGTAGAGATTCTGAAGGAATATCTGACTGAAAAGGAAATTCAACAATTCAAAAACAAAGAGATTGGTATTTACAGCATCACAGTTTCAGCCTTGAAATAATTTGAAAATTTATTTTATGAAGGAAGAAGAACCAAAAAAAACACTGCTTGAGGAATATGTTGAACTATCGAAACACAGTCTGATTAAGGTACAATTTTCGTGTGGAGGGATTTCGACAGGTATTGATGAGCCTGAAGATATTCCAATTGTACCTGAATCAATTTCACTGGAAATACCGATAAGTTATAAATTGGCCGAAGAAGATAATGTTGAGGAAATTTTACTATTGCTCAAAACAGATAATTTACCCGTAAGTGACCTTGGTGTGGGAACACGAATTTTTCTAGTGGCACTTTCAGAAAGAAAAACGGTTGGTTGTGTGGCTATAGAAATATTCGGAACTGAAGGACTATTACGCTCATTGGCTGTGAATAAGGATTTTCGGGGAAAAGGCATTGGACAAAAACTGGTTGCAGAAGCAGAAGCCTGGAGTCGCGACAACGGACTAAAAAATCTTTACCTGCTAACCACAACTGCTGCCGGATTTTTTCCGAAAATATCATGGCATAATAGTGAACGTAACTCGGTACCCGAAAACATCGCAACTTCCAGTGAATTTACTTCTGTTTGCCCAGCAACGGCTGTATGTATGATAAAAAATTTAGATTAAATGAAAACAAGACTCAAATTTCTCGATCGCTTTCTTACTCTCTGGATATTTCTGGCCATGTTTATTGGCGTATTTTCCGGTTGGTTATTTCCTTCAGTTGCTTTGTTTTGGAACAGTTTGTCATCAGGAACAACCAATATACCCATTGCTATTGGTTTAATCGTGATGATGTATCCGCCACTGGCGAAAGTCAAATACGAAGAATTAGGCGAAGTATTTCGGAATACCCGAATACTGACCTTATCGTTGGTTCAGAACTGGATTATCGGACCGGTATTGATGTTTACGCTGGCCATTTTGCTTTTCAAATTCTTTCCGGGTGAGAACAATGCCAATTTGCCTTATGTCTATGGAATTATCATGATTGGTTTAGCACGTTGTATTGCTATGGTGATTGTATGGAACGATTTGGCAAAAGGCGATACGCAATATGCAGCGGGCTTGGTTGCTTTCAATAGTATTTTTCAGGTACTGTTCTTTTCGGTATATGCCTGGTTTTTTATAGCTGTGGCTCCGGCCTGGTTTGGTATTCCTACCAGCGATGCAGTTTCGAAAATCACCATTGGACAAATTGCTGAAAGCGTATTTATTTATCTTGGAATTCCGTTTATTGCCGGCTTCCTGACACGTTTTATTCTTATTCGGATAAAAAGTAAGCAATGGTATCATACCAAATTTATTCCGAAAATATCGCCACTAACACTCATCGCTCTTCTTTTTACGATTGTGGTAATGTTCTCGCTGAAAGGTGAGTATATTGTGAAGATACCAATGGACGTGGTTTTGATTGCCGTTCCGCTGCTTATCTATTTTGTGATTATGTTTGTGGGGTCGTTCTTTATGAGTAAAAAAGCAGGTGCAACCTACGAGCAATCCACTACATTATCATTCACAGCAGCCAGCAATAACTTTGAATTAGCCATAGCGGTGGCTATAGCTGTTTTCGGCATTAATTCAGGCGAAGCATTTACGGCTGTAATTGGTCCGTTGGTGGAAGTTCCGGTAATGATTGGACTGGTGAATGTGGCGTTTTGGTTTAAGAAAAAAATGTTTTGAGATAAGTTTCTATGTTTTAAAAATACTTCATTCTTACAATTATCGGTTTTGTTTCATCTTTTTCAATTATAAAGCTAAAATCCCCGAAAGTTGGTCTAAAAATGCCATGCTGATAATAATTTGAGAAACCGAATCCTTCGCGTGGAATTCCAAATAGATTATATTCCATTTTGCCGTTAAAGTTTTTGTCGTCCAGCACAGAAATACCATATTTGCCGGGTTTTAATGGGATTTTCAAATCGAAACTCCCATTGAGAATCAAGGTTTTCGGACATTTCGTTTCCCAATACGTTTTTTCAGCTTTGAATCCGGCTTCATCCGTAAAAACAGCGATACACAATTGACCTTTCTCAGGATTGATATTCTTAATATGAAGATCCAGTATCTGTGCAGGAATAATTTGCAGGGCAGATACTATCAGAATAGTTACTATCAGAAACTTTTTTAGGAACATACTGTTAATTTCCATAAATTCAATAAGTTACTGTTGTGACCGGACTTTTCTGAGGAAAGAAAAATCGGCTCATTTGACTTTCATTTTTTGTTTTATAAGCTTTTAGTGGTTCAGATTGTTGAAGAAGCATTTGTTTTATAAAAAAACGAAGACCGGAACTAAGAAGCCTGACAACAGGATTTACGGAACGTTTCTGGTCATCAAAATAGGTCTCGATTGTATCGTTTCTGAAATGAAGAATATTTTCCAGTTCGTCACCATCCACATACATACCACAATGAAAATTCCGATCAGCAAAGGCGTGTTCGGGGAAATCAGCCTTACCCAGGCCATAAATCTGAAACGATCTGTTCAGAAACTCACGATAAGTTATATAGCAGGATTTTCCACCACCCAAGTTGAAAATCCTGCCTGATAATTCATTTCGATGTCTGATTGCTGTAATAAAAGCTCTGGCAGTATCGGGAGGCGTACATATTTCTATTATGGTTGACAGAGGCATGTGAAACATCAATTTTGATATTTTGTGGTTTTTCATGATAGCCGTCAACCTGAAAACAGACCAATCCAGCTTGGAATGCTGAATTTGCTTTTCTGATTCAATTTTGGACTGTGCATAAATGTCATCTTTCCCTGCATTAAGTGGTTCTTGCACCGTTATATATGGATTTTGAATGTGATCACCATACACCGCAATCGAGGAACTGTAAAGCAAGAATACATTAGGCGAAGTTTTCTCCAACTGTTGAATAATATTCTGTGTACCAATTACGTTTACTTTTCTGGCCAGTTCAGGTTTTTCATCAGCCAGAGGTGGAATAATAGCTGCCAGATGAATAACCGTATCCAGATTTCTTGGGAAATACTTCAAGTCATCGATGTTGGATATGTCACCCCAGATGATATCTAGTTTATTTTCATAGCGTGCAAAAAGCTTTTTTGTCCGTGCATTTTTAATGTCAAACACAGTAAGTCTTATAGTATCCAAAAGTGCCAATTGACGCATAATTTCTGTTCCAATAGTGCCTGAAGCTCCTGTCAGAAGAACATTCATTTTTGTTTTCATATTCTTGTTGTATTTATGCTACAAGTATACAGCTAAAGGCATGAAATAAAGTCCGTATTTTGAAATCAGGACAACAAGTTTCGGTTCAACTTTTAAAAGTAAAACTAATGAACAGTTCTTGAATAAGATTTAGTTGGAAATTGAATTGCGGAAAGCAACGGGTGTTTCGCCGGTCATGCTTTTAAAGACGGTGTAGAATGAAGATTTGCTGGAAAAACCACAATCGTATCCAATGGCTTCGATGGAATATTTATTGTTTGGGTCAGTCAGCATTTGCTTTACAGCTTCTACCCGATAGAAGTTGACAAATTGAAAAAAACTCTTTCCAATTTCAATGTTCAACACTTCGGTGAGCTGGTATTTCGGTATTTTAAGCGATTCCGAAAGAACATCCATGCTTAAATCCGGATTGAGAAAGGCTTTCTCTTTTTCGAAACAAGTGATTATCTTTTGCTTGATTTTCGCTTTGGTTTCGGTACTTAAAGTTGAATTTTTATAATGAATAATCGGCTCATCGGTAAGTAGTTGTTTGGAGACAACTTTTTGACGCAATCCATAAAAACTCATGACATAAATCAAAACTAACAGTGTTATATAGTTGTAAATGTGCGGAGTAAGTGGATTTAAATTTGCGTAAAAAGCTGTGACCGTAATCAAAAAAGCCAGTATGCAATAAACCACATAAAAGATAGCAACGGCCAATACCCAACCCAGATTTTCATTTTTTTCGATATTGGAAAGTTCGTTGCGCAAATGCATTCGGTGTTTATGTACCAGAATTAAACTTAATGGGTTATAAACCAGCCAGGAAGCAATGGTAGCTGCTCCGAAAATCAGTCTGAAAATATAATTTTCGTCCTTAAAGAAAAATGTGTCAAGTGAAAATGATTGTTTGATGATATAAGCATAAATTTCGAATACAATAAAAGGTAGTAAATGTAGTACCTGAATCCATTTCAAGGTAAATTTAGGACGGGTTAGTGATTTGATATACAAATATAAAGCCGGATTGAATAGGAGAAATGAACTGGAAAGAAGTGGTTTACTAAAGATTTCGTAGTTGAGTCCGCAACTCAGAAAATCGACTGATAAAAGGATTAGCCAACCCGACAGAATTTTATCCGAAACGGAACTTTCCTTTTTTGTAAACATGAGTATGGCAGCAAACAAACTCTGACAAAATCCTATCCAGATTAGAATTTTCATTTTTTACTACAATAAACGATTAATCCTCAGTGAATTTAGGATGCAAATATACTCAACTTTCAGATGAGAAAGGTTATTTTTAGCATTTTTCAATGTTGGAAAGTCTAATTTCCTTTATTTTAATTTCCTTATTTGAGCTGAGTACGTGAATTTATACCTGGTGAATTGTTGCTTGAATTTGTGCTGTTCTTCTGATTCTCAGAACTGCCGGATGCGGATTGAGAACTATTATCGGTGTCGGAAGAACCTAAACTGTCAATTCCACCCCCTTTGGGACGCTCAATTTTAGGGTAAGTCTTGAACACGTCACTTTTATTTTGCGGGCGCTCATTTTCAATCCAGAAAAAGGTGTTGAGATGGAGCAATTTTTCGCTTAGATTGTCGAGTGGGAACATTGTTCCATTGGTTGCCGAGGTTAGAATTGCCTTGTTAATTCTTTTGTTTTTAAAGTACATAACCACAAAACTGCTCTGCGTTTTATTCAGTCCGAGTAAAGTAGAATCTTTATCGTCACGAGGGAAATAAATGGTCTCAGCATTTCCGTTCACATTCACTTTGCGGAGTTGTCCGCTATCCACATAAGCGATGATTTCCTTGCCCGAAAGTTGATTATAATAAATAGAATCCTCGTACTGAATAGCGACAGCAACTTTTTGGATATGAATTTTATTTACTTTTTTGTTTTTGGTGTATGCCTGAATATACTCACCCGAAAGTTGATTATTATCTGACCACAAAACAGGAGTTCCGAACATATTCATCACCGAGTCACGTGCCGAATAAGCCAGCGAATCACACAAACCCTGAACATCGTTGCGGTAAATACGCACATGATAATAGCCACGCGCCACATTGTAAATGGAATCTTTCGACGTATGTAGGGTATCGGCGTGAACAAACATACTATCTTTGCTCGACCAGTCGACCAACAAGGCTGAGTCCGTTGCCAACCCGTTTTTGTCATTTTCGTTGTAGTAGCAATAATTCCCGTAAAGCGTTGTTTTCTGAACCGTATCATTCATAATCACATTCGTAAATCCTTCGCCGTATTTTAGTTTTTTATCGTAAAAAATAGTATCACCAATGAGCGTTTTCCCATCTTTATGTTTCACTTTTGATCGGTTAAGCAGCATGGATTGCTCGGTTGCGGTATTATACCAGCCTTTATCACTGTAAATATCCGTTTCGTTGTTGTACAAAATATGCGTCATACTGATCAACCTGGCTATTTTAGTTTTAGTATTATAACGCAATGAATCAGCATCCAATGTGTAATTTTTGTTGTTCATGTGAACCTTGGTTTTGAACAAGGATTCATTGGTTTTGGTGGAATACTGTCCCCAAATGGAAGTCAGGTCGTTTGTTTCATCCGAAATTTTTCCGCCGGTGTAGTAATAGGCTTGATTTGTTATTCGGTCGTAGTTCAGACTGTCTGTAGTAAGTGTGGTTTTACGGTTTTCCATTCTCACCCGATGACGTAAGCGTGCCAACTTAGTGTTCCCGTTGTAATACAGAATATCGCCAAAAATAAAAATTGTATCGCCCTGAACAATTCGTACGTGACCATAGGCATTAAATGAATTTGCTTTTTCGAAAAAGTAGGCGCTATCGCAATAAAGTCGGGCATTGTCGTGGCGAAAACGAACATTCCCTTTCAGCAATTGCATATCGGGACTCTGAATTTTATCAAATGATAATTGGTCGCAATTTTCAAGATAAACCAGTGTCACACCTTTAGCCCCGATAGCGGAAGGAGCTGGCGTCAATTTATACTGAATGGCATTGATTTTCTGAGCCGCTGGTCTTGATTTTATTGCCTTTATTTGCGGTTTTGGAGGATTCATGCTTTGAAGCACCTGATTCCTTAATTGTCGGGGATGAATCTGTGCCTGACCCAGGGCTATAAACAAACACAGCACAGCGAATAATACGATGTGCCTAAAGCCCCCTAACCCCCCAAGGGGGAAATTCGAAAATGTGTTTTTTGCTAAATTCATTAAAATTGAGTCCCTCTTCCTAAATTGCCCCATTTGGGGGTTAGGGGGCTAATTTATTTCTTAATCCATCCCGGATATTGGAATGTGCAATTTTGCCAGGCCGGATCGATACTGATATAGGTTTCCTTCTGTTTTTTGATAATCCAGGTATTCAGAAATTCCTGTTTCTTTTTGCCTTCGTAGTATGTTTTCAACATTTGGTAATCGTCAGTCAGGTTCGCTTTATGATTTTCGATTTTTGATTTCAGTTTCACCACCGCTACCACTTCTTTATTCGACGATTTGTTAATCATACTGAAAGGTTTCGAAATCTCACCTACATTCATACTGTATACCACTTTCGCCACTTCGGGTGGTAAATCCTGGTATTCAAATTTAGAGGTATTACTTTTTTCGTTCAACATTAAACCAGCATTCATAGCCGTATTTTTGTCTTGTGAATAAGCCAAAACACCTTGCTCGAATGTGATTTTGTTCTGGCGTATTTGGTTTGTAACTGAATCAAGGTTATGTATTCCTTTTTCCTTTTCTGCAAGTGAAACCTGAGGTTTTAATAAAATGTGACGGCAGTTAATGCGGTCACCCCGTTTTTCAATCAACTGAATAATATGGAATCCGAATTCGGTTTGTACAATGCGGGATACTTTTTTGGTATCAGTCAGGTTGAAGGCAACCTGCGAAAATTCAGGAACCAGTTGTCCACGACCCATAAAGCCCAATTCACCACCTCGTTTAGCACTTTCAGTATCTTCGGAATAAAGGCGGGCAAGAACGGAGAAATCGGTACCACCACTGTTCACACGTTCGGTATAGTCACGCAGTTTTTCCTTAATACGGTTTATTTCCTCAATTTGAACCGCTGGTTCAAAGCTGATTATCTGCAGTTCTACTTCAGCCGGAACCGTTGGAATACTGTCGACGGCCTGATCACTATAGGACCTCCGCACATCAGCCGGTGTGGATTTAATGTCGCCCACCAATTTTTGTTGCATCTGGTTAATAATTTGCTGATTACGAATCATATCACGCAGTTCTTCGCGTAAGTCTGAGGTGTTTTTATGAAAATATTCTTCCATTTTTTCTTTCGACCCAATTTGAGCAATGAAATAATTCAAACGGTTTTCCACCTGATTCATTACCGACGATTCGCTTACCACCACACTATCCAATACAGCCTGATGCAGAAACAGTTTCTGAATGGCGATTTGTTCCGGGATAACGCAATAAGGATCACCTTGCACAGGGGCTCCATCGTATTGAGCGCGGAGTTTTTGTTCTTCCACTTCCGAACGCAGAATGGATTCATCACCAATCACCCAAATTACTTCGTCAATGATATTATTCTTTAGTTGCGCCAATGATTTTAGTGGTGCAAAGCTTAACAGAAAGAGAAGAGCAAAGATTATTTTCTTCATTTAGGATTATTTTTTATTTTATTCAGGATAAAAATTTATCGGGTCGAACTTTATTCGGAATGCAAATTTACAACTTATTTATGACTGAAATGCAAGCCCTTGCTAAAAAAAACTTTAATTGTATTGATTTTGAAGTATTTTGTGTGTTTGCTAAGCAAACAAGCGACAAATTGAGAAATATTAAGATTTAACCAGGATAACCATTGCTTAATTATTCGCATTTAATATTCTAAACACAAAAATGAAATATTACTGATATTTTAAGAAAAAAAATTATATTTGCAAATAATAAAGAGAGCAGGAGCTCCTACTAGCTTCGAAATATCAGTTGTCTAAAATACCTCTAGATTAAAATATTCGGTTATGAATCTCAAC